>JBEVJD010000190.1:0-35516 GCA_040510435.1 Pyrinomonadaceae bacterium | reverse complement strand
TGCCTACTTCCCTTAATACTCCCTCATCTGCTCGACGTAGGCGTCGAAGTTCCGTCGCATCTCTTCGACGTGGTCGCCGCCGAACTTCTCGCGCATGGCCTCGGCGAGCGTGAGCGCGACCATCGCCTCGCCGATGACGCCGGCCGCGGGGACGGCCGTCACGTCGGAGCGCTCGAAGGCAGCCAGCTCCTCCGCCTTCGTCTCGATGTCCACGGAGCGGAGCGCGCGCCGGAGCGTCGAGATGGGTTTGAGGAAGCCGCGCACGCGCAACTCCTCGCCGTTGGTGATGCCGCCTTCGAGGCCGCCCGCGCGGTTCGTCGGCCGCGTGAAGGCGTGGCTCTCTTCGTCGTACCCGATCTCGTCGTGCACCTGCGAGCCGGGCAAGGAAGCCGCCTCGACGCCCGCGCCGATGGCGACGGCCTTGACCGCCGGGATCGACATCAGAGCGCGCGCGAGCCTCCCGTCGAGCTTCGCCTCCCAGGACGTGTGCGAGCCGAGCCCGGCGACGACGCCGCGCGCGACGACCTCGAAGACGCCGCCGAGCGTGTCGCCCTCGCGCCGCTTCTCGTCCACGAGCGCGACCATCAACCCTTGCGCCTCCGCGTCGGCGCAGCGCAGCGGCGCGTCTTCGGGGATGGAGCTGATGCGCTCCCAGTCGGCATCAATCGGCTGAGCAGGGATGCCGCCGAGCTGGACGACGTGGCTGCGTAGCTCGACACCGAAGTGCGAGAGCAACTGGCGCGCGAGCGCGCCGCAGGCGACGCGCGCGGCCGTCTCGCGTGCGGAGGCGCGTTCGAGTATGTCGCGCAGGTCGCGCGCGCCGTACTTGAGCCCGCCCGCAAGGTCTGCGTGGCCGGGGCGCGGGCGCTTCACGCGCCGCATCTTCTCTTCGGGCGCTATCTCGGGGTCGGGCGGCTCGGCCGACATGACGCCCGTCCAGTTCTTCCAGTCCTTGTTCTCAATCTGCAAGGCGACGGGCGAGCCGAGCGCGCGGCCGTGGCGGACGCCGCTCAAAAACTCCGCACGGTCGCGCTCGATCTTCATCCGCCCGCCGCGGCCGTAGCCCCACTGCCGGCGCTCAAGCTCGCGGTTGACGAGTTCCACGTCTACGGGAAGCCCCGCGGGCAGACCCTCGACTATCGCGACCAGCGCGCGCCCGTGCGACTCCCCGGCTGTGGTGAAGCGGAACATTGATAAGTAGACAGTAGTCAGTAGTCAGTAGTCAGTAGAAGAAACGTTCTCAAGTTGAACCATCCGCCCGACAGAGTCAGTGCCAATTAAGCAGAGCCTACTGATTACTGGCTACTGACTACTTTCCAGAAAGCGCGAGCGCACCTCGGGCGGCGGGAGCATACAACTGTCGTACTTGCCGAAGAACTTGTAGCGGTTGCGCGCGAACAGGTCGTAGAGATAGTCGCGCAGCCCCCTCGGGATGATCCTGGCGGCGAGGAAGATTTTCCAGAAGCCGCCGAGGTAGGCCGCGACCTTCAGCGCCGCGTCCGAGCGGATGTGGATGCGCTCGCCGCCCGCCGCCCGTTCGACGTAGACGACCGAGTCCACGCCGCGCAGTTCCGGGTGGCGCTCGATGACCGCCTGCCCGTAGTCGCTCTGGAGCGCGGCGAAGCGCATCTCACCACGCCGGTCGTGGTCAAGTATCAACTGCACAGACTTGTTGCAGAAGCCGCACACGCCGTCGTAGAGCAGGACGGGTGCGCCGCCCGAAGTTTCTACCATGAGTTTGACCTTCGGCAGAAGCGGGGTATTAAAACTCAGTTCACGCCCGGCGCGGGCAGGAACTCTTCGGCGAAGACGTTGCCGCGGCCGAGGACACAGGCCGGGTCGAAGGCGCGCTTGAGTTCCGCCATCTCGCGCAAGTGCCGCTCGCCGTAGAGCGCGCGCAGGTACTCGCGCTTGATCTTGCCGACGCCGTGCTCGGCCGAGATGGTGCCGCCCAAAGAGACCGCGCGCTCGACGAAGCGGCCGTAGGTCTCGCGCGCGGCGGCCTGCTCGGCGTCGTCGCGCGGGAGGATGTTGACGTGGACGTGGTTGTCGCCGATGTGGCCGAAGATGACGTAACTGAGCCGGCCCGCGCGCAAAGTCTCCTTGTAGAAGCGCAGCATCTCGGGGAAGGCCGCGTCGGGCACGGCCATGTCGGTCGAGACCTTGCGCTGGCCGCGGCGGCTGAGCCATTCGTTGACCATCACGGGCAGCGCGTGGCGGAAGGCGCGCATCTCCGCGCGGTCGTGCTCGTTCGTGCCGAACCACGACTCGTCTGCGAGCGCTTCGTGCTTTTCGACCAACTCAAGCCACCCGCCCATCAACGTCTCTTCCGCCGCGGCGGTCGTCTCCTGCTCGAAGAAGACCGCGCCCGCCGCACCCAACGGCACCAGCGGGTAACGCTCGCGCAGGAAGTTCAAAGCCTCCCCGTCGAAGTATTCGAGCGCGCGCGCGTCAAGGCTCTCTGCTTGAGTCGAAGCCCCGCCGTTCGACGGCGCGCGCGTTTGCAGCGAACGCGCGCGCGCCTCGCGCACGAAGTCGAGCAGGGACTCTTCCTGCCTGAAGAAGACGACGCCCGAGAGGACGCCTTCGGGCTGAACGAGCAAGGACAGTTCGGCCTCGGTGACGACGCCGAGCGTGCCCTCGCTGCCGACGAAGAGGTCGATCAAGTCCATGCCCGGCCGCGTGAAGTAGCCGGCGGCGTGCTTGCGCGTCGCGGGCATCGTGTAGGTGGGCAGCCGCGCCTCTATCTTGCGGCCCCCGCCCAGAGGGATTTTGACTGTGCCGTCGGCGCCCGCGAACAGTTCGCCGCGTCGAATCTCTAAGAGGTCGCCGGTCGTGAGCGCGACCTGAAGGGCGCGGACGTAGGCGCGCGTCGGGCCGTACTTGAACGTGCGCGCGCCCGAGGCGTTCGTCGCCACCGTCCCGCCGATGTAGCAACTGCCCTCGGTCGGGTCGGGCGGGTAGAGCAGGCCGCGCGCCTTCGCCTCGCGCTGGAAGTCCGAGAGCACGACGCCCGCGCCGGCCGTCGCGTGGCCGCCGCCCCATGTCTCGCGCACGAACTCGCCCACGCGGTTCAGCCTCGCCGTCGAGAGCACCGCGCCGCCGTAGGGGACGCGCCCGCCGACGATGCCCGTGCCCGCGCCCGCCACCGTCACCGGCGTGCCCTCGCGCGAAGCCTCGGCCAGCGCGCGCGCCACTTCCTGCGCGCTCTCGGGAAAGAGCACGCGCTCGGCCCGCCCGCCCGCCGTGTTGCTCGCGTCGGCGAGAAAGGATTGAATCTCGTCCTGCTGCTGCTTAATCAACATCTGTTGAGAGTGCCGCTACACGGCCGTCGAGGTCTTCGCGCCGTCGGTCGCGGGCGACGGGTTGCGGACAACGTAACTCTAAGAGAGGTGTTGGGTGCCGGGTGTTGGATGTTGGTCAAAGACAAGTCAACACCTAAAACCCAACACCCAGCATCCCTTCTCACGTCATCGTCAACTCGCGCTCGCGGAGGTACTTGACGCGGTCGCGGAGTTCGGCGGCACGCTCGAATTCGAGCGCCTTGGCGGCGGCGCGCATCTCGTATTCGAGGCGGGTGATTGTCGCCTCGATGTTGGCCGCCGTGTAGTCCTCCATCGATTCGAGTTCGAGCGGCACCTTGAAGTAGTCGGCCTCGTAGGCGGTGACGAGCGTGGCCTCGATGGACTTGATGATGGTCTGCGGGGTGATACCGTGCTCGCGGTTGTACTCCTCCTGGATGGCGCGGCGGCGCTCGGTCTCGCCGACGGCGCGCTTCATCGAGTCGGTCATCTTGTCGGCGTAGAGTATCGCCATCCCGTTACTGTTGCGCGCGGCGCGCCCCATCGTCTGGATGAGCGAGGACTCGGAGCGGAGGAAGCCCTCCTTGTCCGCGTCGAGGATGGCGACCAGAGAGACTTCCGGCAGGTCGAGCCCCTCGCGCAGGAGGTTGATGCCGACGAGCACGTCGAACTCGCCGCGGCGTAGGTCGCGCAGAATCCGTATGCGCTCAAGCGTCTCGATGTCCGAGTGCAGGTAGCGGACGCGGACGCCGACCTCCGCGAAGTACTCGGTCAAGTCCTCGGACATCTTCTTCGTGAGCGTGGTGACGAGGACGCGCTCGTTGCGCTCGGCGCGCGTGCGGCACTCGCCGAGCAGGTCGTCGATTTGCCCCTTGACGGGTCGTATCTCGACAATCGGGTCTGTCAGGCCGGTCGGGCGGATGATCTGCTCGACGACTTCGCCGCCGGTGCGCGTCAGCTCGTAGGGGCCGGGCGTGGCCGAGACGTAGATGGTCTGGCCGATGCGCGCCTCGAACTCTTCGAAGTTGAGCGGGCGGTTGTCCATCGCCGAGGGCAGGCGGAAGCCGTACTCGACGAGCGTGCGCTTGCGCGACTGGTCGCCGTTGAACATGCCGCGTATCTGCGGGACGGTCTGGTGCGACTCGTCGATGACGACCATCGAATTCTCGGGCAGGTAGTCGAGGAGCGTCGGCGGCGGCGAGCCCGGCGGCTTGCCGGTCAGGTGGCGCGAGTAGTTCTCGATGCCGCGGCAGAAGCCCATCTCCTTGATCATCTCAAGGTCGTACATCGTCCGCTGGTGCAGGCGCTGCGACTCGACGAGCTTGCCCTCCTTGATGAGTTGCGGCTCCCACCATTCCAGCTCGTCGCGGATGGTCTTGATGGCGCGCTTGACCGTGGACTTCGGCATCACGTAGTGCGTCTTCGGGTAGATGGGGAGGCGCGACGTGTGCTTCTCAAGCACTTCGCCGAGCAGCGGGTCGATGGTCGAGATCGAATCGACCTCGTCGCCCCACAGCTCGATGCGATAAGCCTGATCCTGGTACGAAGGGTAGACCTCGACCGTGTCCCCGCGGACGCGGAAACTTCCGCGGGCGAACTCGATGTCGGAGCGCTCGTACTGAAGCTCGACCAGACGCTGCAACAACTGCTCGCGCGTCGTCTTCATCCCCGGCTCGACGAAGAGAATCATGTTGTAGTAGGCGTCCGGGTCGCCCAACCCGTAGATGCAGGAGACCGAGGCGACGACGATCACGTCGCGCCGCTCGAAGAGCGCGCGCGTGGCGGAGAGGCGGAGGCGGTCGATCTCCTCGTTGATGGTCGCCTCCTTCTCGATGTACGTGTCCGAGGCCGGGACGTAAGCCTCCGGCTGGTAGTAGTCGTAGTAGGAGACGAAGTACTCGACCGAGTTCTCTGGGAAGAACGACTTGAACTCCTGGTAGAGCTGCGCGGCGAGCGTCTTGTTGTGCGCGATGACGAGCGTCGGGCGCTGCGTGCGCTCGATGACGGTGGCGACAGAGAAGGTCTTCCCCGAGCCCGTGATGCCGAGCAACACCTGGTCTTTCGCGCCCTCGTCGAGCCCGCGGACGAGCGTGTCGATGGCGGCGGGCTGGTCGCCCTGCGGCTTGAATTCGGAGCGGAGCTTAAAAGGCATAAAGGCCGTGATAAGTGACAAGTGATAAGTGATAAGTTAAGAGTAAAGTCTAACTTATCACTTATCACTTGTCACTTATCACGGCCTTTCAGGCGTGCGTGGGCTGGCTGCTGCTGATTTGGTAGATGGCCTCCATGACGGCCGAGCGCACCTCGGTGGGGAGCGAGCCGCGCACCGCGAGGCGGCGGAAGGCCGGCAGCACTTCTTTCTGGCCGGAGAGCGCGAGCAGCTTGACGACGGCGAGGCGCACCTCGTTGCTCGGGTGCCCCTCGATGGCGCGCAGCAGCGGCTGCACTTCGCCTGCCTTCGCCATCAGGAAGAGGAGAGAGAACGCCTCGTAGGTGCGCTCGCGACTCTCGCCCGTCAACTGCGAGATGGACTCGCCGGCCAGCCCCGACGAGGCGATGGCCGCGCCGATCTCGCGGCGGCGCTCGGGGCTTGCCTCGCGCAGGGCGCGCGTGAAGGAGTCGGCGCGGTCGGCGCGCAGCTCGTAGAGTGCGCGCGCGGCGGCGCTGCGCACCTCGCGCGCCTGGTCGTCGAAGGCGGCGCAGATTTGCTGGAACGCCTCGTCCGTATCCACGTGCGAGAGCTCGACGAGGGCCGCGGCGCGCTCGCGCGCGTCGCCGCTCGCGATGCGCTGCTGGATGGAGGCGGGAACGGTCGAGAACTCGTCGAAGGGCGCGAGCCCCTTCTCGCGCGCCTCAGCCGCGGGCTCGTGCACGGAGGGCGCGGGCTCGCCGACGTAAGGCGCGGCTTCGGCGGCCTCTATGTCGCGGGTCGTTTCGGCGTGTGCCTCGACGACGGGCTCGGGCTCGTCGGCGGCCTCTTCGACTTCGGCGGCGGCCGGAGCCATGAAGGTCTCGCCGGACGAAAGCTCGAAGACGGGCTCGGGCGCGGAAGGCTCGGGCGCGACCGGTTCAGACGTGCTTAGTACGGAGGCCGCGGGCTGAGTCCCGCCGCCCATCTCGCTGATGTCGAAGTCGAACCACTCGCCCGGGGCGACTTCGGAAGTTGAAGGGGTCAACTCCTTCGAGGAGTCGGCCGCGGCGGGCTCGATTTCGCGCGTGACCTCTTCGGCGCCCGCGTCGAACAGAGTGGCCTGCTCGGACTCGCGCGCCTCCGTCACGAGGTCGAAAGTGCTTTCCGTCGTGACCTCTTCGTCCTGCCCGACGAAGGGCTGGATGCCGGCCTCTTCGGCGACGCCGGAGGCGACCTCTTCGCGCGCCTCTGCGGCCTCTGCTTCGTGCTCGACGAAGGGGCGCTCGGGTTCGACGTAAGGCTCGACGCCGGTCTGCGCGACCGCGTCGAAAGCCTCTTCGGCGTGGACGGGCTCGGGGACGTGAGCCGTCTCACCCGTCGCCTCGGCCGCGATTATCAACTCCTTGGCTGTCTCGGCGTCGAAAGGCTCGATGGAGATCGAAGTCTCTTCAGTAACGTCAGGCGCGGCGACACCGGCGAACGGTTCGGGCGCGTTCTCGACAGCAACATCTTCAACCGCGGCGACCTCGACCGTCGCGTCCTCGTCCGCGTGCTCGACGCCGACGGGCTCGGGCTCTTCGGCCGGCAGCGCATCAACGACCCGCGCGGGCTCTTCGACGGGCGCGGCCTCGGGCTCGAAGGTGTGCGCGGCTTCTTGCGTCTCGACGGCGGGGACGACCGACGGCGTCGTTAAGGTCGGAGTTTCGGCGCGGGGCTCGGCGGCCGGCGTCTCGGCGAAGCCTTCGCGGCAGGAGTCAACGGCGTTGCGGATGACCCGGGGCGGGATGCGGTTGCGCTCGTTGCGCTCGCGTTCGAGGAGTGCTTCGAGCGCCTCAACGGCCGAGGGGTCGCGCAGCGCGCCGAGCGCTTCGACGGCCGCGCGGCGCACGTCCGTCACGGGGTCTTCGAGCGCCGCGACGAGCAGCGGCGTGGCCTTGGGGTCGCCGAGGTGCGCGAAGGCGCGGGCGGCGGCCGAGCGCTCGGCCGGTGCGTCCGCCTCGCGCAGGTCGCGCGCGGTCTCGTCAAAGTAGCCGTGCTCGACGAAGGCCGTGCTCGCGCGCTCGCGCCTCAGCGCGTTGCGCCCGGCGAGCGCCGAGAGCAGTTCGGCGGCGATCATCTGGCGCGCCATCGCGTCGTGCGAGCCGACAACGGCGCGGTCGTACTGCTCGCCTTCGAGCAGGTGTCGTGTCTCGTCCAGCACGCGCTCGGGCTCGGGCGCGAAGGCCGGCTCGATCTCCGCGACGGGCGCGGGCGCCTCCGCCACAACGGGCTCGTCAGCCACAACAGGCTCGACGGGTTCGGCCGCGACGGGAGCAATTTCCGTGGTCTCGACTTCCGAAGTGTCGAAGCTCGACACCGCCGTCTCAACGCCCGGTGCTGTGACTTCCGCTTCTGTAGGCTCGGCCGTCTCGACGGCGGGGGCGGTCAAGTGCTCCGCAGCCTCGGGCTCCGTAGAGACTTCGGCGGCATCTTCGGTCGAAGGGGCCAGCGCGACCGCGACCGGCTCTTCCTGCAAGACCTCTTCGACAACCGTCTCCGTTTGAGCGACCTCTTCGACAGCAGTCTCTTCGACTTCGGCCGGCGCTTCCGCCTGCTCGACGAAAGACGTTTCTGCGACGGCGGTCTCTTCAACGGCCGGAGTCTCTTCGACGACCGGGGCTTCGACTAAAGTCTCTTCGTGAACGAGCGTCTCTTCGGAGACGGGCTCGACGGCGGCGGTCTCTTCCGTGAAGGGCGCGGCGACCGCTTGTTCTTCGACGGCCGGCTCTTGAACGACGGGGGCGGCGACCGTCGATTCGGCCGCGGGCTCTTCGGCGTGCGCGCCCTTCTTCTTGCGCCTGGCCTCCTGCCTCGCATCTTTTCTCGACTGCTTCCTCGACTTCGCGGCGGCCGCGCCGCCCGCGAGCGCGGTGGCGGCGGCGAGCGGCTTCAAGTCCGTGCCCGACGCTTCGGCCGTTTCGACGGTCTCAGCCGTGCTCACAGGTTCGGCCGCGCTGACGGGTTCGGTCGTGCCGACAGTCTCGGTCGAAGTTACGGGTTCGGTGTTAACGACGGGCTCGGCGGCGATGACGGTCGAAGCCTTCGCCGTGTCGAGCGTCGAAGCCCGTGCGGCGGCCGACGCGTCGTTGAGCGCCCTGGCCGAAACCTCCTTTGCGCGCGAGGCGCGAGGCGCGTCGAGCTTCGCGGCGGAGTCTTCGTCTAAACCCTCGACCGGTGCGGGCGTGGCCGCGGCCGTGCGGCGCGCCGCAAGGATGAGCCCGAAGCCGACGACGACCAGCGCGATGACGAGCGCGAAGGCCCAGTTGCGAATCAGGAACGCGCCGAGCGACGTGCCGGTCTGGGTAGCAGACGCGGGCTGGTTCGTGGTGATGGGCGCGATTGGGGCGGGCTGCTGCGCCTGCGCGAGCTGCGGCTCGGCCGCGGGCGTCGCGGTAGGAGCGGGCTCCTGCGTCGGCTCGACCGAAGCCGGCGGATTCTGCGCGGCGGGGTCAACGCCCGCAGGGGGCTGCGCGGCGTTGGCGACGGGCTGGGTCGTGTTGGCGGCCGCGGCGTTCGCGGCTTGAGCCCTCGCGGCCTCCTGAGCCCTCGCGGCCTCCTCGGCCGTGGGTTGACGACGTTCGGGCGCTGCGTTCGCGCTCGGGGCGGGGGTGGCGGCCTGCGTCTGGTTGTTCTGTTGTGCGGGCGGGTTTCGGTTCTCGGCGGGCGGGGCCTGCTGCTGTTGCTGCTGCTGTCGCGCGGCGTTGTTCGCGGCGGGCTGTTGCCCGCCCTCGCCGGGCACGTCAAAGACCACGTCGAGTCGATTGAACTTCTGCTCGACGCGCGGCTTCGCGCCGGGCTGGACGCGATAGGAGAGCACGACCGAGTCGCCGCGCTGCTGCACCTGCATGTCCGAATAGCCGCGCCCCGAGCCGCCACCGCGCGCGCCGGCCGCCGACTTCGGCAACACGACGTAGAAGCGGTCGCCGCTGCGGTAGGCCGAGTAGTCCTTCAGAGAGTCGTCGGCCGTGATCGTCACGCGCGAGCCCTGTCCCGACTCGCTGCCGCGGCCGACGATGACGCGCTTAGTCCTGCCGCCCGAGGCGTTGTCGTTCCCCTGCCGCGGTGCGCGCTGCGCGCTCGCGCCGCCGGCCAGAAGCAGGGCGGAGAGCGACAGCGCCGCGACGAGCATGACGAGCAGTACGGTTCGCATGTGGCTGTGCATTTGTGAGTTAGACTTCAGGGGCATGTCTGCTGTCCAAGGAAAAGAGATGCGGGCGGCGCCATTATGCAATAGCGCGGCCGGGTTGTCACCAAACAAATCCCGCGCGCCGGCGCCGCCTCGGTCAGACTACATCCGCCATCTGCGTGCGCGTCGCGCGCTCGACCGTTTCGAGGATGGAGCGGCGCACGCGCTCGGGCATCCCGCCCTCGGCCGAGAGGCGGCGCAGGTGCTCGCAGACCTCGGGCGTGAGCGAGTCGCCGAGCAACTGCACGCAGGTCAGGCTCGACTCGTCGTCGCGGTGCGACCCGATGGCGTCGAGCACCGGCCCCACCTCGCCGCCGCCGACGCAGAGCGAGAGCAGCGAGAACGCCTCGTAAGCCTGCCGGCGGTCTTCGCTCGTCAGGCGGCCGACGGCCTGCGCCGCGAGACCGGCCTTGACGCACGCGTGCGCCACGTCGCGCAGCATGCGCGAGTCGGCCGTCTCGCCGAGCCGGACGTAAGCCTCCGCGCGCTCGAAGCTCAGGCGCGAGAGTGCGCGCGCGGCCGCCGCGCGGACTTCCCGAGCCTCGTCGGCGAGCGCCATGATGACGTGCGCGAAGACCGACTCGTGGTTGATGAGCCCGAGGCTGTTGACGGCGGCCGAGCGCACGGCCGACTCTGCGTCGTGGCGCGAGGCCGCGGCGAGCGCGGCGACCGCGCGGCGCACCTGGAACTGCGCGAGGTGCTGCGCGGCACCCACGCGCGACTCTGCGTCCGTGTTCTCGATGCGGACGAGGGCCGCGACGAACGATTCGTCCTCCACAGACTCGGGCAACTCCTCGTAATCGGACACGGGCACGAGCGCGCGCACGTCCGAGCCTTCGGCCTCCCGCGCCTCGGCCGCGGCACGCACGACCGCCGGAACGTTCCAGTCGAGTTCGAGTGATTCGACCGAGCAGGCGGTGAGCGCCGGCCCGAGCACCGTGGCGGGGAGGTCTTGGTGGCGGCGCGCAACGTCGAGCAGCGCGCCGATGGCCGTGGGCAGACCCAGCGCGCCGAGGCTCTGGACGCACTCGGTGCGGACGAGCGGGTCGTGATCGTAGAGCGCTTCGGTCAGGAACGGGAGCGCCTGCGCGCTCTTCATGTCGCCGAGCGCGCGCGCGGCGCTCACGCGCTCGAAGGTCTCGCCGCCGAGCAGGAGCGCGGCGCAGGAGCGCGCGACGAAGCCGTAGTCTTCGAGCGCGCTGCGCGCGCGGAGGCGGCCGTCTTCGTCCGTCTCGGGCGCGCGCAGCGCCTTGAGCAACGAGGTCTCAACGGAGCGGCGGTCGTCCGTCGCGCGCGACGAGAGGACTTCGATGCTGTGCGGGCCGCCCGCGACGAGGCTCGCCACCTCCTGGTCAATGCGGTACGAGCCGAAGAGGAAAGAGGGCGTTGACGTGTGCGACTTCGACTCGGCCGCGCGCTCTTGCCTGGCGGCGGCTTCGGCGGCCAACTCTTCCCCGCGCCGCGTCGCCTCGTCCTCCGCGCCGCGACCGCCCTTGCGGCGCTCGAAGGGGACGGTGATCTCCGACTTGCGGCGGTCGCCCTTGAAGTGCTCGAAGGGCTTCTCCGACTTCGCCCCGGAGCGCGACTCAGACCGCGCGTCCTTCGTTTCGACCGTGCGGCTCTCATCGTCAACCTCGCCCGCGCGCCTGCGCCGGACGAACATGGCCGCCGAGCCCGCGAGGCCGACGCCGACCATCGCGAACAGCGACGGGAGCGAGAGGAGGTACGACAACAGCCCCTCACCCTGCACTTTGTCCACCTTCGCCGCGGCCGGCTGCGCGACGACCGGGTTCGAGGCCGACTGCTGCGCAGGGTCGAGCGAGCCGACCGGCTCTGACTGCGACGGCGCCGCGCCGACGGGCGGCGCGGGAGCCTGCGTCTGGACGGGCGTCGGCGCGTAAGACTGTGTCGCCGCGGGCTGCGGCGCGTGCGGCGCGGACTCGACCGTTGACGGCTCGGCCGCGCCGCGGCGCTTCGGCTCCGCCTTCGGCTGCCGCGCGCGCCCGAGCACTTCGTCCGCCGACTCCTCGCGCGGGGCCGACTGGCCCCGGCCCGCCCGGCGCTCCGTCTGCCGCGTCTCGACGGGGAAGTTCTCGACGCTCAGCGCACCGCCCTGCCCGCCCGTGACGACGAGGTCGAGGCGGTTGCCGCGCGGCTGCACCGTCACGTTCGCGCCGCGCTTCACGGGCACGACCAGTTCCAGAGAGTTCCCGACGCGCTGCACACGTACGCCGCGCGTCGGGCCCGCCGCCTCGCCGTTGACGAGCACGACGTGGAAGCCTTCCGCGTCCTGCCACGTCTGCGCGCGGTTGAGCGAGCCGTCCGCCGAGATCGAGACGACGTTGCCCGACGTGCTCACGCCCGTGACCTTGACGGCCGGCTCCTTGTAGCGCTGCTGCGCGCGTGGCTGCTCGGGCGTGCTCAAAAACAGCGACGCGCCCGCCGCGGCGATCAGGCCCAGCCGCACGCAGCGCGAGCCGAACCAGTCGCGGCTCCACGCCTTCTTCAGCACGGCATAGTCGTGTCCGGTCGTTTCCTTGTTCATAGTTTTACGTCCGGGCGTGATTGCGCCCGCTCGGAGGGTGAGACCGTTTGAAGTCTTTCGGGGTTAGGAAGGGTCGCGGGCCGGGGTGCGCCCGTCGCCCTTATGCGGGAAGGCTCTGGCGGCCTTCTCTGGGAGTGGAACCCTTCAGCGCTGTTCGTCGCTGAACTTGTAACCGATGCCCCAGACGGTCAGAACCATCTGCGGGTTTTCGGGATTGTCCTCGATCTTGGCTCGCAGGCGGTTGATGTGCGAGTCAATCGTGCGGTCGTAACCTTCGTAGGAGTAGTCCCAAATCTTCTCCAGGAGGTACTTCCGCGGGAAGACGCGGCCGGGGTTGGAGGCGAAGAGCCGGAGCAACTCGAACTCCTTGGGCGTGAGCTCGACCTGCCGGTCGCCGACCGTCACCTCGCGCTTGGCCGGGTCGATGCGGAGCCGCCCGCGAAGGATCGGGGCGTCCTCGCTCGTCTCGGAGCGCGAGGCCGCGCGGACGCGGCGCATCACGCTCTTAATGCGCGCCTCAAGCTCGCGCAGAGAGAAGGGCTTGGTGATGTAGTCGTCCGCGCCCATCTCAAGGCCGAGCACCTTGTCAACCACGTCGTCCTTGGCCGTCAGCATCAGGATCGGGATGTAAGCCGCCTTCTCCCGCAACTCGCGGCAGACGGCCAGCCCATCCATTTTGGGAAGCATGAGGTCGAGGACGATGGCGTCGGGGCGGTCGTTCAAGGCCGCCTGGACGCCCGAGAGACCGTCTTCCGCGGTCTGCACCGTGTAGCCCGTGCGCGAAAAATACTCGGTGATGGCTTCGAGAATCTTCTCGTCGTCTTCGATGATGAGGAGCTTGAGCTTGCGCTCGCCCACCTCGATCTTCTCTTCACCAGTATCCTTCACGTCGGGAATGGCGGTGGCAGATTTTTGAGTCATTGCGGAACGGTTAAGGGGCCGCCACTGCGGGCGCGCGCCCTGGGACATCAAGAACTATAGCGAACCGGCCGACTAAACTCAAGCAATAAATAATCTTCGGCCCACGGCATTGTCCGGCACGGGACAAACGCCGGAGCCTCCGGCGCCGAAGTCGTCCCCCTTTCCAAGCCGCCGAACGTGTGATATTTACAACAACGCGACGGCGTTCACCACCCCCAACATTTAAGGAGCCTTATGACGAACGAAGAACGACAGGCACTCATCGAGCAGTACAAGGCCGGTTACGAAGAGGTCGCGCGGAGCCTCGAAGGCTTTGACGAGGAGTCGCTTTCCGCCCACCCCATCCCCGGCAAGTGGAGCGCGCGCGAGGTCGTCCAGCACCTCGCCGACAGCGAGATGAACAGCGCCATCCGCCTCCGCAAACTCCTGACCGAAGACGACCCGCAGATACAGGGCTACGACCAGGAGAGCTATGCCGCGAGCCTGCGCTACAACGAGCGCCCCGTCGAGCCCGCGCTCGACGCCCTGCGCGGCGCCCGCGCCACCACCGGCCAACTCCTCGATCACATGACCGACGCCGACTGGTCGCGCGCCGGCACACACTCCGAGTCCGGCCGCTACACCGCCGAAGACTGGCTCCGCATCTACGCCGACCACGCGCACAACCACGCCGCACAGATTCGCCGCCTGCGCGAAGCGATAAAAAAGCCGTGAAACAGAACCGCGAGCGGTAGCGAGCGGGTCAGAGAGACATCATGCGGCCCCGGCGTGTCAGCACACACCCGCTCGCTACCGCTCGCGGTTCTGTTGCGCGGTCTTAACCCTTGACAACAAACAGGGCGGGCGAGCACAATCCCGCACGCCCCGGGGGCTCCCGCTTTCAAACAAACCGTCCAAGGCTGACATTGACCAAAGACATGACCGGCACTCCGACAGTCGCCGAGACTTCCCTCCCCGGGCTCAGGCTCGCGCGGCGCGGCAAGGTGCGCGACGTGTACGAGGTGGACGAGCGTCACCTCCTCGTCGTCGCCACCGACCGCATCTCGGCCTTCGACTGCGTGCTGCCGACGCAGATCGAGCGCAAGGGCGAGGTGCTGACGGCGCTCTCCGCCTTCTGGTTCGCGCGCCTCGCGCACATCACGCCGCACCACCTCGTCACGACGGATGTCAACGCGATGCCCGAGGCCATCCGCGCCTCGGCCGACCTGCTCCGCGGCCGCGCGACGCTCGCGCGCCGCACGGAGGTCTTCCCCGTCGAGTGCGTCGTGCGCGGCTACCTCGCCGGCTCGGGCTGGAAGGACTACCTCGCCACGGGCGAGGTCTGCGGCCACCGCCTGCCGGAGGGATTAAAAGAGTCGGCCAAACTCCCCGCGCCGATCTTCACGCCCGCGACCAAGGCCGAGACCGGCCACGACGAGAACATCAGCGAAGAGCGCATGCGCGACATCGTCGGCGCGGAGGCGACCGAGCACCTGCGCAACACCGCGCTCGCGCTCTACCACGACGCCGAAACATACGCGCGCGACCGCGGCATCATCATCGCCGACACCAAGTTCGAGTTCGGGAGAGACAGCGAGGGCCGCATCATTCTCATCGACGAAGTGCTGACGCCCGACTCCTCTCGCTTCTGGCCCGCGGCGGCCTACGAGCCCGGCCACTCGCAGCCCTCCTTCGACAAGCAGTTCGTGCGCGACTACCTCGAAACGCTCAACTGGGACAAGCGGCCGCCCGCGCCGCCCCTCCCCCCCGAGACGGCCGCCGCCACGACCGACCGCTACCTCGAAGCGTACCGACTGCTGACGGGTAAAGGACTGAGAAGTCAGGAGTCAGAAGTCAGAAGTCAGTAGGCTTCGCTCTGCGGCGTTGACTCCGGCCCTCGATAGACCATCGACTGCGGTTCTACTTCTGACTCCTGACTTCTGACTCCTGACTACTGTTTTTCCATGACCCTCTTCGACCTCTTCGTGCTCGCAATCGTCGGGGCGTCCGTGGCGGCGGGCGCGCTGCGCGGGTTCGTGCGCGCGCTCGTGGCGAGCATCGGGCTGGTCGTCGGCTTCTTCGTCGCCTCGCACACGTACGAGCAGGCCGGCGCGTTCCTGCGCGGCTTAGGCTTAGTCGAGTCTACCGAGGCCGGGTACGCGGCGGGCTTCCTCGTGATGGTGGGCGTCGTGCTGGCGGTCGGGTTCATCCTCGGCGAGTCGGCGCGCGCGGGGCTCAAACGTGCGAAGCTCCAGTGGTTCGACCGCGTGCTCGGCGCGGGCTTCGGGCTCGTGCGCGGCGTGGCCGTCTGCTCGGTCGTCTACCTGGCGCTGACGGCCTTCCCCGTCAACCTCGAAGCGGTCGCGCGTGCGCGCACAGGCCCCGCGCTCGCGGAGGGCGCGCGCCTGCTCGCGCTCTGCACCTCGGACGAGGTACGCGCGCGCTTCCTCGCGCAGTACCAGAACCTTTTCGCCTGAGCGCCCGCAACCGAGAAGAATCGGGCGCCCTTTAAGACTTTATCTGAGGCGCCCACCGAAATATTATTTGAACGGACGGAGCGACCCCCATGCCTATGCGCGCCCGGCTCGAAGCCCTGATTGACGAGATGCTCGACGGCCAGATCATGCTCGACGAGGCCCTCGAAGAGTTCGAGAAACTCTACATCCAGAAGGCGCTCGTGCGCCACAAGGAGCACCTCTCGCGCACGGCCGCCACACTCGGCATCCACCGCAACACGCTCTCCAAGCGCGTCGCCGGCTACCGCACGCAGGAGCGCGCCGCCGCCTCCAACAACCACCGCCCCCGCAAGACCGCCGCCCGCCGCAAGCGCTGAACCGCCTCCGCCAGACTTGAAATTGCCGCGCGCGGCCGTAGCCCCCCTGCCGGCAAACGCAAAATCTCCATCCCAGCCTGTTGAATCTCCGTCCGCAGGCGTCCAAACTCCGTCCGCAACGTCGAAATGCCTGCCCGCGGTCGTTGAGAAGCCTTCAGCAGATGTAGAGAAGCCTTCAGCAGATGTAGAGACGGCATCTACATGTATACAGTTTATGCCAACAGCCGCACTATAAATTTTAGCAATAGAAAATCGACTTCAGCAGGTGTCCAGAGGATTTCAGCAGCCGTCAACTCTACTCCGACAGCCTTCACACAGGCACCCGTATTGACAAATAACTGGCAAGTGCTATATTTTTAGCAGTCCTTCAGAGGGAGTGCTAAAAATTAACGATTTTCTTAGCAAAACTACGGCGTTTGAGTTAGCAGCCGGAAGAGTTCTCCCGTCGGGCGACAGTTAAAAGCAACTGCCCGGAAGGCAATCAAACCGAAACACTCATCTACCCAGAACCCGGAAAGGAGCATTATGGCTACCAACATCAAACCATTGCACGACCGCGTGATCGTCAAGCGTATCGAGGAGGGCGAACAGGTGCGCGGCGGCATCATCATCCCGGACTCGGCCAAGGAGAAGCCGCAGGAGGGCGAGGTCATCGCCGTCGGCGAGGGCAAGCGCAGGGAGGACGGCGAGCGCGTCCCGCTCGACGTGCAGGCCGGCGACCGCGTGCTCTTCGGCAAGTACAGCGGCTCGGAGATCAAGCTCGACGGCGAGGAGTACCTCATCATGCGCGAGGACGAAATCCTCGGCGTCATCGAGCGCGCCGGCGCGGCCAGCGGCAAGAAGGGCGGCAAGTAGTCTTCGAGACTCTTGTCGTCTTTTCAGTGTCAAGCATCTTTGCAGTCGTGATATCGAAGGAGAAGAGATTCTTATGGCTAAGCAAGTAATTCACGGTGAGGAGTCGCGCGCGGCGATTTTGCGCGGCGTCAACCAACTCGCCGACGCGGTCAAAATCACACTCGGCCCCAAGGGGCGCAACGTCGTCCTCGACAAGAAGTTCGGCAGCCCGACCATCACCAAGGACGGCGTCACCGTCGCCAAGGAGATCGAGCTGAAGGACAGCCTTGAGAACATGGGCGCGCAGATGGTGCGCGAGGTCGCCTCGAAGACCTCGGACGTGGCCGGCGACGGCACCACCACCGCCACCGTGCTCGCGCAGGCCATCTTCCGCGAGGGCGTCAAGACTGTCGCGGCCGGCGCCAACCCGATGGCGCTCAAGCGCGGCATCGACAAGGCCGTCGAGCGCGCCACCGCCGAGATCAAGAAGATGGCGAAGCCGGTCAAGGGCGACATGATTGCGCAGGTCGGCAGCATCTCGGCCAACGGCGACCGCACCATCGGCGAGATGATCGCCAAGGCGATGGAGACGGTCGGCCGCGACGGCGTCATCACCGTCGAAGAGTCGCGGACGATGGACACCGAGCTGGACGTGGTTGACGGCATGCAGTTCGACCGCGGCTACCTCTCGCCCTACTTCGTCACCGACCCCGAGCGGATGGAAGCCATCCTCGACAACCCGCTGATCCTCATCAACGAGAAGAAGGTCAGCTCGATGAAGGACTTGCTGCCGCTGCTGGAGCAGATCGCGAAGCTCGGCAAGCCGCTCCTCATCATCGCCGAGGATGTCGAGGGCGAGGCGCTCGCGACGCTCGTCGTCAACAAGCTCCGCGGCACGCTCAACGTCGCGGCCGTCAAGGCGCCCGGCTTCGGCGACCGCCGCAAGGCGATGCTCGAAGACATCGCCATCCTGACCGGCGGCAAGGTCATCTCGGAAGACCTCGGCATCAAGCTTGAGAACGTCAAGCTCGAAGACCTCGGCCGCGCCAAGAAGATCACCATCGACAAGGACAACACGACCATCGTGGACGGCGGCGGCAAGGACGCCGACGTGCAGGCGCGCGTCAAGACCATCCGCGCGCAGGTCGAGGACACGACCTCGGATTACGACCGCGAGAAGTTGCAGGAGCGCCTGGCGAAGCTCGTCGGCGGCGTCGCGGTCATCCGCGTCGGCGCGGCGACCGAGACCGAGCTGAAGGAGAAGAAGGCTCGCGTCGAGGACGCCATGCACGCCACGCGCGCGGCCGTCGAGGAGGGCATCGTCCCGGGCGGCGGCGTCGCGCTGGTGCGCGCGGCCAAGGCGCTCGACAAGTTCCGCGCCAACGAGGAGGGCGAGGGCGACCAGGACGAGCAGATCGGCGTCACCATCGTCCGCCGCGCGCTCGAAGAGCCGCTGCGCCAGATCGTGCAGAACGCGGGCAAAGAGGGCGCGGTCATCGTCGAGAAGGTGCGCGAGTCGAAGAAGGAGTCCTACGGCTACAACGCGGCCACCGAGACGTTCGAAGACCTCGTCGAGGCGGGCGTCATCGACCCGGCCAAGGTCACGCGCTCGGCGCTCCAGAACGCCGCCTCCATCGCCGGCCTCATGCTGACGACCGAGGCGCTCATCTCGGAGCTGCCCGAGGACGACAAGGCCCCCGCGATGCCGGGCGGCATGGGCGGCGGCATGGGCATGTAGTCGGCCGTTCGCCGGTCTATAGACGGCAACGAGAGAGGGGGCACGCGAATCCATTTCGCGTGCCCCCTCTTTTTATCGCCGAAGTGAATACATAGCGACTTGCATTTGACTGGGACTATTTGTCATACCGTTGAGAGGCGGGCAGTGCCCGCCGGCCCGAGCAGAGCCGGCGGGCTCAGCCCGCCTCTACACGGTCACACTCAACTGCCAACCGCTATAGATCGTAGGAGGAATTAACCACAGGGACACGGAGACACGGAGACACAGCTAAAGACATCAAGCCGTGTCTCCGTGTCTCTGTGGTTAATGCTTTCAGTTACGCTCAAATGCAAACTGTTATATACTCGCCGCTCGCTCGTTGAAGACCGCACCTACAGCTAGCTTCAGATGACCCCCAACCAACAACTACAGAAGCCGACCGGTTCGATGCCCCCTGTCTTCCGCTTCGGCTGCGGCATCCTCGCGGTCGGCGTCGCCCTCTTCAGCCTCTTCTTCGTCGTCGCCGCCTTCTTCGATCTAGTCATCAACCGCGACCCCAAAGAGGTCGGCGTGCTGGTCGGGATGATCGTCCTCTTCGGTGGGCTGGCCGCGGCAGGCGTCTTCGCCGCCTGGAAGCTCTTCCGCTCGAAGCCCGCGCAGCCGAACTTCGACCTCGAACACAGAATCCTTCAGCTCGCGGGGGCGAAGGGCTGCCGTTTGACCGTGGGGATGGTGGCGCTCAACTGCCGCGTCAGCATCGAGGAGAGCCGCGAGGCGCTTGAACGAATGGCATTGCAGGGCGCCGCGAACGTAGAGGTGGAGGACGATGGCGGCATCGTCTACGACTTCTCAGACCTTCTGCCCTCCGGCAACAGCAGCCCGCAGGGCGGCGGCGAGCGCCCCTTACAACTCCCCTGAAAACTTCAGCGGACGTTCTCGGAGTTCGGGTCGGCGGCGAGGCGCATGCGCTCCTTGTCGAGGTCGCGCTGGACGTGGATGTAGAAGACGACGAGGACGACCACGCCGGCAATGAGCGCGATGATGACCCAGGGGTTGCTCTTGACGAACCCGTAGACGCCGCCCGCGCCCGTCGCCAGCAGACCTGTCACGAGCGCGTAGACGCGCCTCATCTCGCCGACGGAAGCCTGTAGAAAATCTGTCTGCCGCATCGGCGCCGGCCGAGTCACGCCTCCCTGCGTGACTTCGCCGACGCTCGGCGCGGAGTCCTGCTTTGTGACCGGCGCGGGTGCGCCGGGCGGCGCTGACGTGGCCGCGCTCGCCCCCGCGCCGTTCGTCGGGGGCGGGCTCGCGGGCGGCGCGACCGGGACGGGGACGACGACTGCGGCGGACTGGCCGCCGTTCGTGGGAGATGCTAGGCCGTCGGCGGCGGGCGCGACCCTGTCGGCGGAAATCGTTCCCATGCCGCCGCTCCTGCCGACCACCGTCCCGATGCCGGGGATCATGGAGGCAAAGCCGGACGCGTCCGCATCCGCCGTCGCGGGGTCAGGCTCGGGCGTCGCGCCGATGACGGTCGGGCGAAGGCTCTCGTCTGCGGTAGATGTCGGGACGAGCGCGGCGCGCAGGATTGCTTCCCAATGGACGGCGTTCTGCGCCATCTGCCTGACGACCTCGGGTCGCACGCGCAGCTCGCCGGGGTTGATGATGCGGCGCGCGTCGTAGTAGTCGGCCGGGAGATGGTCGTCGAGCGGGATGTAGTCGGAGAGTCTCTTGCCCGTGAAGAGACCCTCGCGCATGCCGAGCGAGAGGATGTCCCAGGCGACCACGGGCCCGAGCGCGAGGTCGGGGTCGTTGACCAGATCGACGCCGAGCAGACGGCCGAACTTCGTGTAGTTGTTCCGGCCCGTAATCTGCACGTAGCCGCGGCCGCGGAACTTCCAGCCGTCGCCGGGCTGCGTGTTGCCGAGGTCGCGCCGCCCCTCGTAGTGACTCATGATGTACGAGTAGCTGCCCAGCTCCGTGATGGGGTTGTACGTCAGCGCGACGTAGTGGCCGCCCACCGTGCCCGCGACGTTGGTCTCGCGCTGGACGGTCGTGAAGGCGTAGGCGAGTTGGCGCACGCTCGTGAAGGAGGCGTCAGCCCCGGCCGCGTCGAGCATGCTCGTGAGGCCGCTGAACTGGTAAGAGCCGAGCGCGCCGAACGCCTGCCGGTAGCGCGCGAAGAAGATGTTGGGGTCGAATCTCAAAGGGGCTTACCTCCTGAAGTCGGACGAGGGGGCGGGCGTTCGCAGGGCACGCGGACGCCAGACGATATTCCCGCGCGGCGCAGGAGGATGTCAACGGAAATGTCGGCAGGGGCGTGAGTGCCGTCGGCGTGTGGCTCAGAAACGCGATTCGAACACGTCGCCGCGCTGCGTCCCGTGGCGCCGGGTCAGTTCCGGGTAGGGCTCGTGCACGGCTTCGGCGCGGTCGAGCCCGAGGAGCTTTTCGACTTCGATGATGCGCGCCTCCTCGCCCTCGATCTCGACGAAGAGTCCGAAGGGCAGCTCGTCGATGACGACCTCGGCGTCCGCGACTCGCCACGTCTCGCGGCGCTTCTCGTAGACGAGCGCGGGGCGGTAGCCGAGCGCTTCGAGTATGGACGCCAGAGCGCCCGCGTCCAAGACCTCCGTCTCTTCCTCGCGCTGCCGCTTGATGGCGGAGCCCGACAGGTCGCGCTCCTTGAACGTGAAGATTGCGCGCGCGCCCTTGCGGCGCAGCCGCAGCACGCGGCGCGCGGGGTCGAGCCCCGGCCCCGTGTAGATGACGTTCTCCTCGAACTCCGCCGACCCCTCGCCTTCCGCGCCGGCCTCCTTCAACCGCTCGCGCAGCGGCCCGACCTGCCCGGACTCAAGCCTGTACTTCTTCTCAATCTCGATGGGCATGGCTGTTGGTTGGCAGTTGACAGTTGGCAGTTGAAGGCTGCTTGATTAGCCCCGGAGGGGCGGCATGTTTATAGTTCAGACGTTCTAATGAACCCGGAGCCCCGTCAGGGGCGGCATGTGCATGTCGCTCCTCCGGAGCTTGGTGGCTTAAGGCAACTTGTAACTATAAACATGCCGCCCCTCCGGGGCTTAAGACCTACTGCCATCTGCCAACATCCCGCCCCTCCGGGGCGAACGGCCTACTGCCATCTGCCTACTGCCTACTCCTCACGGCTGTCTCACCCACTTCAGCATCTCGGGGATGGTGGCGCGCTTGCCGTACATGAGCATGCCGACGCGGTAGACGCGGGCGGCGAGCCAGAGCAGCCCCGCGACGGTCGCGAAGCCGATCCCGAGCGAGAGCGCGATCTGCCAGAGCGGCGGCTCCTGCGCCACGATGCGTATGAGCATCGTGATGGGCGCGAAGAAGGGGACGAGCGAGACCCAGAAGGCGAACGAGGAGTTGGGGCTGCGGATGACCGGGAACGCGAGGTAGAAGCCGACGACGAGCAGCAGGATGATCGGCATCGCGAGTTGCCCGCCCTCCTGCGAGGTCGTCACCATCGAGCCGACCAGCGCGTAGAGCGTCGCGTAGATGAAGTAGCCCATCAGGAAGAAGAGCACGAGATAGGCGTAGACGCTGACGGACACCTGCGGAATGGCAACCGTCCCGCTCATCGCGGCGAAGTACGCGCTGATGCCGGCGATGGCCACCCCCCAGATCGCGAACTGCGTCAGCGCCACCAGCGAGACTCCGACCAGTTTGCCCGACATCAGCGCGAACGGGCGGATGGAGGAGAACAGAATCTCCGCGATGCGCGTCTCCTTCTCCTCGATGACCGCGCCGAGGACGACCTGGCCGTACATGAGGATGGTGAGGTAGATGACGAACCCCGCGCCGAAGACGAGGAAGAAGCCCTGCCCGCGGTCGGCATCGCCGCCGCCCCCGCCGGCCTTCGTGGCCTTCATGTTGACGGGCTGGTTGACGGCGCGCATCACCTCCGGGCTGATGCCGCGCGCGTCGAGCCGCGCGTCGCGCACGGCCCGCGTCAGCGCGTTCCGCACCTGCCTCATGGTGAACATGTCGCCGACGTTGCGCGTGTAATACTCCGCCGCGCCACCCTCCAGCACGTCCGGCGGGAGGATGAGGTAGCCGTTCAGCTCGTCGCGCCCGACGCGCTCGTCGAGCTGCGCCCTGACCTCCTCAAGCGTGCGCCCTTCGGTCGCAACCTCTTCGACCTCGAAGCCCTGCTGCGTGGCCCTCGCCGCCTGCTCCATGTTCGCGCGCGTGTTCTGGTTCATGGCGGCGGCCGGCGCCTTCTCTTCTTCGTCGTCGCGTCCGGCCTGTGTGTTCCTGAGCGAGTCGCGGAGGCGCGCCGACATGCGGCCGGTCTGGTCAACAACCGCGAGGCGCGTCGGGCCGCCCGTCCTGATGCCGGCGATGAGGATGGGGACGACCGTGAAGAGCGCGAACATGAGCGGCGCGCCGATGGTGACGATGACGAACATGCGGCTGCGGACTCGCTGCACGTACTCGCGTTTGACGACCGCGCGGAATTTTGTCATTCGCCGCCCCCCACTTTATCGTCGCCGCCCACTTTCTCGATGAAGATGTCGTTCAAGGAAGGCTCCACCAGCTCGAAGCGCGTGACGCGCGCGCCCGCGGCGAGCAGGCGCCTGAGTAGCTCCTGCGCGTCGGCGCCGGGCGCGAGCAGCGCCTCCGCGTGGTCACTGTGGCGCTTGACTGACGCGATCAGCGCCGGGTCTTCGAGCACGCCGTCGCCGCCCTCGAAACGCAGCGCGACCGCGTTGCGTCCGAAGCCGCTTTTGACCTCGCGGATGCTGCCCGAGAGGATTTTGCGCGAGCGGTTGACGAGGCAGATGTCGTCGCAGATGCGCTCGGCCACCTCCATCTGGTGCGTCGAGAAGATGATGGTCTTGCCCGCCGACTTCAGCTCCAGCACGAGGTCTTTGAGCAGCTCGACGTTGACGGGGTCGAGCCCTGAGAAGGGCTCGTCGAGGATGAGGAGGTCGGGGTCGTGCAGCACGGCGGCGATGAACTGTATCTTCTGCTGCATGCCCTTCGACAGCTCGGACGCCTTCTTCCGCTTCCAGTCCGAGAGCTTCACCTTCTCGAACCAGCGGTCGAGCGCCTCCTCCGCCCTGGGGCCCGTGAAGCCCTTCAGCTCGGCGAAGAACTTGAGCTGTTCGCCGACCTTCATGCGCTTGTAGAGCCCGCGCTCCTCGGGCAGGTAGCCGATGCGGTTCTGCAAGTCGGGCGTGATGGAGCGGCCGAAGAGTTCCAGAGTCCCTTCGTCGGGCCGCGTGATGCCGACGATCATGCGAATGGTCGTGGTCTTGCCCGCGCCGTTCGGCCCGAGCAGGCCGAAGATGCGGCCGGGGCTCACCGTCAGGCTCAACCCGTCCACGGCCGTGAATTCGCCGAAGCGCTTCGTCACGCCTGCAAGTCTGAGTGTGGGCTGTTGTTCGCTCAAATGTTCGAGGGCCCGCGGGGTGAACAAAAATATGGAACAAAGACGCGAACTTATACGGCCTTACGCCGCGAAAGTTTCGGGCCCTCTTTTTAACGCCGCGGCCCCGGTTTTCCCTCCCCGCCCCCGCCGCCGCGTGTTAATATTTCAGCCGCCGTCACCCAGAGCGGCTCCGGACAGGGGTTCTCCGCCATGATCTCCAGAAGACTCTGCCGACCGCGCCTCGCCGCCGTGCTCTCCGCCGCGCTCTGTCTGCTCGCGCCCGCGCGCGCGCAGCAGCCCGACGCGCCCACGCCGCCCGTCAAAGACGACGAAGAGGTCGTGCGCATCAGCACTGAGCTGGTGCAGACCGACGTGATGGTCTTCGACGGCTCGGGCAAGTTCGTGGACGGCCTGAAGCCCGAGCAGTTCGAGCTGCGCGTGGACGGCAAGCCGCAGCAGGTCGTCTTCTTCGACCGCGTCAAGGCCGGCACCGTCAACGAGGACGCGCAGATCGCCGCGGCGCGCGGCGGCGGCTACGGGCCGTCGGCGGGCGGCGGCGCCGTCCCGCTCGACCGCGGCCGCACCGTCGTCTTCTTCGTGGACGACCTCCACCTCTCGCCCGCCAGCTCCGTCCACATCCGCAAGACCATCCAGCGCTTCATCGACGAGGAGATCGGGCAGAACGACGAGGCGGCCGTCATCTCGGCTAGCGGGCAGGTCGGCTTCCTCCAACAGCTCACGGACAACAAGGCCGTGCTGCGCGCCGCCGCCTCCCGCATCAACACGCGCGCCTACTCCGTGCGCGACGGCCAGACCCCGGTCATGAGCGAGGTGCACGCCGCGGCCATCGAGCGCAGCGACCTCTCGGTGCAGGAGTACTTCGTCGAGAACCTTTTGCGCGACAACCCCTTCCTCCGGCGCGAGATGGCCGAGTCGCAGGTGCAGTCGCGCGCGCGCAACATCCTTCAGCAGTCGAGCGCCGTCTCGGTGAACACACTGCACACGCTCGCCTCGGTCGTGCGCGGCTTCGGGCCGCTGCCCGGCCGCAAGGTGCTCTTCTTCGTCTCTGACGGTTTCCTCGTGGACGACGGCAACTCTGCGCTGCGCGACCGTATGCGGGCGATCTCGGACGCGGCGGCGCGCGGCGGGGTGGTCATCTATTCGCTCGACGCGCAGGGGCTGCGCACGGGGCAGGCCGACGCCTCGGAGCCGGGACACTTCGACCCGGCCGGCCGTCTTTCGCGCGCCTCCGCGAACGAGGTCTCGGCGATGCAGGCGCCGCTCTTCACGCTCGCCGCCGACACGGGCGGGCGCGCGCTCGTCAACACCAACGCGCTCGGGCGCGTCGTGTCGGGCGCGCTCAAGGAGACTTCGCTCTACTACCTCCTGGCGTGGCGGCCGGAGGCGGCCTCCTCCGGCGGCGGCGCGTCGAAGTACCAGCGCATCGAAGTCGCCGTGCGCGAGCGTCCCGACCTGCGCGTGCTCGTCCGCCGCGGCTTCTACAACGGCGCGCCGCCGGAAGCCGCGCGCGCCGAGAAGAAGAAGAAGGACGACAAGAAGTCGAGCGCCGCGCGGGACGGCCGCCAGCCCTCCACGGCCGAGCGCGACCTGATGACGGCGCTGCACTCGCCGCTCCCGCGCGTGGCGCTGCCGACCTCGCTGGCCGTCGGCTACGCCCACGGCGAGACGGAGGGGAGCCTGCTCACGATCTCGGTCGAACTGGAACGCGGCGCGCTCACCTTCCTGCCGGGCGAGCAGAAGCGCGCGGACTTCGACGTGCTCGGCGCCGTCTACGACGACCGCGGCAAACCCGTCAGGCAGTTCGGCCAGCGCCTGAGCGTCACGCCGAACACGATCACCCCGGAGACGCAGCAGCACGTCGTCTACAGCTTCCGCGTCATGCTCCCGCCCGGCCTCTATCAGGTGCGCGCGGCCACGCGCGACGCGCACAGCGGCCGGACGGGGAGCGCGACGCAGTGGGTCGAGCTGCCCGACATGAAGAAGCTGTTCCAGATGAGCAGCATCTTCCTCGGCGAGCGGACGGCCGTGCAGCAGGCGGCGCAGTTGAACCCGGAAGACCTGCCCCGCAGCGTGCTCCTCAGCGTTGACCGGCGCTTCGAGCGCACGTCGCACATACGCTTCCTGACCTTCGTCTATAACTCGATGCCGGGCTCCGCGGGCAATCCCGACGTGGCGCTCCAGGTACAGATTTTCCGCGACGACCAGCCCGTCTTCACCGCCCCGCTCAGTAAACTCCGGGCCGAGGACGGCGCCGACTTCACGCGCCTCCCCTACATGGCCGAATTAAGTCTCTCGACCTTCCCCCCCGGGCGCTACGTCCTCCAGATCACCGCCATAGACCGCTCCGCCAAGACCAGCACCTCGCAACGCGCACGCTTCGAGGTGGAGTAGAAGGGGTGCTGGGTGTTGGGTGTTGGGTGAAAGAAGGGGTGTTGGGTGTTGGGTTCTGGGTGTTGGGTAGATAAAGCAGTTCTTACCCAACACCCAGAACCTAACACCCAACGCCCCTTCTAATCTTCCAGCGAGATGCGGCGTGCGGAGAGGACGGGGCTGAAGGCGCGCAGCTCTTCGAGGGTCGGGTCGGCGGCGGGCGCGTCGGTCTCGATGACGGCCATCGCCTCGCCGCCGCGCTCGCGCCGGCCGAGGTGGAAGCGGCTGATGTTGACGCCGTGGTCGCCGAGGATGGTGCCGACGCGGCCGATGACGCCGGGCACGTCGCTGCTCCGCGTCAAGAGCATGTTGCCCGCCGGGACGGCCTCGATGCGGAACCCGTCGATCTCCGTGATGCGCCCGTCCGAGCCCGGGCCGAAGAGCGCGCCCGCCACACTGTGCTCGCCCGCGGTCGTCCGCACGCGCGTCCTGACGGCCTCGCGCACGTCTTCGGTCGCCGCGTGCCTGTGCGAGACGGTCACGCCGATGCCGCGCTCCTCCGCGATGAGCAGCGCGTTGACGACGTTGACGCGCGCGCTCATGTTCCGCAAAAGCCCCGCCAGAAAGGCGCGCGTCACGGGCGCCGCGTCCAGACCGGCCGCCTCGCCCGCATACACTATCTCGACGGCGCGGACGGGCTCGTCTACCAGTTGCGCCTGAAACCGCCCGAGCCTTTCGGCCAGGTGCAGATAAGGTTCGAGCGCCTTCAACTCCTGCGCGCCGACCGCGGGCAGGTTGACCGCGCCGCGCACCGCGCCCGTCAGGAAGAAGTCGCGCATCTGCTCGGCGACGATAACGGCCACGCCCTCCTGCGCCTCGCGCGTCGAGGCGCCGAGGTGCGGCGTCGCCACGACCTCTTCGAGCCCGAGCAGAGGGTGGTCGGCGGGCGGCGGCTCCGCCTCGAACACGTCGA
Organism: Pyrinomonadaceae bacterium; assembly: GCA_040510435.1. Lineage (GTDB taxonomy): Bacteria > Acidobacteriota > Blastocatellia > Pyrinomonadales > Pyrinomonadaceae > QHXN01. The sequence continues at coordinate 8,270 of JBEVJD010000190.1, read as the reverse complement.
GCGCCGCGCCCGCCACGCGCCCCTCTTTAATCGCTTCGTAGAGAGCGCGCTCGTCCACGAGCCCCCCGCGCGCGCAGTTGATGACGCGCACGCCGGGCTTCATCCGCGCGAACTCGCGCGCGCCGATCAGTCCCCGCGTCTCGGGCGTCAGGGGCGAGTGGACGGTGATGAAGTCCGCGCGCTCGCAGACCTCTTCGAGCGTGGCCAACTCGATTCCCTGCTCGCGCGCCTGCTCGGGCGCGACGAACGGGTCGAAGGCCATGACCTTCATCTCGAACCCGGCGGCGCGGCTCGCCACGACGCGCCCGATGCGCCCCAGACCCACGACGCCGAGCGTCTTCCCGCGCAGTTCGACGCCCACGAACTTCTTACGCTCCCAGCGCCCGGCCTTCAGACTCGCCTGCCCCTGCGGCACCCGCCGCGCGAGCGCGAGCAGAAGGGCGAGGGTGTGCTCGGCCGTCGTCATCGTGTTGCCGTCGGGCGCGTTCATCACGACGACGCCGCGACCCGTCGCGGCCGCCACGTCTATGTTGTCCACGCCGACCCCGGCGCGCCCGATGACGCGCAGGCGAGCGGCCGACTCCAGAAGCCCGGCCGTCACCTTCGTCTCGCTCCGCACGACGAGCCCGTCCGCCCCGGCCACGGCCTCGGCGAGTTCGTCGCCCTTCAGCCCCGCCCGCTTCTCCACGGCGAAGCCCGCCTCGCGCAAAGGCCCCAACCCGCTCTCGCTCACGTCGTCCGCAACGAAAATTTTGATGTCAGGCATTGAGTCAGGAGTCAGAAGTCAGTAGCCAGTAGACAGTAGAAAAACCTTAAGTGAATCTTCGTTCAGTAAGCGTCAAGGTACGAACAGCGAAGCCTACTGACTACTGGCTACTGTCTACTCGCAGATTCACATCGGGCCGCCGGTGTCGCTGCCGTCGGCGCGGCCTTCGCCGCCGGAGTCGGGTTTGGGCGAGGAGCCTTCGAGCGAGCTGCTCTCGGAGCCGCCCGTGCTGCCGCCGCTCACCTTCTCGTTCGCCTCGATGTCGCTCAACGTCTCCGAACTCGTCGCCTCCGCGTCGCGCTCGGGCGTGCCGCCTCCGGTCGAAGCCTTCGGGTCTTTCGTCTCTTCCATCTAAACCCCTCCTAGTCAGTAGTAGAGTGTACGCAGCGTGACGAGCAGCGACATGACCGTCGCCGCGTAGAAACCGGCGAGCATGTCGTCGGCCATTATCCCCAGGCCCCCGCCCAAGCCTTCCAGCCGCCGCACGGGGTACGGCTTCCAGATGTCGAAGACGCGGAAGGCGATGAAGCCCGCGGCGACCGTCCACGTCCAGGTCGTCTGCCAGGGCACGAACAGGAACGTGATCAACTGCCCCGCCACCTCGTCCGCGACGACCGCGCCCGGGTCTTTCTTCCCCAAAAGTTTCTCGGCGCGCGTCGCCGCCCACATCCCCGCGAGCGCGACCGCGAGGATAACCAACAGCAACACCGTCGTCATCACCGCCGGGAACTGCTGCGGCGCGAGGTCGAGCCCGCGCCTGACCGCGTAGTCGAAGACCTGCTGCGAGAAGTATCCGAGCCCGAGGTAGAGGGCGACGCCGACACCAGAGCCCCACGTCCCCGGCGCGATGGGGATGAGCCCCACGCCCCACGTCGCCAGCGCCAACGCGAAGTAGTCGCCCGCCGTCCGCTTCCGCTCCGGCACGACGATGTGCGCCGGCTCGACTACCGGGTGGGCGAGCGAGTCGCTCGATTCTTTAGCCTTCGTCATGGGGAGACTGTAGCCGCCTTCAAACTATCCTGCCGACCAGATCGTACTGCTGCGCTTCCGTGAGCTCGACGTTGACGTACTGGCCGGGCTCGGGCGCGAATCCTTCGGGCGCGTCGTTAATGAGGACGCAGCCGTCAATGTCGGGCGCCTGCGTCTCCATGCGCCCCTGCCAGAGCAGGTCGGTCTCCGCGGACGCGCCCTCGAAGAGCACGCGCACCACCTCGCCGACGCGCGCGCGGTTCTTCCTGAGCGAGATGCGCGACTGCGCGCGCATCAGCTTCGCGCGGCGCTCGCGCGCGACCTTCGCATCAACCTTGCTGGAGAGGTCGAAGGCCCCCGTGCCCTCCTCGTCCGAATAGGTGAAGACGCCGACGCGGTCAAATTCGACGTTCTTAATAAAGGTCATCAACTCCTCGAAGTCCTCGTCGGTCTCGCCGGGGAAGCCCGTGATGAAGGTCGTGCGGACGGCGATGCCGGGCACGCGTGCGCGCACGCGCTCGATGAGGCGTTCGAGCGAGGCGCGATTCCCGCCGCGCTTCATCAGCTTCAAGACGTTCTGCGAGGCGTGCTGCAAAGGCATGTCGAGGTACTTGACCGCCTTCGGCTCCTCGGCCAGCACATCGAGGAATCCGTCGCTGATGTGCGTCGGGTACGTGTACATCACGCGCACCCACTCGATGCCTTCCAGACTGCACAACTCGCGCATCAGGTGCGCGAGCGCGTCCTGCTCACCCAGGTCTTCGCCGTAGCGCGAGGAGTCCTGTGCGACGAGGATGAGTTCCTTGACGCCCTGCTCGGCCAACTGCTTCGCCTCGGCCACGACGGAGCCGAAGCGGCGGCTGCGGAAGTGGCCGCGCATCTGCGGGATGAAACAGAAGGCGCACGGGCGGTCGCACCCTTCGGCGATCTTGACGTAGGCGAAGTGGCCGGGCGTGGCGAGCACGCGCGGCGTTGACTCGTCGTAGAGGTATGTCGCCGTCTGGTTGCCGAGCGGAAGGACGGGAAGTGAGCGCGTGTTGACGCGCGCGTCGGCGACCATCGTGATGTCGTTGATCTGGCTCGTGCCGATGAAGGCGTCAACCTCGGGCATCTCTGCGCGCAGTTCGTCGCGGTAACGCTCGACGAGGCAGCCGGCGACGACGAGCCGCTGACACTTCCCCTCCGTCTTGAGGCGCGCGGCTTCGAGGATGGCCTCGACCGACTCCTTCTTCGCCGCGTCGATGAAGCCGCACGTGTTGACGACGAGCGTGTCGGCCTCGGCCGCGTTGCTCGTCAGCTCGTAACCTTCCTGCTTCAGACGCCCCATCATCACCTCGCTGTCCACGAGGTTCTTCGGGCATCCCAGGCTGATGAATCCTACTTTCTTCATAAATCTTAGGTGAACCGTTAAAGGCCGTGAACCGTGAACCGTAAACCGTAACAAGAGAAGACGCGCTTTAATCTTGTCACGGTTTACGGTTCACGGTTCACGACTCTGTCCGGTTCACGGCTTTCTTCTATTCTTAGTAAGTGGCGCTCGACCTCTTCGGCCTCAGCGCGGGTTAAGTCGTGCGCGCCGTAGCGGACGCGGTTGTATGCGCGCGTGACGGCGAGCACTTCGGGCGTGCCGACCGTCTCGGCGAATTCGAGCGGCGTCTGGTCGGCGCGGCGTTTGATGCCGCGGCTGACGAGCGTCGCCGTCATGCGCTCGTAGAACTCGACGACCGCCCGGGCCGCCTCCTCGCCGCCGCGCTTTGAACGGCGACCGGCAAAACCTCGCCGGCGCAGCCACAGCAGCCCGACGCCCGCAAGCAGCAGCGTCGCCGGTGCGAGCGCGAAGGGCGAGGCGACGTAGCCGAGCGCCCCCGAGAGCCCGCCGCCCCTGCTGCCGAACCACGAGGCGAAAAGCGCCCCGAGGCCGTCGGCAGAATCCGACGCCGCGCGGCTGAAAGAGTTGATCCGGCTGGAGATTGTTCGCGCCAGTGTCCGCTGACCCTGCCTATCATAGGCGACCACGTGCTGAATCCAAAACAGCTCAAGCGCGTCGGCGTAGCGACGGAGCTGACCCGTGAGCCCCGAGCCGCTCGTGCCCGCGGGGCGGCCGTCGGCCGGCGTCGGGTCGAACGTGACCCAGGCGTCGGCCTCGGGGAAGTAGACCTCGACCCAGGAGTGCGCGTCGGCCTGCCGGACGATGTAGGCGTCGGCCGCGGCGTTGTACTCGCCCGGCTGAAACCCGTTGACGACGCGCGCCGGCACCCTGAGCGTCCTCAGCATCACGGCCATCGCCGTCGCGAAGTACTCGCAGTGTCCCGCGCGCACGTTGAAGAGGAAGTCCGAGAGCGGGTCGGGGCCCTTGGCGCGCATCTCCAAAGAGTATCTGTATTCACCGCCGTACGCGTTGCTGCTCAGGTGCGCTTCGATGGCGCGCGCCGTGTCGTAGGCGTTGCGCGTGCGCGCCTGCGAGGCGACCATCACGGCGAGGCTCCCCACCCGCGTGTCGAGGCTCGCCGGCAGTTGCAGGTAGTCGTTGTAGGGCCGGCGGAGGTTCGGCGTGTTGGCCGTCGGAAGCCTCACCTGCTCGGCGCGCAACTGTTCGGGCGCGGGCTCGTGCGTGTCGGAGTGCACCGTGTAGGTCACGCGCTCGGCCGTGTGCGGGCGCGTGATGAGTGCGTCCTCGCGGTCGCGCCTGACGTACGGGAACGCGCCCTGGAGCGCGAGCGCGCGCGACGCGGCGAAGATGACGGGCGTGTCGATGGGCTCGACGAAGAAGGTCTGCGTCGTCAGGCGCGTGATGTCTTCGGTCGTGCCCAGTTTGAAGAGGTTCCCGTCGAAGTCAACGTAAGGCGTGTGCTCGTCAGTCTGCGACCAGTTACGGCCGTCGAAGTGGTCGAGCGCGACGCCGCGCCAGCGCAGGGGGCGACCCGTCGCCCGCGCTGGCGCCTCGACGCGGACGCGCATCACGAGTTGGTTGCTCTCGTTGAGCCGGCCGATGTCGCCGAGCGTGACGCGGTCGGAGAAGCCCGTGAAGCCGGACGAGGCCGCGCCGCCCGGGATTAACAGCATGTTCTCGGCCGCGCGCGGCGTGATGAGGAAGATAGGGAGCGCCAGCCCGAAGATCGTCAGGAACAGGCAGGCCGCCGCCACCGGCAACCTGCGCAAAGCCCTCGCCCCCTTCGGGCGCTTCCCCGCGCGGCTGCGGCGCAGGAGCCCGGGCTTGTTGGCGACGAGCAGGCGGCTCTCGCTCTGCGGAACGACGCGCGAAGACTTCCTCAATTCGAAGCAGACGACGGCCAACAGCGCCGTGAAGACGTAGAGGCCGAGCGAGAGGAGGAACGTCGGGCTCGCGCTCAGCCCCGCGGCCAGCAGCACCTCGAAGAAGGAGATGAGGTAGAGGAAGAGCCAGTCGCGGTCGGACTTGACCTGAAGCAGCTTGATCGAAGAGAGCAGCAGCGTGAAGTGCACGAGCGCGCTGACGCCCGCGTAAACCTGCGCCGCGGCGTCCACCGCGCCCTCGCGCTGGATGCTCCAGTCGAGGTAGAAGGCCGGGAGCGCGAGCAGCACGACGACCATCCCTGCGCGCTCGGACAACTGCCAGCGGGTCTCGGTCAACTTCCACGAGAGCACGAGCACTGCCGCGAACGCCAGGGACAGCACCGGCCCGACCCCACCCGCGACGGCGAGCGCCAGCACGCCGCACGCGACCATCGCGTAGGAGCAGGCACGGAAGTAGCTCTCGAAAGACATCGCCCTTCTTAGATGCCCGGACGGCCTATCTGGCCTTCAGCCTGACCTCGAAAAGTTTCGGCCAGAGCTTGCCCGTCACGAAGAGGCGGTCGCCGGCCTCGTCGTACGCGATGCCGTTGAGGACGGCCTCCTCGTCCGAGACATCCCCCGGCTTGAGCAGACCCGCGAGATCGATCCAGCCCTTGACGCGCCCCGTCTGCGGGTCGATGCGCGCGACGCGGTTCTGGTGCCAGACGTTCGCGTAGACCTCGCCGCGCACGAACTCCAGCTCGTTGAGCTTGTAGACGGGGCGCCCGCCGTCCGTCACGCTGAGCGTCCGCCTGACCTGATAGCCGTTCGGGTCGATGAAGCGCAGCTTGTCGGAGCCGTCGCTGAGGATGAGAGAGTCGGCGTCGTGCGTCAGCCCCCAACCCTCGCCGACGTACGTGAACTCGCCGGTCTTCTCAAATGTCTGCGGGTCGTAAATGAAGCCCTTCTCGGCCTTCCAAGTGAGTTGGTAGAGCTTCCCGCCGAAGAGCGTCAGCCCCTCGGCGAAGAACTGGGACGGCACGTCCACCCGCTGCAAGACCTTGCCCGTCTGTAGCTCCACGCGCCGCAGGGTCGAACGACGTTCGAGCCCCGTGCTCTCCACGAGCGCCCCCTCGTGGAAGACAAGCCCCTGCGTGAAAGCCTGCGGGTCGTGCGGGAAGGTGTTGACGACCTCGTAGCCGTAGACCGGCGACTGCTCGGCCGCGCCGCCCGGCGACCTGTTCACGGCCGCGCCGCCTCGGTTCGAGGTCGCATTCGTGTGCCCGCCGCCGTCGCAGCCCGCCGCGCCGACGAGTGAGAGCGTGAGCAGAAGGAGTCCGAACATTTGTCGCATGACGGGACGGAGAAGCACCTCGCTGGATAGTGTATGGCCGCAGAGCTTGAGGGTATTGTCAGGGAGAACGCCGAAAAACGAAAGCCCGCTCAAGCTATCCTCAGGCGGGCTTTCTTTAAAAATAATCCGGCGGCGACCCACTCTCCCGCGCAGCACCATCGGCTCCGGGAGGCCTAACTCCGTGTTCGGAGTCTCACACATGAACATTCATTTTCCTCAATGATAGTTTTAGCGCGAGATTTACGCCTTAGGGGTTGTAAGAGCACGGTCGGCTTCGGATTGTTATTCTCAATCGCGAAGGCCACGGCCGAGAATAAAGAAAGTCACAAATGACGCAACCCCCAAAAGGAGAGCTAAATCAATGAAGACCAAACTCACAGCAATGCTTCTCACATTCACCGGGCTGATGATACTTGCCGGCCAGCTTCTGGGAGGAAGTTCGGCAGCCGTGGTGAATAATCACGTCAACCCCCATTACAAAGGGGGCTCAAACTTCAACCTGGCCGGCGCCGCACCAAACGTCGCTCGGTGTGGCGCCTTTCCAGAAAACATCGAGCTGAGTTTCACCGGCTCGGGAATTGACACTGAAGGCGGCTTTAACACCGCCGTTTTCTCCGCCTGCACCAATACCACGACTAATCTCGTCTTCGACCTAAGAGCGACCGATACGTATGCTCAAACCGGCGATCAGGTCTTCATCGAGGGTGATCCCTTCGTGCTGGTGCCTAACCCCGCCAACTGCTCCGCGGCGAACGCTCACGGCGTACCTTTCCGTGTCGCCGGTGGTACCGGAGGGCACGCAGGAGCCACGGGCAACGGACGTTTCCACATCACCAGTAACCTGACCCCGTGTAACGGGCTGACGCCGCCAGCACAGGTTTGGTTTGAGGGGGTCATCAGGGTGCCGCAATAAGCACGCCCATTTGATGAGCCGGCTTAGCCTGTCGCGCGGAGCCCGTTCACGTTACTCGGAGAGAGCTTCTTCATGGGGGCTCAAAAACCAAAAGCCCGCTCAGGTTATCCCTGAGCGGGCTTTCGTTTAAAAATTAATCCGGCGGCGACCTACTCTCCCACGCAGCTACCCGCGCAGTACCATGGGCTCTGAGAGGCTTAACTTCCGTGTTCGGGATGGGAACGGGTGTGACCCTCTCGACAAAACCACCGGAAAACTTAAAAGAGCTTAAGCCCAGAGGGCTTTGACAATCGAATAGTGAAGTAAAGGCCGAACCGTGCAAGCACTTGTTGCTCGTCAGTAAATTTTACGGTCAAGCCTAGGGACTTATTAGTACTGGTCAGCTAAACGTGTTACCACGCTTTCACACCCAGCCTATCAACGTGGTGGTCTACCACGAGTCTCACTGGCAGGTCTCATCTTAGGTCTGGCTTCACGCTTAGATGCATTCAGCGTTTATCCATGCTCCACGTAGCTACCGAGCGCTACCCCTGGCGGGATAACTCGTACACTAGAGGTGGATCCATCCCGGTCCTCTCGTACTAAGGACAGATTCCCTCAAACCTGCTCCGCCCACACCAGATAGGGACCGAACTGTCTCGCGACGTTCTAAACCCAGCTCACGTACCACTTTAATCGGCGAACAGCCGAACCCTTGGGAGCTTCTGCACCCCCAGGATGTGATGAGCCGACATCGAGGTGCCAAACCCTGCCGTCGCTGTGGACGCTTGGGCAGGATCAGCCTGTTATCCCCGGGGTACCTTTTATCCGTTGAGCGACGGCCCTTCCATGCGGAACCGCCGGATCACTAAGGCCGACTTTCGTCTCTGCTCGACTTGTTTGTCTCACAGTCAGGCTGGCTTATGCCTTTGCACTCTACAGGTGATTTCCAAACACCCTGAGCCAACCATCGCGCGCCTCCGTTACATTTTGGGAGGCGACCGCCCCAGTCAAACTACCCGCCTGATAGTGTCCCT
>JBEVJD010000189.1:0-7886 GCA_040510435.1 Pyrinomonadaceae bacterium | reverse complement strand
CTAACTCAAACGTCTCCGCCTGTGCCGCCTCGACGCGCTCGCGCTCCAACGCCTCGTCGGCGTAGTCCAGCTCAAGCGTGAGCGGCTTCATCTCCTTAAGAATCTCTTCGGTCGTCATCTTCATTCACCCCTTGCTTGTAAGCGGTCGTTTAGATGTTTGAGACGGCGGGCAGTTCGCTTCGCGGCCGCCCGCCGCCCAACGACCACTGCTCACTTAGCTCGCGCGGCGCACTTCGAAGGTCTGCTGGTTCTGCAAACCCTTGAGGTGGTCGATGAAGCTCGAAGCGGCGCGCTTCGAAAGCTCCTCGGTGCGGACGCGCATCGCCTGTTGGCACTCCTCGTCCATGTCCACGCCGGCCTCGCGCGCCAGCGCCCGGATCATGCCGAGCTGCTTCGGCGTGACGAGGTCGGCCATCGACTTGGCGAGCGGGTCGCGCGGGAACTCGCCGGGCTGCGGGCCCGCGCCCTCGCGCTCGATGACCTCCGACTCGCGCTGGTACAGCTCGCGCGCGATGCCGAACTTGATGGCGGCGCGCTTCAAGGCGTCGTGCTCGGCCTTCTTGATGCCGGTCTCGTTGTCGGCGTTACCCGTGCCGACGCCCTCGCGCGTGACGCCGTCGATGGTGATGGCGCAGGTAACGGCGACCATCTCGCCGATCTGGACGATGCCGCGCACGGCGTGCGACCACGTGGGCGCGACGCGGTCGAGGATGTCGGCCACGGTGTGCCACTCGACGTACTCGACCATGTGCTGGTTGCCGTTGCGGTCGCGCCAGCCCTCGCGCGTCTTGATGAGGCGCGGCTCGACGGGCTGCTTGAGTGTGCTCAAAGTCTTCGTGAACGAGAGCGGCACGACCGGCGCCGACGCCTGCTGCTCGTACTCTTCGGCGGTGATGAAGTCCTGCTCCTCTTCCGCCTTCTGAACGTGTGCGGTTGCTTTCTTCGTCATCTCTAGCTCCTCCGTCTCTTCGTGTTCCGCGAGCGAACGCTGAGGAGTCTCGGCGGCGGGGGCGATGAACTCGACCTCCGGCGCCTTAACCTCCGGCTGCTCGTTCTGCTCCCGTACGAAGCGCGGCGCTTTGCGCGGGGCCCGCAGTGTGGCCTCCGCGGCAGCCTCGCCGAGCTTCTCGGATGCGGTTTGCGTCAAAGTGTTGGGCGTCTCCGCCGCAACAACGTTCTCGGGAGTCGCGCCCTGCGCCTGCGGGGCGGAAAGCCCGGGGGCCGCCTGCTGCTTGGCCGCGGCCTCGGTGTTCTTCGCCAGGACGGCGTGCTTGACGGCGAGGATGTGCTCGCAGCGATAGCGCTCATCTGCCGCGGACTGCTCCTCGAACTCAAGGCAGGTGCAGCGGACGCGCCCCGCCTCGTCGCGCCAGACCTCGTAGGAGGCGCGGCGGCCCCGCAGCGTCGGCGTGGTCACGCGGAAGCGGTCGCCCTCGCGGTTGACGAGCCCCATCGCGGCGATGCCCTGCGCCCGCTTGTCGCGCATCAAAGCTTTCTTGTCGAGTACGGCAGTCATGGCTCTTAAATCCTCCGTCCGAACCTTCTCGGAAACTCTTCAGGCGGCCTTCTCGGTCGGCATCTGCGTGACGACGCGCTCGGCCGCTTCGGGCTGCGGGGCGAAGCCGGCGCGCTCCTGTAAGCGACGCTCCAACTCGACGACCCGCGCCTCCAACTCCTCGACGCGCCGACCCTGCCGGTGCAGGGTCTTGAACAGGCCGTCGAACGTCTCCCAGATCACTTCGCTCACCTTCTGTTTCACCCCTCAACTCTCAGAGTCGCCGCATGTTTACTGCAACGCTCTGTTTCATACGTGAAACAGTGTACCATCGTTCCCGGGTTGTTGCAAGCATAAAACAAGGTCTTGCGCAGGAAATTTTCTTGTGCTATGTTGGGGTTGCAAAGGTGGGCGCCGGAGTCCGTGTAGGATTCGGGGGCGCCCGCGAAGGAGGCCGAACATGGCAGATCAGTCGAAAAGTTTAGTCAACACGGTCGAGTTGGGGCGCGCCATCCGCCGCAAGCGCGAGGAGATGGGTTTAAGTCTGAGGGACGTGGCCGACGAGACGGGCGTCTCGGCCTCGACGCTCTCGCGCATCGAGAACGGCACGGGCAAGCCCGACGCCGACAACATCGCGCGCCTGACGGGCTGGCTCGACATGCCAATGGAGCGCGTGATGGGCGCGCGCCAGACCGAAGCGGGCACGGACAACTCGGCGGTCGTCTACTTCCCGCACGAGGCCATGCCCGACATCGTCGAAGCGCACCTGCGCGCCGACCGCAACCTCACGCCCGAGACGGCCAAGGCGCTCTCCGAACTCTTCCGCGTCGCCTACCAGCAGTTCTCGGCGCCCGGCACCGACGCCCGCGCACGCAAAGGCCGGAAGTAACGGCAGGCAGGTCAGGTTTAGAAATTCTACTGTTGGGGCGTTCGACTCAAGGCGGGTTGGGCGCCCTTTCACTTTGGGAAAAGGAGAGAATCATGCCAGAGAAGGTGCACCACATCCCGACGGGTTATCACAGCGTCACGCCGTACCTGATTGTGAACGACGGCGCGCGCGCCATAGAGTTTTACAAGCAGGCGTTCGGCGCGACGGAAGTGTTCCGCATGGAGGGGCCGGACGGGCGCATCGGCCACGCGGAGATAAAAATCGGGGACTCGCACGTCATGCTGGCCGACGAGCACCCGGAGATGGGCGCGCACAGCCCGCAGACAATTGGCGGGTCTCCGGTCAGCCTGATGCTGTACGTCGAGGACGTGGACGCGGTCGTCAACCGTGCCGTCGAAGCAGGGTCTGAGTTGACGAGGCCGGTCGCCGACCAGTTCTACGGCGACCGGACGGGGGGCTTGAAAGACCCGTTCGGCCACGCGTGGTACATCGCCACGCACGTCGAGGACGTGCCGCCCGAGGAGTTGGAGAAGCGCGCCGCCGCCGCACACGGGGGCGGGGAGTAAGGCGTAGACGATGCGGGAGGGGCGGCACTCATTTATCGCGCCGCCTCTCCCGCAGGGTCATACCGGACGGGCAAGGGGAAGTGTGGGTTTGAAGTTCAGGTCTGTTTACGGCGTCGATTTCAGCGGGGCGCGTCTGGCAGGGCGGAATACTTGGCTGGCGCGGATTGAGCGGAATTCGATGGCGGAAAAGACCCGCGGGGCGGGTATAATTCGAAGCCGTGGACACCGAGAACCTGCCGCCGACTTTTAAGGGGAGACAGTACGAGGTGCGAGCCCTGGGGCTGCGCGACTTCGCGGGGCTGCGCCGGGATGACGAGTCTTTAGACCCGTTCGAGCTGGCGTACTTCGCGAGGCTGATGGTGATTAACTTCGACGAGATCGCGGGACTCTCGGAAGAGACGCGGGATCACCTGCTGGGGGTCGGCGTGAACGACTGGTCGGGGGGGACTTCGTCGCGGGCTCTGCCGAACGGCTGGCGGCTGATCATCCTCAACCCGAAGCACGGGAAGGCGCGCAACAACGCGACGCTGATGGAGGAGGTCTGCCACGTCTTCCTCGGGCACAAGGCGAACCGCCTGTCGATTGTGGCGCAGAACAAGCAGGGGAAGACGGTGGCGCGCGACTACAACGAGGCGGACGAGGAGGCGGCCTACGCCGTCGGCGCCGCGGCGCTCGTGCCCTTCGCGGGGCTGCGGCGGCTGCTCAAGCAGAACCGGACTTCCATCGAGATGTCGCGCAACTTCAACGTGAGCAGAGAACTGATCGAGTACCGCCTGAAGGTCTGTCGCCTGTGGGCCGAGTACCGGCAGCGACACCCCGAAGAGGACGCCGCGCGCGAGCTGCGCCGCCGCACCTTCGCCGCCGCCAACGCCAAAGAAGTAGACAGCAGTCAGTAGTCAGTAGGGAAAACAGATGCGGCGCGTCTTAGCCTTTAGGCCGGACGCGCCGCTTTGACTTGCTACTGACTACTGACTACTGACTACTCTCTCAGTGCGCCTGCTGCCCGCGGCCGGACTGGATGAGGCGCTGGCGCGCGGTGTTGCCGGGGACGGCGATGTGCGTCGCCGGGTCGTACTCTTTGCCGACGGAAGGGCTGCCCTGCGGCACCCAGATTTCCACGCGCGTCGAGCTGTAGCCCGAAGGGATGTATCGCACGTAGTAGCCGTCGGGGTGAACCGACCAGCGGCCCGAAGGCACCTGCTGACTGCCCGGGCCGAACGGGGCGTTGCCCGAGAGCACCGCGACGCGCTCCATCTCTGCGAAGGAGGCGCCGGGGGTGGTCAACATCTGGCGGAGCTGCGCCTCGGCCTGCGCGATCTGGCGGAGCGGCTCGGGGACGCCGCCGAGCGCGTTGGTCAGCGCGTTGCCCTGGAGTACGTCGAGCGCGCTGCGGTTGAGACCGGCGAGCTGGCGCGGCGTGAGCAGTTGCGAGGCGACGGCCTTGATGTCGCCCTGTAGGTCTTCGAACTTGGCGCGCGCGATGATGGCCCACAGGAGTTGCTGAATCTTCTGTTGCGGAATCTCGGGGCGATTGACCGAGTTGCGGACGATGGTCATCACGGCGTCCTCGGCCGGGCCCTTGGGCGGCGCGAAGAGGTAGCCGTCGCCCTCGCCGGGGCCGTGCGTGCCGGCCTTGAGGCAGTAGCTCTGCGTCTGCATCGAGTAGTAGCCGGGTTGCAGGACGAAGCCGCCGTTGGGCGTGCGCTGCAAGGTCATCAGCGAGCGCCCGGCCTCGCGCGGCGTGAAGCCGTCCTTCGAGGAGTCGCCCCACTTGGCGTCCGAGAGACTGGTCGTGATCGGCTGCTTGTCGCCGAGCAGGTTGGGCGTCTTCTTCTTCAGCTTGTCGCCCAGGCCGCCGAGGCCGCCGAGCTGTGCGAAGGCCGCGCCGGCGCAGGCCGCGACCAGCAACAGGGCGCAGACGACCCTCAGGCCGTTGGGTCTAAAACTTGACTTGTACATCGAGTTCTTACTTCTCCAGAAGGTTTGAAAAATACCGCAGCGCGTAGATGTTAGCTCTCGCCAAATGGTTGGGCAAGTCGGAAGGGCTCGAAGATTAACGCCGGGCATCCTGACTGAGTCGCCCCCGCCTCCCCCTTCACTTTTCGACCGCCGCCGATTACCTTCTCACGCATGAGGCCGGACGGCGGGGCACCCGAAGAGCTGCGCGAGCTGCGCGACGAGGTCAAGCGCTGCATCGACTACCGCGCCTTCTACCTGCGCTACTGCCCCGAGGCGCGCGCGTCGGGCGCGCGGCTGCAATCCCTCTGCCCCATCCCCGCGCACGCGCACAGCGGCAAGGGACACCCGAGCCTTTCGATAGACTTACAACAGGGCCTCTTCAACTGCTTCTCGCGCGACGAGGGCGGCGACGCCATCACCTTCTACGAGCTGATGCACGGCGTCAGCTTCGCACGCGCGGTGAGGGAACTCGCGCGCGAGCTGGGGCTCGACGGCCGCAAGGGTCGTCGCCCCTCGCTCGCCGCGGCGTCGGCGCCGGACGCCTCCGAAGCGGAGGAGAGCTTCGAGCCGCTCGACGCCGAGCAGGCTGCCGCCGTCTGTACGCGCTTCCTCGAAATCTGCCGCGCCGAAGACCAGCTCGAAGGCACGGCCTACCTCGCGCGCCGCGGCATCGACGCCGCGACGGCCCGCCGCGCGGGCGTCACGTACTTCCCGCGCCGCGCCTACCGACGCGTCATGCGGAGCATGTCGGACGGTTTTTCCGCCGAGACGCTGCACCGCGCCGGCCTCTTCAACCGGAAGGAGCACCTGACGTTCTACCACCACCGCCTGCTCTTTCCGTTCTACATTGGCGGGCGGCCCCGCTACCTACAGGCGCGCACGACCGCGGCCGGCGTCGAGCCGCGCTGGCACAACATGCGCGGCCCCGTGCCCGCGCTCTACAACGCCGACTCCTTGCCCGGGCTCCCCACCGACTCAATCGTCTACCTCGTCGAGGGCTTCACAGACACGCTCACGCTCCTCGCGCGCGGCTTCAACGCCGTCGGGCTTGTCGGCGCGGGCGGGCTCAAGGAAGACTGGCTCGCGCCCCTCGGCCGCTTCCGCGTCGTCGCCGCGCTCGACCCCGACGCCGCCGGCCGCCGCGCCGCCGCGCGCTACCGCGAACTCTTCCACGCACGCGGCCTCGGCCTCGCCGTCATCGAACTCCCCTCCGACATCAACGACCTCTTCCGCCACCACCCGGCCGCCGCGTTGGAACTGGAACTGCTGACGGAAAAGGCTCTGGAAGAAGTGGAAGGGAACAGTAGACAAGACGGCAGATAGCAGATAGCAGTAGGCAGATAGCAGTAGGCAGACGGCAGGCGGCAGGCGGCAGACGGCAGACGGCAGTAAGCCCCGGAGGGGCGGGATGTTTATAGCCACCGGCAATAATAATTTTGACGAGCCCCGTCAGGGGCGACATGTAATATGTCGCCCCTGACGGGGCTCGGGTTCAATTACAGGTCGGAACTATAAACATGAAGCCCCTCTGGGGCTTCTCAAACCGTCTTCTACTACCTCTGCCTACTGCCTACTGCCGTCTGCCTATGCCATCTGCCTACTGCCTGCTGCTCTCCACCTACAGTCTTTTTTCCACCGGCTACTGACTACTGGCTACTGTCTACTTTATAATCTCCCGCTTATGGCCGAAGAGACAGCAGGGGTGGGCGCGAGGGCGGAGGGGTTGCCGTTGGCGGCCAAGCTGCGCATGCTGCTTGAGATCACCAGGAAGATCAGCCGCTCGCTAGACCTCGAAGAGGTGTTGGCGCAGGTGATGGATACGCTCGACTCGCTCCTGCCCTACGACGCCGCCGGCATCTACATCATCCGCCGCGACCCACACCTCAGCGAGGGTGGCACGGCCTCGCTCGTCTTCCACGCCGAAGCCGTGCGCGGTTACGACATCGAGGAGTTGATGGAGCTGCGGCTCCGGCTGGGGCAGGGGCTCATCGGCTGGGTCGCGCAGACGGGCGAGGCGGTCGTCGTCTCCGACGTGCGCCAGGACGCGCGCTACGTCAACGCGCGCAAGGAGACGCGCTCCGAGGTCGTCGCCCCCATCATCTCGAACGACTCGGTCATCGGCGTCTTCGACCTCGAATCCGACGACCTCAACGCCTACACGGAGGACGACAAGCAGCTCCTCATGCTCCTCGCCTCGCAGGTCGCCATCATCGTCGAGAAGGCGATGCTGCACGAGCAGCTCGTCGAGAAGAAGCGGCTCGAAGCTCAGTTGGAGGTCGCTCGCCAGGTGCAGTTGGCGCTCCTGCCCGAGCGCGACCCCGAGGTGGATGGCTTCGACATCTCGGCCTACAACTTCTCGACCGAGGAGGTCTCGGGCGACTACTACGACTTCGTCAAGCCCTACGAAGACCACCTCGGGCTCGTCATCGCCGACGTGTCGGGGAAGGGCGTGCCGGCCTCGCTGCTGATGGCCTTCCTGCGCGCCTCCCTGCGCTCGGCCATCCACGTCGGCTACGCGCCGAACGTCGCGATGGCGAAGGTCAACCACCTGTTGTGGGAGTCCATCGAGCCGCACCAGTTCGTCACGGCCTTCTACGGCATGCTCGACTCAACGAACCGCACGCTGGCCTTCGTCAACGCGGGGCACAACCCTCTGCTCGTCCTCAACCCGGACGGCCCGCGCTTCGTCGAGCGCGGCGGCCTCCCGCTCGGGCTCTTCAAAGACACGCGCTACTACGAGTATTACCTGCCCATCGAATCCGGCCAGATACTCGTCCTCTACACCGACGGCGCGACCGAGGCGCAGAGCCCCGAGGGCATCGAGTACGGCCGCTCGCGCCTCGTGGACGCCGTCAGCCGCAGCCGCGAACGGCGCGCACGCGAGATGATCGACTACATCTACAACGACATCTTCGAGTGGACGGGCGGCCGCGGCTCCGGCGACGACGTGACCTTCGTCATCATCAAGGCGCTGTAA
>JBEVJD010000188.1:0-6365 GCA_040510435.1 Pyrinomonadaceae bacterium | reverse complement strand
TCTTTCAAACGCGCGAGCGTCCGGTGCCCCTCGGGCGGGCCGCACTTGAAGGCAAAGGCCGTCGCGTCCCTCCCCCAACCGCTGCGCCAGTAGACGACGCCGTGATCCTCGAAGTGGTGCCAGCGGGCCTGTCTTTCAATCGGCACGGCGCGCACGGCCGGGTCGTACCAGACGAGCGACCAGAAGTCCTCGGCGTTGACCTGATTGAAGCCCGCGAGCCACTCGGCGACGCCCTGCGCCTCGCCGCTGCGGAAGCGCGAGGCCATGCGATAGAGCAGGTTGTAGTTCGTGTGGAAGCGCCCGCCGGGGTGCGTGCGCTTGTACTCCTCGCCGCGGCCGGCGCGCGTCAAAGGCCCCTCGAAGATATCGCCGAAGTCGAAGACGTACTGACCCGACGGCAGCGTCGAGTGCGCGACGTAAGCGTGCGTCTCGCGCAGGCCCGCACGGTCGTAGAGGTCTTCGCCGGTCGCGTGCGCGTGCGCGTCGAGGTAGTGGACGAGCCACGGCGTCGAGAAGACCCAGTACTCGAAGCCCTCGTAGTAGTAGCCGTCGGCCGAGTAGGTTTCGAGCACGCGGTCGTAGATGGCGCGCGCCAGTCTCGCCCACTCCGGCGCGTCCTCGACCTCGTCGTAGAGCGCGTAGGCCGCGACGCCTAAGCCCGCCATCGGGATGAAAACGTGATTCTGGCTGTAAGAGTAAGTCCGACCGGGACGCGGCTTGTAGTAGTCGGCGAGCAGACGCGCGTGGCGCGCGAGCTTGTCGCGGTAGCGTGCGCGCTCCTGTTCGGTCAGGTCATGGTAGAGCAGGTCGTAGCCCCAGCCGAGCCCGTAGAGCAGGTGCCCGGCGGCGAGGTCTACGTTCGGCTTGTTGTAGGTGTAGCCCCACACGTCGTACGAGACGGCGGCCTCCATGTACTTGCGCGCGGCGTCGAGATACTTTCTATCGCCTTCGATCTTGTAAGCGAGTGCGGCCTCGGCTATCCCGATGCCGACCTCGTTCTGCGCGCGCCGCGCCTGTGCGGGCGCGGGCGGCGGCTCGCGCCTGAGCGCGCGGACGTTCGCGAGCGCTCGTCGCCAGAGTTCGCGGTGCGTCGTGCGCGCGCGGCGGCGCAAGACTTCGACGCCCTCCTCGGTGACGTAGACGCGCGGGTGCCGGCCGCGCAGCTCCGGGCGCAACGTCGAATTGCGCTCGACCATCAGGCGCGTGAGCGGGTGCGGCTGCTTCTTCCAACCGGCGCCAACGGGCGCGTCCCTCGGCCCCAGCGCCTCGCGCGCGTCCTGCGCGCCTGCGCTGAGAGGAATTGAACACAGAGACACGGAGACGCAGAGACACAGCTTGATGCAATAAGACATGAAGCCGTGTCTCCGCGTCTCCGTGTCTCTGTGTTGGACTCTCACTCGATGTTCACTCACGCCGGGAATTCTTTAGAGCATCAGCATGCCGCCGTTGATTTCGATGGTCTCGCCGCACAGATACGAGGCCGCGTCTGAGGCGAGGAAGACGATGACGCTCGCCACCTCTTCGGGCGTGCCGACGCGGCCGAGGGGGATGCCGCCGACGTAACCCTTCATCGCCTCGGGCGTCGAGAAGCGCTCGTGGTAGGGCGTGTCTATGACGCCGGGCGAGACGGCGTTGACGCGCACGCCGTAGGGCGCAAGCTCCTTCGCAAAACCTTTCGTCAACGTGATGAGCCCGCCCTTCGCCGTCGAGTAATGAATCGAGCCGAGCGCGCCGCCGTTGCGCCCCGCGATGGAGGAGACGTTGACGATGGCGCCCGTCTTCCGCTCCATCATCGAGGCGGCGACCGCCTGCGAGCAGAGGAACGCGCTCTTCAAATTCAAGTCGATCACCTCGTCCCAACGCTCCTCGGTCAGCTCCAGAATCTTCAGGCGCTCGACGAGCGACCCCGCGTTGTTGACGAGGATGTCAACCGGCCCCAACTCTTCAACCACGCGCCCGACGAGCGCGCGCACGTCCCCCGCGCGCGTCACGTCGGCCTGGATGACGGTGGCGCGCCCGCCGGCATTCACTATCGTTGCGCGCGTCTCCTCCGCGCCCGACTCGTTGCGGTGGAAGTTGACGGCGACGCTCGCGCCGCACTCGGCGAGCGCGACCGCCGTCGCGCGGCCTATCCCCGACGACGCGCCCGTCACGAGCGCGACCTTGCCGTTGAGATCGAGATGTTTTGGCATGAGTGCTCCTTGAAGTTAAATTCGCGGGACGCGCTTAATCGGCCCCGCCAGCGCGAAGAGGACGAGCGTGCCGAGCGGCGCGAGCAGACCCGCGGCGACGAGCACAGGGACGTAGGAGAAGTGGTCAACGACCCAGCCCGTCGTCAGCGTAAAGAGCATCGCGCCTATCCCTGCGCCCGTGCCGCCGAGCCCCGCCACCGAGCCGACGGCGCGTTCGTGGAAGAAGTCCGACGGCAGCGTCTGCACGTTGTTAATCCAGACCTGAAAGCCGAACAGCACGAGCGCGATGAGCGCGAGCGCGACGAAGGGGTCTTCGGCGAAGGCCGCGAAGATGCCCGCCGGCATCAAAAGCGCGGCCGCGGCAATGACCGCTTTGCGCGCGCGGTCAACGCTCCAGCCGCGCGAGATTAAATACCCCGAAGCCCACCCGCCCAACAGGCTCCCCGCGTCCGCCGCGACGTAAGGCACCCACGCGAACAGCCCTATCTCCTTCAGGCTGAACCCGCGCGCCGTATAAAGATAGAGCGGCAGCCACGTGATGTAGAGCCACCACACCGGGTCTGTAAAAAAACGCGCCAGCACGATGGCCCACACCTGCCTGTGCCGCAGCAGGTCGCGCCAGCGCGGCGCGGCGTTGGAGTTAACATCCGCGGCCGTCGCCTCTTCAATCCCGCTTTCAACCTCGGGGCTCTCCTTTATCAGAGCGCGCTCTTCGTCCGTTATCCAGCGGTGCTTGTCCGGCGTCTGGTAGAAGACGAGCCAGAGCACGAGCCAGAGGAAGCCGAGCGCGCCGGTGACGAGGAAGGTCGTCTGCCAGCCGTAGAGGTGTTCCAGCCAGATGATGAGCGGCGGCGAGACGACGGAGCCGATGGCCGCGCCCGAGTTGAAGATCGCCATCCCGAACGCGCGCTGGCGGACGGGGAACCACTCGGCGACGGCCTTCGCCGCGCCCGGCCAGTTGCCCGCCTCGCCGAAGCCGAGCACGAAGCGCAGCGCGCTCAGACTCGTCAGGCCCCGCGCGAACGCGTGCGCCGCCGCCGCCGCCGACCACGTGATGATGGAGAAGGTGAACCCGAGCCGCGTGCCCACGCGGTCGTAGAGTTTGCCGGAGACGCTCTGGCTGATCGTGTATGCGAGCAGGAACCACGTCACGACGCCGCCGAACTCCGTGTTCGTCAGCCCGAGTTTTTGCGTGATGACGGGCGCGAGCACCGAGATGGTCAGACGGTCTATGTAGTTGATGAGCGTGGCGAGGAAGATGAGCGAGACGATCCACCAGCGCAGGCCGCGCACCTTGAACGCGCCTACCGCGTCCCGGCTCGTGCTATCACCGGCTCCGAGTCGTGTTTCGACCATCACTCTCTCCTTGGGCTAAAGCGAGGAACTTCTCAACACGGAGACACGGAGACACGGCTTTGAAGTTATAAAGCATCAAGCCGTGTCTCGGTGTCTCGGTGTCTCCGTGTCTCTGTGTTGAAAGCTCAGGGGATGTAGCCTCCTTCGAAAGCCTTAAAAGAGCAGCTTCAGGCCGAACTGGATGACGCGCGGCTCGTCCGTCTCGGTGAGCGCGCCGAAGTTCGAGGCGCTGAAGTTGGTGACGAGCGTCCTGAAGTTCGTGTGGTTGAAAACGTTGAAGACCTCGGTGCGGAACTGAAGGCGCACGCCCTCCTTGATGTTGACGCGCTTCATCACGGAGAAGTTGACGGTCTCGGTCGCGGGCATCTGAATCAGGTTGCGCGGCGTGTTGCCGACGAGCCCCTGCCGCGGCGCGAAGGCCGCGCGGTTGATCCAGCCGCCGCTCACGTAAGTCCCCGCCGCGTCGAACGTGGGCGCCGCCGTCTGCCCGCCGGGCACCGCGCGCCAGTCGCCGACGAGGTCGAGGTTCGCCCCGTACCCGTTGCTCGGCGAACTCGTCGCGCGGCTGCCGCCCGAGATGCTGACGAAGGCGCCGCTCTGGAGGTTGACGATGCTCGACAACTGCCAGCCGCCGAGCAGTCGCCCGGTGAAGCCCCGTTGGCTCTTGTACCACGGCAGCTCGTAGACGAAGCTCGCGGCGAAGACGTGCGGCCGGTCGAAGTTCGCGCGCCCGCGGTCGGCACCAGCGTCGAAGGGCACGCGCAGGTCGGAGGTCTCCGTGTCGAAGTCGTTGAGCGTCTTGCTGAAGGTGTAGGCCGCCGACGCCGTGAAGCCGCGCGAGACGCGCTTCTGCAAGTACATCTGTAAAGAGTTGTAGTTCGACCGCCCCGTATTCTCCTGCGAGCGGATGGCGCTGTAGCCGAGGAACTGTCGCACGGTGTCGGCCGTGCGATTGGTGAAGCCCTGCGGGTTGGTCGCGGAGACGCTACCGGGCGCGGTCTCAAGCGCGACCTGCGGCAGTATGTAGTTGAGGTCGCGCCGGTGCGTCAGGTGCCGGCCCTGGTTGCCGACGTAGGACACGTCCAGCACCGTGTCCCACCAAAGCTCGCGCTGCACGCCGAGGCTGTAGGCGTAGACCGCGCCGGGCTGCATACGGAAGTCGAACACGGCGAGCGTCTGCACCAGCGGCCGTCCCGTCCCGCCCGCGCCGATGGTGTCGAGCGGGTTGACGAAGCCGGTGAGGCCCGCGAGGTTGGCGGGCGTCGTGAACTGCCGGCCGTTCGTCACGGTCGCCACGCTCGCGAACGGCGCGTTCGCGCCCGCGTCGCGCAAAGGATTCAAGAGCGTGCGGTCGTAGTAAATCCCCGCGCCGCCGCGGACGGAAGTCTTACCGTCGCCCCACGGATCCCAGGCGAAACCGAGGCGCGGCGCGAGCTTCACGGGGCCGCTGTCGGCGAGGCCGGCGGGGCGGTCGGAGATGAGGCGTTGCAGATTCGGGTCGCTCACCACGGCGTTGCTCGGCAGCACCAGCCCGTTGTACGGGTCGAAGAAGCCTTGCGCGCGCGTGCGCGTCCCCGTCGGGTCGGCCGTCAGGTTGATGACGCCGCCCGAGATGTTCGACGCGAGCGGCGCCTTCAAAGGGTCGAAGCGCGCGGGGTCGAAACCGACGATGTTGCCGTCGTCCGCGACGGCCCACGGGATGTACTGCGCGCGCAGACCGAGCGTCAAAGTCAGACGCTTGTGCACGCGCCACTGGTCGTTGGCGTAAGCCTCGAACTGGTTGTAGTGCGTCGGCGCGTTCGTCGTGTTCGAGGTCTCCGTGTAGCGCGTGAACGAGCCGAGCAAAAGATTAGCGACGGCGTGCCCCGCGTCCTGCGGCCTGAAAGTGGCGCCCGCCGTCGAGCCCGTGCTGAACGTGATGTCGCCGCCGTCGCGCACGCGCGTGTTCTCGGACTTGAAGGAGTTGATGTACTGCATCCCGAACTTCCACGTGTGCCCGCCGCGCACCCACGTCACGTTGTCGCGCACCTCCCAGTTGCGCGCGTCGATGACGTAAGGCAGTCCGTTCCCGCTGATTGTCGAGTAGCCTTGAATCGAGACCTGCGGGATTTTGTTCAGGCGGTTCTCCGCGAACAGCTCGGCGAAGTTGATGCCGTAGGTCGAGCGCGCGATCTGCGCCTCGTCCTGATAGCTGATCTCCTGGTCGTTGCGCTGCCACGCGACCGAAGCGTCGTTGACGAGCGTCGGCGAGAGCACCTGCGTGTAGGAGACGAGGAAGGTCTTGCCGTCGCGCACGTGGTTGTCGGGCGCGATGGGCAAATTCTGGTTGTCGAACGAAGAGCCGAGCGGGTTGTCCGAGTCGAACTTGTCGTGCAGCCACCGCGCGAAGAAGGTCGCGTTCTGCGTCGCCTGATAATCAACGCGCAAGACCTCCTGCCGCACGTCGCGGCTGGTGACGGGCGCACTGATGTAGCGGTCGGCGCCCGCGTTCGGGCCGGGGAAGAGCTTCAGGATGGCGAGCCCGTTCGGCGACAACTTCGACGCCGGGATGATGTTACCGGGGAAGGCGACGCCGTTGGTCGAGGCCGACTTGTCGCAGAGGATGAAGCGCGTCGCGGTCTGCGTCACGCCCGCCGGGGTGCAGGAGGTGTTGTTGGCCGGCACGTTCGCGGGCAGGAACGCGCTGAAGTCGCCGCGCCGCATCGCCTCGGTCGGCACCAACTCGCTCAGCGACCTTCCGGTGCGCGGTCGCTTGAACTCAAGGCCGCCGAAGAAGAAGAGCTTCTGCCTGTAGGCCGGGCCGCCGACGAAGCCTCC
>JBEVJD010000187.1:0-17252 GCA_040510435.1 Pyrinomonadaceae bacterium | reverse complement strand
CCGGCGGCTCGTTGACCGCCGATGCTTCGGCTGCTTATTGCGCCTGATTGCCATCTGCCAACTGCCTGCTGCCTACCTGCTTACTCATAACGCAGCGCCTCGATCGGGTCGAGGCCGGCGGCCTTGCGCGCGGGGTAGTAGCCGAAGAAGATGCCGACCGCCGCCGAGAACAGAACCGAGCCGATGATGGAGGCCGTCGAGACGAGCGTCGGCCACCCCAAGAGCAGCGGCACGCCCACCGACGCGACGATGCCGAGCACGATGCCGGTCGCTCCGCCCGTCAGACTGAGCACGATGGACTCGATAAGGAACTGAGTGCGGACGGCCGAGGAGCGCGCGCCGATAGCCATGCGGATGCCGATCTCGCGCGTCCGCTCCGTCACACTCACCAGCATGATGTTCATCACGCCGATGCCGCCCACCATCAGCCCCACGCTGGAGATGGCGACCATCGCGATGGCGACGCCGCCCGTGATGGCGCGAAACTGGTCAATGATGGAGTCGGCCGTCGCCATCCCGAAGTTGTTCGGCTTGCCGAAGGGCACCTGCCGGCGCACGCGCAGGAGGTCTGTGATCTGGTCTTTGGCGGCCTCCATCTGGCCGGGGCGCGCGACGGCGAGGACGGCCACGTCGTCGGCGTTCGGCTTCAGCTTCCGCGCCACGTTGAAGGGGACGTAGATGCCGTTGTTGATGTCGTCAGAGCCCGAGCCGCCGAAGAGCTGCTCGCGCTGCTGAATGATACCGATGACCTTGAAGTCCTGGCCGCCGATGTCGATGTTCTGGCCCACCGCGGTCATGTTGGGGAAGAAGTCCTCGGCGACGCGGCTGCGGACGACGCAGACGCGCTGGTTCGAGTCGTTCTCGAACTGCGAGAAGAAGCGCCCCTCCGAGACCACGTCGGTGCCCGCGCGGATGTAGTCGGGCAGCGTCCCTTCGAGCCTGACGGCCTCCGAGGTCTTGCCCTCGGTCGAGACCTTGATCTTGCGCCCGAAGAAGTTGTTGGTGATGTCGAGGAAGGGCACGGCCAGCTCGACCGCGGGGAGCTGCGAGACGGCGAAGGCGTCGTCGTAGGTCAGCTCCTTGCGCATGCGCTCCTCGCGCGACAGGCGCCCGACGCGGATGCCCGGGTCGAACTTCGCGATGAAGATCGAGCGCGTGCCGAACGATTCGATCTCCTTCTTCACCTGCTCGTCGATGCCGCTGATGATCGACGCGATGAGCATGACGGTGATGACGCCGATCATCACGCCGATGACCGTCAGGAAAGACCTCAGCTTATTGGCCCGCAAGGTCTGGAGGGCCATCGCCAGGTTCTCGTAAATGTCGCCGCGCAAAATTCGCATAACTAACTGCTAGCCTCTACCGTCTTCACCTCCGAGCCGTTCAAGCACGCCGGGCTGCTCGCCCTCGAACCGCTGCCGCCGCTCCAGGTCTTCGTCGTTGAAGCGGACGGAGAGTTGGAGGTGGCCGCAGTGCGCGCAGCCGTGAGCGCGGACGGGGCGCGTGCCCATGCCGAAGATGCTCTTGAGCAGCGGCGTGTCGGCGAACTTGAAGTAGATGGCGCCGCCGCCGCCCGACTCCATCAGATCGCCCTCCACCATGTTCTCCGCTCCGCACGCCAGGCACTTCATCTTCAGTCAGCCCTCAGAGCTTCAATCGGGTCTAATCGCGCGGCCTTCCACGCGGGGAAGAGGCCGGCGAGGACGCCCGCGCCGCCCGAGAAGAGGATGGCCAGCGCGATGGCCCCCAGCGAAAGGTACGTCTGGATGACGAACATCGAGACGACGAGCCCGAGCAGCCACGCGATCAGCACGCCGATGAGGCCCCCGATGATGGTGAGCACGACGGCCTCGACGAGGAACTGCTTGAGGATGTCGGCGCGGCGCGCGCCGAGCGCCTTGCGGATGCCGATCTCCTTCGTCCGCTCCGTCACACTTACCAACATGATGTTCATCACGACGATGCCGCCGATGACGAGCGCGATGCCGGGCACGGCGATGGCGACGATGAAGATGGTGCCGAAGAGGCGGTCGCGCAGACCCGTGATGGAGTCGGGCGTGAAGATGCCGAAGTTGTCCTTCTCGCCCTTCTCCAGCCCGCGCCGGATGCGCATCCAGCCGCGCGCCTCCTCCACCGCGTCCTCGAACTGCTTGTCGTCCTTCGCCGTGCCCTGCATGTAGAGCGACCGCCAGTTGATGAGCGCACCGAAGTTGCGCCGGTAAGTCATCAGCGGCAGCGTGACGAAGGTGTCCTGCGGCATCCCGAAGATCGTGCCCTTGGCGGTGCGGACGCCGACGACGCGGTAGGGAAGGGAGTTGATGAAGATTTCGCCGCCGACGGGGTCGGCCCCGGGGAAGAGCTTATCGGCCACGTCCGAGCCGATGAAGGCGACGCGCGCGGCCTCCCGGTTCTCGATCTCGGTGAAGTAGCGGCCGTCGGCGATGTCCACCTTCTCGATCTCGCCGAGCAAGGGCTCCTTGCCGTCCACCCCCACCTCCTGGAGGATTTCGTTGCCGCGCTTGATCTGCGCGCGCTGCGGCCGGGCGCCCGCGGCGAACTTGTCCGATAGCGTCAGGCGCGTCTTCAGGAACTCGTAGTCTTCTAAGCTCAGCTCCTTGTTGCGGCGCTGCGCGGCCGCGATGGAGTCGGTGTCCTTGAAGTCGTCCATGCTGAAGCGGCCGATGGTGTAGGACTTCGCCCCGATGTTGGCGATCTTCTCGTCGATGTAGGCGTTGAAGCCCTGGATGAGCGAGACGACGACGACGACGGCCGCCACGCCGATGATCATCCCCAACAGCGTCAGCGCCGAGCGTAGCCGGTGCGCCCAGATGGCGGCGACGGCCAGCTTCAGTGTCTCGATGAATTTCATGGTTCGCGTCTAATACGGACAGGCCACGGTATTGGTTGCACACCGCGGCCACCGCGTTCGTTGCCGGCCACCGGAATCCTGTTCTTTGGAGAAAAGTTTACGCCTAAGTGCCGTAAACCGTAAATCGTAACCCGTGACAAGTGAAAGACGCTTTCGCCTCGTTGCGGGTTACGGCTTAAGGGGTGTTGGGTGTTGGGTGTTAGGTAAAAGCCTGTTCTTCTCCAGCACCCAGCACTCTTCATTCGTAGCGGAGGGCTTCGATGGGGTCGAGGCGTGCGGCCTTCCACGCGGGCCACAGTCCGAAGACGACGCCGACGCCGGCCGAGATGCCGACGCCGACGACGATGGCCCAGACGGGGACAAAGGCCGGCAGCGGCGAGTAGGCGTTCATCAGGAGGCTCGCGGCCTCGCCGACGACGAGCCCCGCGAAGCCGCCCAGGGCCGTGAGCACGACGGCCTCGATGAGGAACTGCCAGAGGATGTTGGCGCGCGTGGCCCCGACGGCCTTGCGGATGCCGATCTCGCGCGTGCGCTCGGTCACCGACACCAGCATGATGTTCATCACGCCGATGCCGCCGATCATCAGCGCGACGAAGGAGATGGCGGTCAGCACCAGCCACGTCGCGCCCGTCAACTGGTTGTAGAAGTCGAGCAGCGAGTCCTGCGAAGAGACGCCGAAGTTGTCCTTCGCCGCCGCGGGCACCTGCCGGCGGCGGCGGAGGATGTCGGTGATCTGATCCATCGCCGGGTGGACGTGCTCGCGCGTGTGCGGGCGGAGGATGATGAAGAAGACGACCACGGGCGGCTCGATGTCGCGCCAGTACTTGTCGAAGGTCGGCAGCGGGATGAAGACCGAGTTGTCGCGCGACTGGCCGAAGAAGTTCCCCAGGTTCTCCATCACGCCGACGACGCGGAACGGCGTGCCTTCGATCTTTATCTCCTTGCCGACGGGGTCTTCGTTGGGGAAGAGGGCGCGCACCACGTCCTGCGCGAGGATGGCGACGTTCTCGCGCCCCATCATGTCGCTCTCGGTGACGAAGCGCCCGCGCTCGACGTACTGCGAGAGCGCGTACTCGTACTCGGGCGTGACGCCGAACAGGATCGGCGTGTCGGTCTCCTTGTCGGCGTAACGCAGCGAGGAGGCGATCTTGCGGCGGATGGGGGCGACGGCGTCGATGGAGTCGGCGGCCTCAAGGCGTATGGCCTCCGAGTCCTCGATGGTGATGTCCTTGCGGTGCAGCTCCTCGGTGTTCGGCGGCCGCCCGAAGCTCGGGTCGAACTTCGAGACGAAGATGGTGTTCGAGCCCAGAGACTCGATCTGCTCGGCGAAAGCCTTGTTGAGCCCCTGGATGATCGACACCATGAACGTGAGCGTCACCACGCCGATGCCGACGCCGAGGATGGTCAGCGCCGAGCGCAGCTTGTTCGCCCTCACCGTCGCCACGGCCATCGCCGCCGACTCTCTGATGTCGTCCAGGGACATAAATACGGGTTATGGGTTATGGGTGTTGGGGTATAGTTTATGGGTGCTGGGTGTTGGTAAAAGCCGAGCCCGCGAGTCCAACCCAACACCTAAAACCCAGAACCCATAAACTCTTCCTATTCCGCGCGCAGAGCCTCAATCGGGTCGAGTCCCGCGGCCTTCCAGGCGGGCCAGAGTCCGCTGGCGATGCCGACCGCCGAGGAGACTGTGACGCCCAGGACGGCCGAGCCGACGCTGAAGAGCAGCGGGAAGCCCATCGCCGCGGCGAGCGCGAAGGCCAGCAGGAAACCCGCGGCGACGCCCATCATCCCGCCGATGGAGGTGATGACCACCGACTCGATGAGGAACTGCAAGAGCACGTCGCGGCGCGAGGCCCCGACGGCCTTGCGCACGCCGATCTCGCGCGTCCGCTCCGTCACACTTACCAACATGATGTTCATCACGACGATGCCGCCGACGACGAGCGAGATGGCGGCCACGCCGATGGTGACGACGTAGATGTTGGCCGTCGCGCTCTTGTAGAGGTCTATGAAAACGTCCTGCGTTTCGAGCGCGAAGCCGTCCTCCTCGTCGTGGAAGGTCTTGCCGCGGCGGTTGCGCATGATGCTGCGCACCTGGTCTTCGGCCGCCGCGAGCTGCGCGTCCTCGGGCACCTGCACGAAGACGACGAGCGAGACGCGCGCGCCGAACGCCTTCTTGAAAGTCGGGTAGGGAATCTGCACGAAGTTGTCGCGCGAGAAGCCGAAGATTTTACCCAAACGCTCGGTGACGCCGATGACCTCGTAGGCGCGACCCTCGACGCGCACGTGTCTGCCTATCACCTGCTCGGGCGGCACGCCGCCGAAGAGGTTGTCGATGATGTCGGGGCCGACGACGGCCACGTCCCGGCCGGCGGCCTCCTCCACGTCCGTCCACGGGCGCCCCGCCACGATGTCCGTGTCCTCGATGCCGAACATCGAGAGCGTGAGGCCGCGGACGCGCACGCCTTCGGACGACTGGTCGCCGGCCTTGGCGGTCGCCTGCGCGTTGGCAGCGATGCCTGTGCGCCAGCAGTTGGTGCAGAGGCGCGCGACCGATTCGGCGTCCGACTCGGTCACGTCCCTGCGGCGGTTGAAGCGTATGAAGTCTTCGCGCGAGGTAATGACCTGCGGGCGTTTCGAGACGGTGAAGACCGTCGAGCCCTGCGAGGAGAAGGTGGAGGCGACCGTCTGGTCGAGCCCCTTGATGATGGTGACGACGGCGATGACGGCGGCGACGCCGACCACGACGCCGACGAGGGTTAACGCCGTCCGCAGTTTATTCGCGCGCAGCGAGCCGAGCGCGATGCGCAGAGACTCCCAGCTCTTGTGGAAGATCGGCGGGAGCCAGACGCGCCCGGGGCGGCGCTCGGAGGCGGGCGCGGGCCCGAAGCCGCGCGGCGCCGCGGCCCCGCGTTCCCCGGTCGGCTCTGTCAGCAGTGCGCTCATCCGTCCCCGGATGCGAGGTGATTAATTTCACTTGCCGCCGACCACTTCGCCCGCGTGCGGGTGCTCGGCGGGTGCGGTGGAAGCCGGAAAGACAAAGGACGCGGCGGACAGTCTCGTCACGCCGCGTCTTGAAAGAGCAGGGTCGAAGGGCGGCTATCTGGTCTGCTCGTCCTTCTCGATCTGGCCGTCGCGGATGTGGATGATGCGGTGCGCGCGCGCGGCGATGTCGTGCTCGTGCGTGACGAGGATGATGGTGTTCCCCAGCTCGTGCAGCCGCTCGAAGAGTTCCATGATCTCGTAGCTCGTCTTGGTGTCGAGCGCGCCGGTCGGCTCGTCGGCGAGCAGAATCGAGGGGTTGTTGACGAGCGCGCGGGCGATGGCGACCCTCTGGCGCTGGCCGCCCGAAAGTTCGTTCGGGCGGTGCGTCATGCGGTCGCCCAGCTCGACGTTGCGCAGCGAGCGCTCGGCGCGCTCGTGCCGCTCGGTCGCCGAGACGCCCGCGTAGATGAGCGGCAGCTCGACGTTGTGCAGGGCGGTGGCGCGCGCCAGGAGGTTGAACGTCTGGAAGACGAAGCCGATCTCCTGGTTGCGGATGCGCGCCAGCTCGTCGTCCTCCATGTCGGAGACGAGCTTGCTGTTGATCCAGTAACGACCCTGGGACGGCGTGTCGAGGCAGCCGATGAGGTTCATCAGCGTCGATTTGCCGGAGCCCGAGGGGCCGATGATGGCGAGGTACTCGCCGCGCTGCACGTCGAACGAGACGCCGCGCAGCGCGTGGAGCTGCTCGGTGCCCATCTCGTACGTGCGCCAGATGTCGCGCATCGAGATGAGTGCGGCCGGTACGCCGTCGTGCGCGAGCAGGTCGCCGCGCTCCAGCGCGTCGGCGTTGACGGCGTTGGCTTCGAGGCCGTTCAACTCTTCGGTGGTGGGGCTCTCCATCTCTAAAAGTGCCTCGCTCATTTCTTCTCACCCGCCTTGTCGCCGGGCTTGCCCTGCTGGCGCTGAACCGGGTCACCCTCCTTCAGCATCCGCAGCACGCGGCTCGGGCCGGTGATGACTTCCATCTGGGGCTGGAGCCCGCTCGTGATCTCGATGTCGGACTCGCCCGTGATGCCGGTCTCGACGGGGACGAACTTGACCTTCTTGCCGTCGAGCACGTAGACGCCCTTGATGTCCTTCGGCTTCTCGGCCGGGGTGGCGGCCGGCGCCGGGCCCGCGCCCGTCCCGCCGGGCGGGGTCGGCGTCGGGGTCGGCGACTTCTCGACGATGGCCTGGAGCGGCACGGCCAGGACGTTCTGCTTGGTGCTGGTCGTGATGACGGCCGTCGCCGTCATGCCGGGGCGGAGCGAGTTGCGCACATCGTCGGGCAGGCCGTTCAGGTCGAGCTCGACGATGACCTTGAACTCCTTCGCCTCCTGGACGTTGATGCGGTTGCCGAGACCCGAGCCCGTGGTGTCGGAGCGCGAGACGGCGAGCGGATTCTTCTGGCGGACGACGCCCATGATCTCGCGCTCGCCCGTCGCGTCCACCTTGACCTTCGTCGCTTGCCCCTCGTTGATCTGCGCGATCTCGGTCTCGTCCACGTTGACCTCGACGTTGATCGTGGTCATGTCGGCGATGGTCATCAGCGACGTGGTCGAGAGCCCGGCGACGGCGAACTGGCCGACGCGCGCCGGGATGTCCACGACGACGCCCGTGAGCGGCGAGACCGTGACGGCCTTGTTGCGCTGCGAAGACTCGCCGCGGAGCATGGCCTGCTGCACGTTGGCGCGCGCCTCGCTGGTCTTGACGCCGACCTGCGCGCTCTGCACGCGGCTCTGCGCCTCGGTGACGCCCACGCGCGCCTGGTTGACGCGCGCCTTCGACTCCTCGACCGCAATCTTAGCCGATTCAAGCTGCGCCTGCGAGGTCTTCAGGGCGACCTGCGCGGTCTTGAGCCTGTCCTGCGCCGCGTCGAATTCGGAGCGCGAGGCGACGCCCGACTCGATGAGTTCGGTGGTGCGCTTCAGCTCGCGGCGCGCGGTCTCCAGGGCGACCTGCTCGCGGTCGACGGCGGTTTGCGCGGTGTTGACGGACTGGCGCGACTGCGCGAGCGAAGCCTCGGCGGCGAGGAGTTGCTGCTGCGACTGCTGGACGCTGGTCTCGGCCGAGATGACGGACTGGCGCGCGTTCTGCACGTCGGAGATGGCGGCGGCCGCGCTGGCGGCCTGCGCCTCGGCGGAAGATTCGAGCTGCGTGGGGTCAACGCGCACGAGCGGCTGCCCCGTGGTGACGGCGTCGCCGGGGTTGACGCTGATCTCGGTAATGCGACCCTGCACCTCGCTCGTCAGGTTGACGAAGCGGATGGGGCGCACCTCGCCGGAGGCCGTGACCGTGGACTTCAACTCGGGGCGCACGTCCACCTTGACGACCGTCACCTCGGGCTCGTCCTTGCCGCGCGCGAAGATGCTGATGACGACGACGAGTCCCAGGACGGCGACCGCCGAGACCGCAATGATAATTTTCTTCTTCCGGCTCAGAGCCATTGGAGTCTGATTCCTCTTCTGAAAGACTGGGGTTAAGATTTCGGTCGGGACACGGGCTGGCTCCGCACACTCGAACGCGGACGACGCTAAACCGAACTGCTGCTGCACCTTCCCGCCGCCGGCAACTCTTCTACGTGCAAAAAGGTGGAACAGTTTCAAAAACGTGGTGATGAGTGATAAGTGATGAGTGATAAGAAAAATGAGCCGCCCGACTTCACTTATCACTTATCACTCATCACTTATCACCTGCGTTTGATGCTGTTGGCGCCTCTCGCGTTTCGCGGTACAATGGGCGGCCGGCGTCGAGAGCGCCTCTCGGCCTGGCGCCGTGACAGTTTTAGGGGGCATCTCAGGGGCGTGCCAGCCCGCACCGCCATCCAAAATTCGTGAAGGACGCGGCCATGATCACCTGCGAAAGGTGCCAGACGGAGAATATCGAGGGCTCGCAGTATTGCGACGAGTGCGGGGCCGCCCTACAGCCCGGCCTCGCCGGCCCCCGCGTGCACACGAACGAGCACGCGGTTGCCGAGCCCGAGCCGGTCGTCTCCGACTCGGGCGCCGCGCGTCGCGCCTCGGCCCCCGAGCTGCGCGCGGTGCCGCAGCCCTTGTCCACGGCGGGCGCTTCAGTCACGGGCGTGGCGGGGCGTGCCCGCGTGCACGAAGACTCGCAGCCCTCGCGCCGCGACGCGGGCGCGGCGCCGCACGCCAAGCTCGTCATCCACCGCGGGCGCTCGGTTGGCAAGGAGTTCCCCATGTGCGAGGACGAGTCGCACATCGGCCGCTGGGACGCCGACGGCGGCATCTTCCCGGACGTTGACCTGGACTCCGACGACCCCGAGGCCAAGGTCTCGCGCCGCCACGCGAGGATTACGCGGCGCGCGGGCCAGTACTACATCGAAGACCTGGGCTCGACCAACGGCACCTTCGTCAACCGTGGACGGAGGCTGCTGCCGGGCGACCGCCAGCCCCTGCGCGACGGCGACGAGGTCATCGTCGGGAAGACGTTTTTGAAGTTCCACGTGCTCAACTAGTCGTCGGCGATTCGAGAGAAGTGATGTCGTCCTGTTTCGATTGCGGCTCGCCTGTGACCCCGGAAGACCGCTTCTGCGGTAACTGTGGCCTGGCCTTGCAGCCCGCCCCGGGGGCGGAGGGCGGAGCCGCGTCTTCGTCCGCCCCGCTCACGCGCGAGCCCGACGTGTCGGCCCAAGAGGTCGGCGCGGATGAACCGTTCGGCTCCGCCGCGAGCGAGCCCGAGCCGCGCGGCTACGGCGACGAGCTACAGGCGACCATCATCGAGCCCGCGCACGGCGGACAGGCCGCGGCCGCCGCGCGCGCCTCCGAGCCGGCCGACGCCCCCGAGCCTTCAAATTCTGAGCCCGCGAGTCCGGAGTCGGCGGGGCTCTCGACCGCAGGGTCGGCGGAACTCTCCTCCTCCGTGGTCGAGGACGCGGAGGCGACGGCCGACACGTCCGAAGAGCAGCCGACGGGCGCCGTGACGGGCGGGCAGGCATCGGCCGCCGAGCCCCAGCCGCCGCGCCCCGAGGAGAACACGGGCGGCGTCGTCCCCTCGGGCGCGGCCCGAGACCGGCGCACGGGCGACCTGCCCTCGCGCCCGATGGCCTACACGGGTCGCACGGGCAGCGGCTCCTCTTCGAGCCGACGCTCGGCGAGCCAGTTGGAGCCGGGCACGGTGCTCTACAGCCGCTACGAGATCGTGAAGCGCATCGGCGGCGGCGGCATGGGCGCCGTCTACTACGCGAAGGACAGGAACCTCGGCGACGCCCCGCGCGCCGTCAAGGAGATGATCCAGACGCACCTCGACGAATCGCAGCAGGAGAAGGCCGTCGCCGACTTCCGCCGCGAGTCGATGTTGCTGGCCTCGCTCGAACACCCCTCGATCCCGACCATCTACGACTACTTCTACGACGACGCGGCCTCGCGCTTCTACCTCGTCATGAAGTACATCTCGGGCGGCGACTGCCTCGCGCGTCTGCGCAACGCGCCGATGAACCGCCTGGACGAGCTGACCGTGGCCGAGTGGGGGCAGCAGGCGGCCGACGTGCTCGAATACCTGCACAACCAGCGCCCGCCCATCATCTACCGCGACCTCAAGCCCGCGAACCTGATGATCGACGGCAACTCGGGCCGCGTCATGCTCATCGACTTCGGCATCGCGCGCTGGGTCGCGCCGCAGGAGAAGGGCGTGACGGCGGTGGGGACGATGGGCTACGCGCCGCCGGAACTGTTCAGCGGGAAGGCCGAGTCGCGCACCGACATCTACGGGCTCGGCGCGACGATGTTCCACCTGCTGACGGGCGCCGACCCGCAGGACAACCCGCTGCTCATTTTCGACTTCACGAAGAACCAGACGCCGCGCCAGATTAACCCCGCCATCTCGAACGAGATGGAGTGGATTCTGATGAAGGCGGTCGAGTACGAACCCGAGCGCCGCTTCCGCTCGGCGGCCGAGATGCGCGACACGCTCGTGCGGCACGCCGAGGGCCTGCGGGCGGGCGCCGTCACCTACGGCGTCGTGCGCGGCGCGCAAGACCAGTCGGCGCGCACGCTCGCCGTCGAGAGGGTCTTCTGCGGCTTCTGCGGCAAGTCCATCTCCTCGGAGGATGTCTTCTGCCCGCACTGCGGCGCGCGCCAGCCCATCGCGGCGGCCAGCGCCGCCCTGCGCACGGCGCGCGCCACCGCGCGGCTCGTCGTGACGGGGACGACCGAGTTGGACGCGACGTTCCTGCTGAATAAGGAGACGAACCTCGTCGGGCGCACCGACCCGCAGTCGAACATCTTCCCCGACATAGACCTCTCGCGCTTCGACCCCGAGACGAAGATTTCGCGCCGCCACGCGCGCGTCTGGCGCGAGGGCGACACGTTCCTCGTCGAAGACCTCGGCTCGGTCAACGGCACCGTCGTCAACGAGGCCGTCCGCCTCGGCCCCCGCCAGCCGCGCCCGCTCGCCAACGGCGACCGCCTGCGCCTCGGCGAGACGACGCTCCACTTTTTGCTTGGGTAGACAGTAGTCAGTAGCCAGTAGAAAACATCTCCGTGCGGAAGTCTCCGCAACTGCCGGCACACAACTGACGTAATAAGAGCCTGCTGAATAAGAACTACTGACTACTGACTACTGACTACTTCATCAAATGTCTGTGCAACTGGAACGAGAGAGCAGGGCGGTTCGGGCCGGGGCGCGCGGCGAGCAGCGCGCGGGCGTGAACTTCGAGCGCCTGCGCGCGCCATTCTTCCTGCGGTGCGGGGCGCTGCTGATCGACTACATCATCGTGGTCGGCGTGCTGGCGCTCGCGACGCTTCTGGCGCGCGTCTTCGGCGACGGCGGGCGGCGCGGCGGCAACTTCATCCTGTTCGTCGGCTACCTGACGACCGCGGGCGTCGCCTTCATCAACTTCGTGCTGCTCGCCAACCTGAGCGGGCGCACGCTGGGGAAGTGGATCGCGGGGCTGCGCATCGAGCGCAGGGACGGCGAGCCCCTGAGCGTCGGGCGCGCGCTGCTGCGCCACATGGTCGGCTACCCTCTGACGCTGTTGACGCTCGGCCTCGGCTTCCTCTTCGCGGCCTTCAACCCGCAGGGGCGCGCGCTGCACGACTGGCTCGCCGGCACGGTCGTCGTCCGCAGTCGCGCGTCCCGCGCCGCGAACCTGCGCTGAACCGCCCGGCACTTCTCTCCGTACAGACTCTTCGACGAAGGATGCAGACCTCCTGCCCGAGTTGTGGTGCGGACATCTTCCCCGGCGCACGCTTCTGCCGGCGCTGCGGCGCGCCCCTGCACGCGCCGAGCGGCGAGACCGGAAACGTCTCGCCGAACGCGGCGACCGTCCCGCTCGTGCCCGACGAAGCGCGCACGACCGACGGGCTCGCGTCCGACGAGGAGCGTGTCGCGCCGCAGACCTCGCGCGTCAGCCTCGCCGAGATGGAGCGTCTGCTCCGCGCGCGGGACGACGGCGGCCAGCAACAATCTCATCCGGCAGACTCCGTCACGCGCGGCCCGGCCGTCACGCGCCCCGACCTCCCCGGCTACGAAGACGAAGAGCTGACCATCCACGTCCCGCGCCCCGCGCAGACGCACGCGCCCGCCGACTTCGACGCGACCATCGACTTCGACGCCACGCGACCCGTAGACCCCGAGGCGACGATTCCCGCCGCCGCCGGCTACTGGCCCCGCGCACGCACGCACGAGCCCGCGCCCCCGACGCACGAACCGCCGGCCGCAGACATCCACGCGCCGGCCGCAGACGATCACGTGCCGGCCGCAGACGGCCATGCCGCCGACGGCCGCGCGGACGATGCTCCGCCCCCTTCGGACACGGCCGAAGACGCCCCGGCCGGCGTCACCTTCAAGCCGGATGCTTCGCCGCCTCTGCTCAAGCCGAATGCTTCGCCACCTCCGCCTTCCAACGTAAAGCCTCGGCCCGCGCGGCGAGCGTGGCCGGCAATCGTCGCCGTCTGCGTCGCGGTCGCCGTTCTGGCGTCGGGCGGCGCGTGGCTCGCCTACAGGCTGCTGCGCCGCGCGCCCATCACGGAGGTGCCGACGCAGGGGCCGACCGCGCCCGTCAACGAGGCCGGGCAGCAGCAGTTCGAGCTGAAACTCGCGGAGGCCGAGTCGCTGCTCGCCGCGGGCGACATGCAGGGCGCGATGGAGCGTCTGCGCGAGGCCAACGCCCTCGACCCCGCCAACACGCGCGCGCACCGTCGGCTCGGCGAGTTGCTGCATTCGGCCGGCGCGCGCCGCGAGGCCATCGAAGAGTTCCGCGCCGTCACGCGCAACGCCCCGGACGACTTCGAGGCGTGGAGGCGGCTCGCCGTCTTGCAGGTGGACGAGGGGCTCGACCAGGACGCTGTCGAATCCTTCCGGCGCTTCATCGCCCTGGCGGGCGGCGAGTCGCGTGTAGACCCGCACGACCTGATTGTCTACGCCGGGGCGCTCGTCCGCGCCGGCCGCGCCGACGAGGCGCGCGCCCTCTACCAACGGCTGACCGCGTCGGCCGACCCGAACGTCGCCTCGATGGCGCAACGCGGACTGGACGCGCTGGCGCGCGCGCAGGCGACGCCTACGCCGCAGCCCACGCCCCGACCCGGCGAGCCCACGCCCGCGCCGCAGGGCGAAGAGACCGCCTCCGTCAACACGCCGCCCGCCCCGCAGCCCGCGACGCCCGCGCCAACGCCGCAGCCCACGCCGACGCCCGCGCCGCCGGCCCCGGCCTCGCCCGCCGAGCGCTACGGCCGCGGCGTCCAGCTCTGGTCTTTGAACCGCGGGGCCGCGCTCGAAGAGTTCCGCGCGGCGGCCGCGGGCGGGAACGCGGACGCGCACTACTACCTCGGCCTCAACTACGTCGAGGGGCGCAGGCTGGGCTCGCTCCAACGCGCCGAGGTCGTCGCCGCGCTCCAACACTTCCAGCTCGCGCAGCGCGGCGGCCAGCACGCCTCCCAGGCGCGCGGCTACGTGCAGCAGCTAGAGAAAGAGTTTGACCGACTGCGGAGGCAGTGATAAGTAAGGGGAGTGATGAGTGATGAGTGATAAGTGATAAGAGGAAGACACGGCCCGCTTTGCTTTTTCTCATCACTCATCACTCATCACTTATCACTCTTTGAAGGCATTATAGACGCCCGCGCCCGTTTACTCCAAAGGGGTCGGCCGTGCGGCCGGCGTCAGCGGAACAGCGCGTCGTAGTCGGCGATGAGGCGTTCGAGCCGCGCCTTCAGCTCCGCGTCGCGCGCCGCCTCGTCCGCGTACTTGAGCTGGAGGCGGTGGACGCGGTCGGTGTTGTCCACCTCAGCTTCGAGCAGCTTCGCCTTCGTCCCCGAATCCTGCGCCTCCCGCTTGAGCGCCGCGAAGCGCCCGGCCATCTCGTCCCTGCGCGCGTCGAGGAGCGCCTGCGCCTCCGCCACGCCCGCCTTCGTCTCCTCGGCCTTCTCGACTTTGGCCATCAACTCCTCCGTGAAGGCGTTGAGCGACTTGACGAGCGCGTCCGCGCGCCCGCCCGCGCCGCCCACGCCGACGCCGCCCGCGCCCGCGCCGATGCCGCCGGAGTTGCCGGTGCTCGTATAAGACCAGTTGCAGCCCGCGAGCGCGAGCCCGCACGCGAGCACCGTCAGAATGTGCGCCAACCTTCTTCGCATCACGAACTCCACAGGGAATCGGGGAAGCGCTATGATGTAGCAAACCGCCGAAACGAAAGTCAAACCCTTAGGAGGCCGCGCCGCACACATGAAGCACACCGAAGGATTCCTGAGACTCACGGACGACGCCCGCTCGCGCGTCCGCGAGGTGGATGTCGCACACACGCTCGAACGCCTGGGCCGGGGCGCGCGCCTCATAGACGTGCGCGAGGACAACGAGTGGCAGCGCGGCCACGCCGCCGGGGCCGAACACTTGGGCCGCGGCGTCATCGAGCGCGACATCGAAACGGCCGTCCCCGACCACTCGACGGAACTCATCCTCTACTGCGGCGGCGGCTACCGCTCGGCCCTCGCCTGCGACAACCTCCAACGCATGGGCTACACCAACGTCTACTCGTTGGCCGGCGGCTGGCGGGCCTGGCAGGACGCGGGCGCGCCCGTCGAGGGCGAGGGTTAGAGTCGAAGCCCCGGCGGGCGGCCCGGCGTTCCCGCCCGCGCGCGTTCGGCGTATAATCGCGGCCGTCCTTACAAAGCCCCGCGCGGGCTTCAGAAACAAACGCAGGTGCTCTCAACAGGGAGGTGTCGCTTGAACGCTCCGAACTCCGCACGCCGCCGCTTCATCTTCCTGCCGCTCGCCGCGCTCGCGCTGCTGGCGTTCGCGCCGCGGGCGGGCGCGCAGGGTTTGGACTCTTCGCAGGCGCTCAACACGCTGATGCAGCACCGCCGTGAGATGTCGAGCCGCGCCGTCAGCGAGACGCAGCGCCGTCGCTTCGAGGAGGGCAAGTCCGACACGACCTTCCCCTCGGACGCGAGCCGAGCCGGGGCGCGGCCGGGCGTCGTGCGCGCCGCCTCGCCCGAGGAGCGCAAGGCGCTCGCGCACAACGAGCGCGGGCTCGAACACTTCGCCAGGGGCAAGATCGAGCAGGCCGTCAAGGAGTACAACGAGGCCATCCGCGCCTACCCCGCGCTCGCGCCCGCGCACAACAACCTCGGGAGCGCGCACTTTGCCGCCGCACGCTTCGAGGAGGCCGCCGCCGCGTTCCGCCGCGCCGCCGAGATTGATGCGAACTACGGGCAGGCTCACTTCAACCTCGCGCTCACGCACCTCAAGCTCGGCCGCGAGCGCGAGGCCGAGGCCGCGTTGCAGTCGGCGCTGCGCGCCTACTACACGACGGGCGACGAGCACTTCAAGGCCGGCCGCCTGAAGGAGGCCGAAGAGTCCTACCGCGGCATGCTCCAGATCGACCCCGACTACGTGCCAGCGCTCCTGCGCCTCGGCCTCGTCTGCAACGACGCGCGCCGCTTCGAGGAGGCGGCCCGGCACCTCCGCCGCGCCGCCGAACGCCAGCCCGCCAACCCCTACGCACACGAAGGACTCGCCGAAGCCCTCTATAACCTGGGCCGACACGAAGAGGCCGCCGCGTCGGCCGACCGCGCCCTCAAACTCTCCCCCGAAGCCCCCGAAGCACACTACTTCGCCGGCCTCGCCCGCGCCGCTCTAGGACAACGCGACGCCGCCCTCGCCCACCTCGCCAAACTCAGACAACTCAACTCCCCCGACTACGCCCAACTCCTCTCCGACTTCCTCGACCAGAAGTCCCGGGTAAAGCAGTAGTCAGGGCATCACCGGCCGAAGGATTGCCACGGGTGCTTCGGCCTTAAGGAGGCAGTCATGGTCGCTCACGTCAACGACATTCCGGGATGGAAGTACGCTCCTTACAGAGGCCAATCGATCAGGAACTGCGCCGCCTGCACGGCGGCCGGCGCAGTCAATCTCACCGTAGGCCAGTCCACCATCTCTTCCGGGCACGTCGCACAGGCACTAGATAAAGGCGACGGCGTGCACACTATGGGAGAATCGACGGAGGCGCAGACGGTTAACATCAGAGACTACGTCGAGGCGGGGACGGGGCGGCGCGCCGAGACCCTGGAATCCGAGGTGCCGCTGGACGTTGCGGAAGACTGGATGAGGAACAAGCCGGAGCATACGGTGTTCGCCGTCCTCGCCACCGGCTACGTCCCGCACGACGCCGAGAATAAGTGTCACTGGCTGAACGCCATCCTCGTGGGCGGCACCATCCGCTACTTTGATTTCCAGCCCATGCGGCTGAGCAGGGCGGGCGGGGACTTCGTCGGTCACGCCAATCCCGCCACCTCGACCAGACCTTTCGTCGGGGTGATTACGCAGTCACAGTTTTCCGCCACTAACCAGCAGATGCACTCGCCGGGTCAGGCCGGCGTGTTCGACGATGATGTCAAGCTCATCGTCATCGCGTTCCCTCCCGCGTAAGGCTCAGTAATGCCGTTACGAGGTGAGGTATAGCGGTTTGATGCGACCGACGCCGCGGACGGCCCGGACAGAACCGCGAGCGGTAGCGAGCCGGTCTGTGTGTCACCGTGCGGCACGCACAGCGCGGCACGCACCCGCTCGCTACCGCTCGCGGTTCCGTTGGAGTCGCACACGTCTGCAACCCGCTGCGGGTGGCACTGACCCGGTCGCCGTCGCGCCTGTTTCTAAACAGCTAATAAATTTCGAGCGGTTACTGCGGAGGCACACATTGTACAGCCACCCGTCGGCGGCGCGTCAAACTAAAGTTTGACGAGGCCGTCCACCTTCAGTCTCGTGTCAAACCGGGACTCGCGTGGTAGCTTCCTTGGCGCAATTCGGAACATTTCCGGTACTTCCCGGCCGGCGCGCGTCGCTCAAGTCGGAACCGCGCGCGCCAGACTCCTTCAGCTTCTCGCGATGAAAAAAAGAATCCTCCGGC
>JBEVJD010000186.1:0-10579 GCA_040510435.1 Pyrinomonadaceae bacterium | reverse complement strand
ATCTTCCGGTAGACGCGGCGGGCGTGGTCGTAGGCGCGTTGGGCTTCGGGGCGCTCGCGGTCGGAAATCTGCGGCGCCTTCTGCGTCCAGCACTGGTCTACGGACTTCAGGCACCACTCGGCGCTGCGGCGCGAGGCGCGGACGGGCCGGCCCCCGACGACGACGAAGACGGGGTTCGTGTGCGAGGAGGGCAGGATGCGGAGCGCGACCCAACTGCTGCGCTCCAGGGCTAAGTCGAAGGCGACCTCACGCAAAGAGCCGTCGGCCACGATTACTTTACGCGCGACGGCGCGGCCGTTGACGACGACTTCGAGCGGCACCTCGCGCGAGTTCCCGATGCGCGCGCGCTCCAAGTCCCAGTAAGGAGTCTGGTCGGGGCGGCGTCCGCGCACCGCCTCGTCCGGCTCGGCCGCGAGCAGCGCCGCCACGCGCGCCGTGACGCGCACGCGCCGCGGCGCGTCGAGACGCAGCTCGCTCCCTTCGGTGCCCGCGGCGAGTCCGTCCACCTTGAAGTCGAGCAGGTGGCTCCGGCCGTCGGAGACGTACGAGCGACCGTCGCGCAGCCCCCTCACCCACGCGTCGTAGTCGAGCGCGCCGCCGAGCTGCACGTAGGAGCGACCCATGCCGACGCGCTCGCCGTAGATGCACGGGAAGTCGGTCTCGCCCGCGATGCGCGTGCGGAAGCCGCTGTTGAGCGCGTGATACCAGACGTTCAGCTCCCAGACGGCGGGCGTGTCCGCGGCCGAGATGAAATCGACAGCGTCGTGCGTCACGTCCACGACGTACTCGTTGGCGCCGATGCCGTCGAAGCGCGGCACCTCGTAGTTCGGCAAGTCCTGCGTCTCGACCTCAAGCCCCCAGCCCGAGTGCGCGAACCCGACGACTGCGCCCTGCGCCTTCGCCCACTTGAGAATCGGCAAGTCCCACGTCGGCCAGTCCTCGATGGTGTCCGCGCCGGGGTACTCCTGATCTTTGAGGCCCAGCAGCGTGAGGTGGCCGCTGTGGCTCGAAGGGAAGCCCGAGACCTCCACGTCGTAGCGCATCAGGTGCTCGGCCGTGGAGAGGGCGTTGACCTTCGCCTCGAAGAACTGCTTCTGGTAGTAGTAGCAAGGGCCCCACGTCAGCACGTCGCCGACGTTCAAGCCCTCGCCGACGATGTGTCGCATCATGTCTTTGGGGAGCACGCCCTGCGTCGGCGCCTCGTAGTGCGAGCAGCCGGCGGCGTGTATGTGGTGGTCGCCCGAGTACCACTTCATGCGCGCCGGGTCGATCCAGCGCTTCAGACGAAAGCTCCATTGTTCGGGCTGCCGCCCCGCGCCGACGTTTAAGGTCTGGCTCTGTTTGACGTACTCGGGGCCGCGCGTGAACTCGACGGTGTAAGAGCCGGCGGGGAGCCGTATCACCTCGCCGTCCTCGCGGTAGACCTGCGGGTGGAAGGAGAAGTCGGGCGCGAGCCGCTTGGTCTTCGCCGGGTACTGCCGCCCCTGCGGGTCGCGGATGATGAAAGACGCCGTGGTCGGCCGGCCGTCGAAGTCGAGCACGCGCAGGTTGATGTTCTTCGACGGCAGGCAGTCGAAGAGGACGGGCACATCGTTGCGGAATCCGATGTCCTGCGAGCCCTGCCCCACGTCGAAGCCGAGCCGCGCCTCGCGCCGCCCGGGGTCGCGGCTGTAGAGCTGGATGATTCTGTATTCGACGGCGAGCCCCGAGAGTTTCGCTTCGAGCGGCTGCTTGTCGAACATCGAGAGTTCGAGCCAGCGGTCGGCGACCGCGCCGGGCGTAATCACCTGCTTCGGGCGCGGGTCGAGGCTGAAGCCGCCGGGGATGTCCGAGACGCCGCGCGCGTAGACGGGGAGCGCCTGCGGGCTCGTGGCGCGGAGTTGCGCCGTCACGCCCGCGTCGTTGCGTACCTTGACGAGGAAGCAGCGCCAGCCCTTTTCGACGAGCGCGGCCCGCGCCGCGCCGCGCGTGACGCTGACGCGGCTCTCGGGGCTGATGGCGACGTGGACGAGCGCGCGTCGGTCGAGCACACGCTCAATCGCGGCCACCGCGCGCGCCGCATCCGAGTCCTCGCCCGCGCGCCCAATCGCCGCCGCGTCGGCCGCGCTCAGAGGCTCGCCCAACAAGTCCAGAGCCTCGGCCACCCGCCGCGCCTGCGCCGCCAACGGCTGTAGCTCCACGACCTCGGCGCGACGCGCGGCCGGCCGCTTCGAAGACACAGAAGAGACCGTGCCCGCCGCCGTGACGACGAGCGCCGCGAGCGAGCAGATCAGCGCGAGCCATGCGAAAGGCTTACCCCTCAACCCGAATGTCTTTACCTTCGGTCGCATCAAATCAAGCTCAACCTTCAAAGCTGTTTGAAAAGCCCCGTAGGGGTGGAATGTTTATAGTTTGGGGCTTCCCTTTTTCCTGCCAAGCTCCGTAGGAGCGACATGTCTGCATGTCGCTCCTACGGAGCTTGGGATATTGATAACGGCGTGAACTATAAACATCACGCTCCTACGGAGCGTTGACTTATGAGACAAACTCTTAAACCTCAAGCAAGTCAACCTCTCTGACCTGCGCGTGGCGACCGGCGGCGCCGCCTTCGAGGAGCAGCGTCCTTATCTCCCAGGGCTTAATCTGCGCGCGGTGGCTGACGCCGAGCGCGGCGCACTCAAGCGTAAACTCG
This sequence comes from Pyrinomonadaceae bacterium, assembly GCA_040510435.1. GTDB lineage: Bacteria > Acidobacteriota > Blastocatellia > Pyrinomonadales > Pyrinomonadaceae > QHXN01. The sequence continues at coordinate 7,908 of JBEVJD010000186.1, read as the reverse complement.
CCCGCACGCCCGGCGCGCTCCTGCACGCGGACGACTACACCGTCGCCGCGCTCGGCGCGCTTCAAAGCCATCAAGGTCACGTTGCCCGGCGCGAGGCGCAGGAAGGAGCGCTCGCGCGGCTCCGTCCCTTCGTGCGCCGAGTCGATCACGTACTCGGCGGGCGTCTGCGCCTCCTCGGCCAGCCGGTCGAGTTCGAGCGCGGCGAAAGTCCCCTTGCCGCGCACGAGCCAGAAGCGACGCTCCTGGCGGCCCTGATCCTGCCACGCGCCCGCGTCGTTGTGCGGCACTTGGAACGGGTCGTGCCGCGCGAAGGGCGCCGAGCGGATGAGCACCGTGCGCAGCAGACCGTTGAGACAGTCGTAAGAGTAGGTCGAGTTGTTGACGAGGCCGACCGTGTACTCTTCGTTGCCGACGCGACCCTGCACGGCGACCCAGTCCTGGTACGTCTCCTCGCCGCCGTTGGGCTGGCGCTCGATACAGGCGCCGGCCACCTTCGCGAAGACGCGCGGCGCGGCGAACGCCGTCGGCACTTCGAGCTTGAGCATCTGTTCGCGCTCGTGCCAGTCGATGTAGAAGCGCATCTCCACAAGATCGAGCGCCTTGAACTGAACGATGTCCAACACTATCTCCGACCTGTTCCAGCGCGCGCGGTGGCGCGTGATGCGCTGGACGGGGCCGTCCTCGACCTGCTGCGCCGAGACGAACTGCGGCCGGCCCATCTCGTGCCGGAACTTTGTGACGCCGTGCCCCCACGTGTCGCTCGGGTCGCCGATGACGACGAGGCCGACCGGCGCCGCGAGCATCTCCTTCCCGTCCGGCGACCGAAGCGACGAGAGGCCGAAGCCGCTGTCGTTGACCGTGAACGTGTCGGGGTAAGGCGCGCCGGTATCGGGCGGCGTGCCGTGTGCGAGTTCGAGCACCTTGTAGCCGAAGGCGGGCAGGTCGATCATCGCGGAGACGCGCGGGTAGACCTGCGTCATGCTGTCGGAGGGGCGCCACTGGATGGCGACCTTCTGGCCGTCGGCCGTCTCCATGTGCGTGACGGGGACGACGCCCGCCGGGAGCGGCACCCAGGGGTTCGTCGCAGGGTTCCTCTCGGTGTGGTACTCGACCAGTGCTTTGCGCGGCCACGGCAGAGGGTTGAAGACGAAGACCGCGCCCTCTTTAACGCTGCGCGTGTCCACACGCCGCGCGAGAGATTCCAAAGCCTCGACGCGGTTCGTGTGCGCCGTGTCGGCGGCGTAGCCCAACTGGTCGCGCGACTCCTCGTAAGCCTTCTGGATCGCGGTGCCCGCGAGCAGGTCGTGGAACTGGTTGAAGAGCAGCTTCTCCCACGCCGCGCGGTACTCCTGCGCGGGGTACGCGTGGCCGTGCTGCAAGGCGGCGGCGACCGAGAGCGTCTCGGCCTGGACGAGCAGGCGTTCGACGCGGCGGTTCTGCTGCTTGCCCTCGCCGAAGGCGGAGTAGTAGCCGCGCGCGTGGTGCTGTAGCTCGCCGCGTACGACCGGCAGGTCTGCGAAGGCGGGCGAGCGCTCGACCGCGGCGAAGAAGTCCGTGACCGTTGAGAAGCGCAGTTCGGGGAGCGTCGCGTCGGCGCGCTGCTCGATGACGCGTTTTATCTGCTCGCGCGTCGCGCCGCCGCCGTGGTTGCCGACGCCGAGGAAGTATGCGGCGTGGTCGAAGCCGGGCGCGAAGTTGTTCTGCGCGCCGTCGGGGATGCGCTCGGCGTTCTGGCTGTAGCCGCGGCGTATGCGCAAAGTCAAAAGGCGCGAGCCGTCCGGCCCCTCCCACCAGAAGAGGAGCGGCAGCTTCATCTCGTGCTCCTGCGGGCGCATGAAGACGTAGTACTTGAAGCCCGCGCGTTTGAGCAGTCCCGGGATGCCGGCGGCGTGGCCGAACGCGTCCGGGTTGAAGCCGACGTTAACGTCTAAGCCGAAGGCGCGGCGGAAATAGTCTTTGCCGTAGAGGCTGTGGCGCACGAAGCTCTCGGCCGAGGGGACGTTGCAGTCGGGCTCGATGGGCCAGCCGCCGACGACCTCCCAGCGGCCTTCCTTGATTCGCTCTTTGACCTCCCCGAACATCCGCGGGTCGGCGCGCTCGACCCACGCGTAGTGGTGCGAGGAGGAGTGCGTGTAGCGAAAGTCGGGCGTCTCCTTCATGCGGTCGAGCGCGCTGCGAAAGGTCGTGAGCGCGAGATTCGACCCGTCGCGCCACGGCCACAGCCACGCGGCGTCGATGTGCGAGTAGCCCATGATGTGCAGCACGCGCCGCTTCGGGTTCGACTGCGCGCCGAGCGCGGGCACGACGCCCGCGGCCACGACGCCGAGCGCCGCCGCGCCCGCGGCGATGAACCGCCTCCGGCCGTAACCTTCCCGCCTCTCCGAGTCGTCTGACATCCGCCGGGTCACCTCGCCCCTTCGTAGCCTTCGGCGCGGCCCAGCTTCTCGTCCAAATAGGTGCACCAGACGTGCAGCAGCATCAGGTGAACCTCCTGCACGTGCGCCGTCACGTCGCTCGGCACGGCGATGATATGGTCGGCCTCGCCGCCAACAAGGCCGGCCGCGCCCGTCACCGCCACCGTCACCGCGCCGCGCGCGCGCGCCTTCGAGAGCCCGCGCCGGACGTTCTCCGAACGGCCGCTGGTCGTGAAGCCGAAGGCGATGTCACCCGCCTGCGCCAGCGCCTCGACCTGACGTTCGAATAGAACCTCGTAGCTGAAGTCGTTCGTGATGCACGTCACCGTGCCCGCGTCGCTCGCGAGCGCGATGGCGGGGAAGGGCTGGCGCGTCATCTTGAAGCGGCCGAGCAGTTCGCCGACGAGGTGGCTCGCCTGCGCCGCGCTCCCGCCGTTGCCGAACGCGACGACCTTGTGCCCTGCCCCGAGCGCCGCCACCAGCGCCCGCGCCACCTCCTCGGCCGGCGCGCCGAGCGCCTCGGCGCTGCGCGCGACCACCTCACGGTTCGCCTCGAAGTGCTCGGCGATGAGACCTTCCGTCATAAAAAACTTCGCCCCCGTTTCCTCTTCACCCTATTCGTCACAGCACGCGTGTGTCCGCGGCGGAGAAGATTATTTGACGACCTCGAAGTCAATCCACTGGGTCGCCGTGCCGCGCCCGTCCTGCTTCTTGCCGCGGGCGAGTTCGTCGGTGACGACGACCTGAAGAACGTAGTCGCCGGGCTCAAGCTCCGTCCCGACCTGCAAGCGTCCGCCCGCGGCGAGTCGCTTCATGTCGCTCTGCCCGCTCACGTCCAGAGGCGCGGCGGCGCCCTCGAAGACGAGTTCGCCGTCCCGGAAGAGTCGCACCTGCGTGGTGAGCCGCGGACGGCCCGTCGCGCGGTCGGGCCGCGCGTTGTAGACGGCGTAGCCGTAGTCGAGAAAGACACCGTGCCGGAGCCGGCGCACGGCCGGGCTCAGTCCCGGGTCTGCCACCCCGGCCGCGGCGCCCGCGGAGGCCGTCAACTGCTCGGCCGCGGTCGCCGCGCCGCGTCGCGCGGGGTCTACGCCCGCGAGGATGACGCTCGACAGAGAGAGCGGGCCTTTGCGCAGGTCGGGGATGGCGACGAACTCGCGGGCCGAGCCCGTCCGCCCCGTCGAGGCGTCGCGCACGGCGACGCGCAGGTTGTAGGCCCCGGGGCGGCTGACGGGGATGTTGAGCCGGTAGGTGAGCCCGTCCTTCAAAGCCCTCTGGTACTCCTGCTCACTCAGAATCACGTCCCGCCGCTCGCCGCCCTGCACCGACGGATGGCCGTCGCCCGCGAAGACGGCCGCGACCACGTCGAGCGTCGCCTTGCGCTGCCCGGCGGCCTCCTGTTTGAACTCAAGGTCGCTCGCCTTCAGGTGGACTATCGAGCGTATGGCCGAGCCGCGCGCAGGGTCATCGAGGAAGAGCGCCGCCAGACGCAGGTCAACGCCGTTCGAGCCGAAGGGGGAGGTGAGCGCGTCGGCCAACTCCTGCTTTTCCGTGCGCGGCTTCTGGCTCCCCTTCTCGTCGGCGACGCCGTAGAAGCCTGTGCGCGAGCGCACGGTCAGCCCCGGCCGCCTGACCTGCACCTTGAGGTCGCGGAACTTGAACCGGCCCGTGCGCGGGTCGAAGGTGGAGGCGTCGGGTCGGTAGCCGATGAGGTAATAGCCGCGCTGGTCTTCGAGCACGCGTTCCAGCCCGCGGTTGAAGTTGTTCTGGTTCTTAATGAAGATGCCGCCCGTCTCCCTCGCCAGAAAGTTCATGCCGTCCTGCGACTTGTGGACGGCCAGCCCCTGCCCCATGAGCGCCGCCCCACTGAGGTGGGGCATCCGGCCCGGTTCGGCCGCCGTCCCGCCGGTGGGTTCGACCCCGCGCGAGTCTATGACGTAGAAGACGACGGAGGAGCGGTTCGCCAGATCGATCAGCCGGCGCAGCCGTTCGAGGTTCGAGGTCGCGCCGTAGCCGCTCAGGATCGGCAGGTCTTGCGTGAAGAGGACGACGGCCTTCCGGCCGGGGATGCTCTGGAAGCCGCGGACGATGTAGCTGAGCGCGGAGATCGTGTCGCCGACGGAAAACTCGGACTGAAAGTCGCTCGGCGTGGCCGACTTCTGCGCGTCCACGCCCGCGCCCGCGCTCGCCGACTCGCTGTCGGCGGCGGCGACCGACTCGGCCGACACCACGGCGTTGATGGGGTTGGCCGCGCCCCGGCTCCGCGGCGACCAGCGCACGCGCTCGACCGCCGCGCCCAGCAACCGCTTGTCCGACGTGAACTGCTGAAGGACGCCGACGCCCGAACTGACGCGCAGCACCGCGCTCAGCTCGCCGTCCTGGAGCTGCTCGTCCACGTACTTCTTCAGGGCGCGGCGGACGAGGTGCACGTTATCGACCGGGAGCGAGAGGTCGTCCACCACGAGCGCGACCGTCCGCCGCGCGCGCGCCGGGCCGGGCCGGGGCGGCGACGGCGGGCCGCCCTTCTCCGCGCGCGGCGCCTCGGCCGGGGCCGTGCGCCCGGGCGTCGCGGGCGAAGCGCCGACGTAGGAGAAGCTCGTGATCTCCTGCCGCTTGCCCTCCTCCAGAATCTCGAACTCTTCGGGGCGGAGGTCGGTCACGTGGCGGCCGTCGCGGTCGGTGACGACGGCGTCCACCTGCACGAGGTTGGTCGTGATGCGCACGACCTCTTCGTCCTCATCCGCGGGCGCGGGCGTCTGCGGCTGCTGTTTCGCGAGAGCCGGCACGAGCAGGCCGAGCGCCAGCACGGTCGCGAGGAGCGAGGTGTAACTTCTCATTGCGGTAACTCCGGGTTGTTTCAACGTGCGGCGCGGCCGCTCCACTTCTTCCAGACGGCCGGGTCGGCGAGCAGCTTGACGTAGACGCCGCCGCACGAACAAACGTCGAACCATTTGAACGTCTCATCGAAGAAGACCGGAAAGCTCTCCCGACACCTCTCTCACGCGACCGACTGCCCGCGCGTCTTGTTGAGCTGGTCGGCGAGCACGGCGAGCAGGATGACGGCGCCGAGCGCGATGCGCTGCATGTACGGGTCGATGCCGGCGAGGTTCAAACCGTTGTTGAGCACGCCGATGAAGACCGCGCCCCACAGCGTCGCAATCACGCTGCCGCGCCCGCCGTTCAGAGACGTGCCGCCGACGACCACGGCCGCGATCACGTCCAGCTCGTACTGTATCCCCGCGTTCGGCACGCCCGCGCCGAGGCGCGACGCCAGCACCAGCCCCGCCAGTCCCACCAGCAGCCCGTTCAGGACGTAGACGAGCATCGTCACGCCCTTGATGTTCACGCCCGCCAGAAACGCCGCCTCGCGGTTGCCGCCCACCGCGTAGACGTAGCGCCCGAACGTCATCCGCTTCAGGACGAACCACCCGGCCGCGAACACCAAAAGCATCAGCCACACCGGCACCGGCACTTTCAGGAAGAGTTCGCGGCCGAAGAGACCGAAGCTCTCGGGCAGGTCGCTGACCGAGCGGCCGTCCGTGATGACGAACGCCAGCCCCCGGCAGATGGTCAGCATCGCCAGCGTCGTCACGAACGGCGGCACGCGGAACCACGCGACCATCGCGCCGTTGAAGGCGCCCACGGCCAGCCCCACGCCGAGCGCCGCCAGCGCGGAGAGCGCCACCGCCCCCGTCGCATTCGTCGCGGCGACCATCGCGGCGACGATGCCGGCGAGCGCCGCCACCGACCCGACCGAGAGGTCAATGCCGCCCGTCAGAATCACCGCCGTCATCCCGACGGCGAGGATGCCCACGATGGCGATGCTCAGCGCGATGTTGACGAGGTTCGGCAGCGAGAGGAACTGCGGCGCGAAGAGCGCGAAGAAGACCGACTCCAACACAATCGCCACGACGATGACGTACTCGGCGATCTTCTGCCACTGAAGGTATCGCGCGCGCGGCGGCACGTCGCGCTCACCGACGGTTTCACTCATAAGAGTCGGCCTTACTTCAGAGAGTTGGCGTCCACGATCCTGACCGGCACCGAGATGCTCTTCTCGACGGGGCCGCCGGCGAAGTGCTTGCTGATGACCTCGATGGTCTTGGCGCCGAGGTCGCGCGGCTGCTGCGCCACGTCGGCCTTGAGGGCGCTACCGCGCTGGATGGCCTTGACCGCCTCGGGGATGGCGTCGTAGCCGACGATGACGAGGTCTTTGCGCCCGCTCCCCTCGGCCGCCGACAGCGCGCCGAGCGCCGAGTCGTCGTTGATGCCGAAGATGCCCTTGAGGTTGGGGTTGCCTTGCAGCATGTCCTCGGCGGCCTTGAGCGCCTTGTCGCGCACGCCGCCGCCGTTCAGCACCGCCGACACCTTGATGCCGGGGTACTTCTTCATCTCCTCTTTGAAACCCAGCTCGCGGTCGAGCCCCGACTGCACCTCCTGCTGGCCGATGACGCCGACCTCGCCCTGCCCGCCGAGGGCCTTGGCGATGAAGTCGGCCGCGAGGCGCCCGCCCGCGAGGTTGTCCGAGGCGACGTGCGAGACGACCTGCCCGCCCTGCGCCGCGATGTCTGAGGTGAAGACGGGGATGCCGGCCCGGTTGGCGCGCTCGATGGCCGGGCCGATGCCTTTCGAGTCGGCCGGGCAGAGGATGATAGCGTCCACTTTCTGCACGATGAAGTTGTCGATCTGCGACTGCTGCTTGGCGAGGTCGAAGTCGCCGGAGGTGACCGTGAGCTGATAACCCTGCTTGTCGGCCGCCTCCTTGAGCCCGGCCTCAAGGTCTTTGTAGAAGACGTGCTCGCGCGTCAGCAGCGTCACGCCGATGCGCTTGCCGCCGGTGCCGCCGCCGCCCTGGCAGCCGCTCGACGCGAGAAGAGACCCGCACGCGAGGGCCAGGCAGAGTGCGTAAACGTTTAATCTCATCGGTTGGATCAGACCTTTCGGTTGAAGCTTCGCAGAGCGCGCCGCCGCGACAGAGCCGGGCGCTCGCCTCGCGGGGGGCTATGCTATGATTCAGAATCTAGAGAGCAAACGGGACGAAGACCTTCCGGATGTGCGTCGAACATTAACAGTTCGACGCGCCGGCCGACAAGCGCACAACCCGGGAGGATTTGAAATTCCAGACTCGAATTTTCTGCCTCTGGAAGCCCCCCGAAACAGCATGAGTCAGACGAAGAGACGCGTGGCTTTCATCCACACCTCGCCCGCCGCCATCGGCCCGCTGATGCAGTTCTACAACGAGGCCGCACCCGAGATAGAGATAACCAACCTGCTCGACGACGGCCTGCTGCGCCTGCTCGCCGCGGGCGAGGCCGTGACGGTGCGCGCGCGCCTCGCCGGGATGCTCGACGGCGCCGTCCGCGACTACCGGCCGGAGCTGGCGATGATCACCTGCTCCTCCGTCCCGCGCGAAATGTCCGACTCGCTCGCGCGCGACTTCTCCCTCCCCGTCCTGAAGATTGACTACCCGATGGCGCGCCGCGCCGTGCGCGCGGGC
>JBEVJD010000185.1:0-23637 GCA_040510435.1 Pyrinomonadaceae bacterium | reverse complement strand
TGGATATTAAATTCTACAAGCTCCTCGTCTTCATCAACGCGCTGGTGCCTTTGGCGCTGGTGGGGTGGGACTGGCGGCGGGGGCAGTTGGGGGCCAACCCTCTGGACTTCGTGACGCGGACGACGGGGACGCTAACGCTCGTCTTCCTCGTGCTGACGCTGGTGGTGACGCCGCTGCGAAAGTGGACGGGCGCGAACTGGCTGGTGCGCCTGCGGCGGATGCTCGGGCTCTACGCGTTCTTCTACGGCGCGCTGCACCTGCTCTGTTACGTCTGGTTCGACAAGTGGTTCGACTTCGCATCAATCGCGCAGGACGTGACGCTCCGCTGGTTCATCCTCGTCGGCGTGCTGGCCTTCGCGTCGATGGTGCCGCTGGCGATAACTTCCACCGACCAGATGATCAAGCGGCTCGGCGGCAAGCGCTGGCAGAAGCTCCACCGCCTCACGTACCTCGCCGCCGCCGCCGGAGTCTTCCACTACTACCTGCTCGTCAAGTCCGACGTACGCAAGCCCCTCCTCTTCGCCGCACTCGTCGCCCTGCTGCTCGGCTACCGACTCTTCGCCGCCTACACGAAACGTGCGGCGCCGCTCTCGCTCAAGACGCAGCCGCCGCCGCGTTAACCCGCCACGGCCGCACCCCGTTACTAAAAAAATTGTAAGCGCGGCGCGTCTTTCCGGACGAAAACGGATTGATATCTCAAGAAATCCTCAATAACAGTCGGACTATACTTCCCGCCCAAGCTTTACCAGCCAGCCGAACATTTAGGAGGGACATCTTGAAGTTTCACACCATCACGCCGCGCGCGTGCGCCGCAGCCCTGCTCGCGCTCCTGTTCACGGCCTTCGCCAACACGCCCGCCCTGGGGCAGGCCACGACGACGACGACGAACGAGACCGTCCCGTTCACCAGCACCCTCTTCAACCAATGCAACGGAGACATGGTCACGTTCTCCGGCAACATGCACGTCGTCAACACCATGACGACGGACGCCAGCGGCGGCACGCACCTGAAGACGCACACCAACTACCAGAACGTCACCGGCACCGGCAGCCCGAGCGGAATCAGCTACAACGTCCGCACGGTCTCGAATGAGGTCATCAACGACAACGACGGCCCGCAGAGCACCGCGACCGTCATCTCGACCGTGAAGCTCATCGCGCACGGGCCCGCACTCGACTTCTATCTGCGCATCGTGCTGCACGTCACCGTCAACGCCAACGGGCAGACGACCAGCAACGTTCAGGAGACGAGCTTCGAATGCCGCGGCCGTAACTGAAGCCCGCGACGGAACGCGGGCGGGACGGGACGGCGCCTGTGCCTCCCGGGCCGAGACTCAATCCCGCGGGTTCACTTTCCGGGGCTCCGACCTTTACCGCGGAGCCACTCTCCCCACCTCTTCCCTCAAAGCCCTTTCAGACTTCAGCCAGATTGACCGGTGCGGGTCTTTCAATCCGACCGCCTTGACCTGCCCGCCGTCACCGCCCCTCAGCGTAAACCCACCCATTTGAGCGTTTACGTACCATGACCTTCCCCGGCACGGTGCTTGTAAAGGTCTGGACGGCGGCAAGTGCGCCAAAGACAGAATTGCCCCCTCGCCCCCGGAGATGAATGATGCATAGACGTAGACCTTACAGATTCCCCGCCTGGCTGTTGATTTCCACGATGCTGCTGCTCCCGTTCGGGCGCGCGGCCGTCGCTGGAAGTCACTCGGGGCGCGGGCACGAAGGACACCCCCAGCACCGGTCGAAGGTCTCGGCCGACCTGCGTGAGCACGCACGCAAGTCCGGCGGCACGAAGAAGGTCACGGCCATCATCCAGCCGAAGGGCGAGTGGACGAACGAGCTTGAGGGCGCCTTCGTCGCGCACGGCGCACGCGTCAAGAAGAGTCACGAAAACTTCGGCGCGCGCGTGGTCGAGATGCCGGCCGAGGCGGTCGAAGCGCTGGCCGCGCGCGACGACATCGAATACGTCTCTGCCGACCGAGAGATGCACGCCCTTGGCCACGTCTCTTTGACGACGGGCGCCGACGCGGCGCGCCTGCTCGACACCACGACCTCGACCTCCAACCGCGGCTGGGTCAACATCGCCGTCCTCGACTCCGGCGTGGACATGATGCACAAGTCGCTCTACAACGCCGAAGGCACGCAGACGCGTGTGTTGCTGAGCCCGGCCTTCACGAGCGAGCCCGCGACGGGCAAGCCCGACGACTACGGGCACGGCACGCACGTCGCCTCGGCGGCGGCCGGCAGCGCGCTCATCGCGGGCGGCGCGTACAAGGGCGCCGCCCACGACAGCCAGATCATCAACGTCAAGGTGCTCAACTCGCAGGGGCGCGGCACCGTCTCGCAGCTCCTGGCGGCGATTGACTGGGTCATCGCCAACCGCACCGTCTACAACCTCCGCGTCGTCAACATGTCGCTGGGGATGCCCGCCATCGACTCGTACCGCGATGACCCCGTCTGCAAGGCCGTGCGCCGCATGGTCGACCTCGGCATCGTCGTCGTCTGCGCCGCGGGCAACGACGGCAGGGACTCGCTGGGGCGGAAGGTCTACGGCCGCGTTCATTCGCCCGGCATCGAGCCCTCGGCCATCACGGTCGGCGCGACCAACACCTTCGGCACCGACTCGCGCGCCGACGACGTGGTCGCCAGCTACAGCTCGCGCGGGCCCACGCGCGCCTCGTGGACGGACGCGGCCGGCGTGGTGCACCACGACAACCTCATCAAGCCCGACCTCGTCGCCCCCGGCAACAAGGTCATCTGGGCCGCGGCCGCCGACAACCAACTCCTGCTCAACAATCCGCAGCTCAACGCGAACGTCAGCACCGACAAGACGCGGAACATGATGACGATGAACGGGACTTCGATGGCGGCCCCGCTCGTCGCGGGCGCGGCCTCGCTGCTGCTGCGCCACAACCCGCGCCTGACGCCGAACATGGTCAAGGCCATCCTGATGTACACGGCGCAGCCGCTCGCGGGCCACAACGCCTTCGAGCAGGGCGCGGGCCAGCTCAACATCGAAGGCGCGGTGCGCCTCGCCAAGCTCTTCCGCACAGACCTGCCGCAGTACTGGAACCCTTCGGTTCTGAACGCGACGATGCCGCTCGGCACCGCGCTGCTCAAGTCGGGCGTGACGGCTCCCAGCCCGCAGACGACCGTCGCCGGCCACACCTTCGGCTGGTCGCGCGGGATCGTCCTCGACCACGCGACCGCCTCGGGGCTCGAACTGATTACGAAGTACCAGAAAATCTACGGGACGGGTGTGATACTTAGCGACGGCACGACCCTGAACGGCTCGGGCGTCATCATGGTTGACCTGATGAGGATGTCGCTCGGCGTCATCCTGGCCGACCGCATCATGACGAGCGACGGCGTGTTGCTGGGCGAGGGCACGCTCTTCCTTAACAGCAGCACGCTCCTCGGCGATGGGGTCATCCTCGGCGACGGGGTCATCCTCGGCGACGCCACGCTCCTGACCGACGGCACGCTCTTGACCGACGGCACGCTGCTCAACGACTTTACGGCGCGCGCGCAGAGCGTGACGCTGACGGGCGACAGCACCGCCGCGATGGCCGCCGTGAAGGACACCACAACGACCACGACGACTCCGACCAGCCCGACTAAGAAGAAGTAGTCAGTAGTCAGCAGGAATAGAGACGAGGAACAGGGCGGCTCTCATCAACCGTTGATGAGAGCCGCCCTGTTCATATCCACTCCGAGTTTTTCTTACTGTCTACGTTCCCCTTCCGGCAGGATGATTAAGACCGAAGGGACGCCCGCGGGGTCGTGGAGGCGGAGGTAGAAGTGGCCGATGCCGGCGAGGCCGAGGAGGAGGCCGGGGGTCTCGCCGCCCTGGAGGACGCCGCAGGGCCAGGGGCTGAAGGTCTTGCGGTACTGCTCGACGGCGGCGAGTCCGACCTGCTCGGCGAGGCGTCGGTGCGAGTCGTCGCCGAAGACGCGCGAGGCGTAGACGAGCAGGTCGGCGTTGCCCGCGGAGCCGTGGCAGAGCGAGTAGTTGGCCTGCCCCGGCGCGGTGGGCGCGGCGAGCGTGCGGCCGGTGCAGCGCAGCGCGGCCTCGGCCTCGCGGCGGTAGACCTCCTGTCTGGTCAGCTCGTACGCGCGCACGCGCGAGAGGCCGATGCCGGGCGCGCCGTGGCACCAGGCCGCCATGAAGCCGGGCTGGTTGCCGCCGCCGCTCGCCCACGTGTCGTAGAGGCCGCGGAAGTCGGGCCAGTTCTCCTGCCGCGGGTCGAACCACTGCCGCTCGTAGGCGAAGCCCTGCTCGGCGGCGACGCGGAACTTCTCTTCCCCGGTCGCCTTCCAAAGCTCAAGCAGCGCCCAACTGATGCCGGCCGCGCCGTGCGAGAAGCCGTTGAGGTCTTGCTTGCGCTCCTCGGCCGGGATGTTGAGCGTGTTCCAAGACCAGCCCGTCGGCGTCTTGCGCGCGGCGCTTATCAAAAACTCTCCGTGGCGGCGCGCCAGTTCGAGCAGGGGCTCGCGGTCGTACTTCTGTTGAAGATGAAGGAGTGTCGGTATGGCTCCGGCGCTTCCCGCGAGCACGTCGGTCGCGCGTTCGTCGGGCTCGAAGGCGATGAGCGCCTCGACAATCTGTAGGCCGCGGTCAACGAACTCCTGCTCGCCGATTAGTTCGCCGATGCGCGTCAGCGCGTAGCCGATGCCGGTGTGCCCCGTGTAGAAACCGATGCGCGTCTGCGTGGGCAGCTCTTCGAGGCGCGAGAGCGCCTGGCGCGCGCCGCCCGTGGCCGTCTCGCGGAAGAGCGCTTCGCCGGTCGCAGCGTATGCTTCGGCGAGGAAGAGCGCGACGCCGGAGGTGCCCGAGTAGAGGTCGGGGCCGAAGGCGCGGTGCGCGACCGCCCACTGCCCGTCGACGAACTCCATCGAGTCGCCCAGCCAGTTGCAGCGCGCGCCCGCCCACACCGCGTCGCGGCACAGGCGCGCGGCGATGAAGTCGGCCGCGTCGAGGAAGTCGCCCACTTGTGCGCTCATGCGGCCTCCCGTTTGGGTGTGAACTCGTACTGGTCGATTGAGCGCGGGTTGAGGTACGGCGCTTCGAGCTTGAGGCCGTAGGCGGCGAAGTGTCGCTCGATTTCTTCGAGCCTTGAGGCGTCGTCGCGCGCGCCGCGCGCGTGAGCGCCGAGAAGTCCTTCCGCCAGTATGCGGCAGCGCTGCATGCCGAAGCTCTCGCCCGTGTAGGGCTCTTCCGCCAACGCCAGACCGTCGGCGAGCCGCTTGGCGAAGAGCGGGGCGTCGGGGCGGAGGTGTTGCGCGACCTCGCCGTATACGTCCGCGAGCACGCGCGCGGTGACGCGGTAGAAGCGCTTGTCAACGTAGAGGACGGCCGCGTCGTTGCGCGTGTAGAAGGCCGAGTTGGTCAGGCACTTGATGCGGAAGGGCACCTGAAAGCGGTTGAGGCCGCGCGTGACCGAGCGCATGAGCGGGACGGCGCCCTCGGCGCGCAGGTTCCAGTAGAAGCGCGCGAGGCTGAAGCTGTCCAACTCGCCCGCCTGCGCCTCGCCGAAGGCGAAGTAGAAGCCGGGCTGCATCGTCTTCGTCTCGCGGCTGAAGAAGACCGAGAGGTTCGTCCCCGGCCGCGGCGCGTAGCCCGGCGCGTCGGTCGAGAGGAACTCGCCCGGCCACAGCGAGCGCCTGCGGCCGTCCTTGTGCGCCATGACCTGCCCCGACGGCAACACCTGATAGACCTGCCAGCCCGCGTCCCAGCGCTCGCGCGTCGCGTTGGCCTCCGAAAGAGCCGGCGTGAGGTCGGAGCCCTGAACGTTCAAGGGCTGCTCGTCGCGCAGCGCGCCGTCGAAGGTGCGGCTGTAGCAGTGCTGGTAGAGCGTCTGTTCGAGCAGCGTCACGAGCGGGTTGGCCTGCTGTTGAGCGAAGCCTTGCGCGTGGTGCGCGTGCCCCGACGCCTGCGCGGCGAGCGAGAAGTGTCGCCCGGCGAAGTTGAACGAATCATTCGAGCGCACCTCGACGGCGCGGACGATCTTTCGGATTTGGGCCGTTAGCTGCTCTCTCATCTTCGTCGCTTCGTCACAGGGCTAAAAGGCTGGCGGTGGCCTCCCGCGGGCTCTTGAGGATGTTGAGGCTCAGTTGGAGCAGGTAGAGCGCGCTCGTCGTGATCTGCGGCGCGTGGAACATGTACTCGTATGCGGTCTGGATCATGCGCGCCGCGCCGTAGCTGACGCTGCGCTCCAGAGCGTCGCGCGCCTCGTCGTTGCTGAGCCCGCGCGTCTCGACGTAGGTCTTCCAGAAGGCGCGGATGGCGGGCTGCATCTTCTCGACGGGGAACTGCGCGGCGCCGACCAACTGCTCGGCGGGCACGCCCGCGACTGCCGGCATCGAGAAGACCCAGAAGGAGAGGTACGACTGGAAGACCGCGCCCGCATCCCAGCACGCGTCGCCGAAGTCGGCCAGCTCCCAGTCGATGAGACGGAGGTTCATCTTCCCTTCCGGCTGCCCCTGCGCGCCTTCGGCCTCCGCCTCCACGCCCTCTTCCGCGTCGGCTCTCTCGACGGTCACGTGCAGGTTGTCCCACTTGATGTCGCCGTGGATGAGGCTGTCGAAGCGCCAGCCCGCGCTCATGCGGTCGAGCGTCTGCGGGAAGTCGGGGTAGCTCTGGACGATGTTGAGCACCTGCGTGTTGGCGGCGCTCAGTTGGCCGAAGAGGTTCTGGTTCAACTGGTGGAGCGACAGAATCCACGGCACGCGGCGCGCGAAGGCGTTCGACTTCGCGCCGTCGCGCAGGCGCCGCCCCATCTCGCGCTGGTATGTGCCGAGGATGCGCCCGAGTTGGATGCCGACCTCGACGGGGAACGAGCCGAGTTGGCGGTGGTAATCGGAGAGGCTGCCGCCCTCGGGCAACAGCTCGATGACGAGCGCGTGGCGCGCCGGGTCGGAGTCGTAGAACTTCGGCATGAGCGCGGCGAGGGGCTCGAAGTCCGGGTCGTTGTGCGAGAGCCAGTAGCAGGCCGTCTCGTAGCGCATGGTCTCGACGGCCTGCGGCTCGAAGGTCTTGACCTGTTTGACGAAGTAGCCCGGGCTCGAAGTCCGTATGACCTTGAAGTTGCGGTTGCGGCTCGTCGCCTCGACGACGAGGAGGTCGCCGTCCACGACGGAGTCGAAGGTCAGAAGCCCCCGGCCGAGGAGGTAGTGTGCGATTGTTTCTTTGGTGATGATCATCGAGGGACGCGCGGGCCGGCGTCGTCTTCGGACGCGTACAGTTAAGCGGGAAGCCCTGAAGGTGTCAAGAAATAACTTTCGGGAATGCCGGCGTTAACGGCACCAGAACCTCGTATCCGGGGGACGGTTGAGAAAGTCCTGATAGTGCTGCCTGATGAAAGGATTTTCGGGCGGGCGGCAAGGTATCCGCCGCGAGATGAGCGGCGTGATGCACGGCACCGACGGATAGATTCCGCCCCCGGGGCCGGCGCCGCGCGCGGCGGGCCGCGCGACCTGCTGCCCAGCGCCGCCGCCGCCGAAGGCCGCGGTGACCTCCGTGTACTCGTCTTCGAGCCAGCCTTCGAGGAAGCTCGCCGCGCCGGGCTCCGCGCCGGCCCTGCCGTGCATCAACTCGGCCTTGCGCTCGACCCAGACGAGACTGCCCCCGAGCGGCGACTGCTCCGTCGTCAACGCCTGCGCGCGCCGGACGGCCTCCCGCGGTATCTCGACGTAGCAACTCAGCTCCTCGTCCTGGTAGAGACGGACGTGCCCCTCTTCGGACGAAACGCCGAGGTAGCCGCTCAGCAGAAGGAGGTCGGGCGAATCTGTGGGGTCTGGCACCAGCCGCGCGACGAAGTCGTCGAACTCTCTGCTCATAGATTCACCTTCGATAGAACGTGCGCGAGGTCTTGTGTGGCGAGTCCCGCCGCCTTTCGACGGCGGGACTCGCCGGTTAAGGGCGACTCCTCTAAAAGGCTCTCCTCTTAGAAGCCGCCTCCGCCGCCTCCTCCTCCGGGGTCAAAGCCCCCGCCGCAGACTTGCGTCTCGTAGCAGCCGAAGCGCGTCGGGCACGCGTCAACCGCCGAAGGGCACGCGCCGCGAGTCTCGCAAGAGAAGTCCTGCGTGATGCACGGCGAGGCTACGGATGGGCAGTTGAGGCGCGTCGGGCACGCGTCGAGCGCCGAAGGGCAGCGGATGAGCTGCGACTGGCACGGCGTGTACTGCGACGGGCAGTTGAGGCGCGTCGGGCATGCGTCAACCTGCGACGGACACCTGACGAGAACCGACGGGCAGCGCGTGAACTGCGACGGGCAGTTGTAGCGCGTCGGGCACAGGTCAATCTGCGACGGGCAGATGCGCGTCTGCGGGATGGCCGCGGCCGCGCCGTACTCGCCGGGCCAGCAGATTTGCGTGCTACAGGCGGGCGTGTTGGTAGGTGGATAAGCGGCTAACGCCTCGGCCTTGAAGCCCTGCGCTCCGGCGGCGCCTCCGCCGGCCCCGCCCGCGATGCCTCCGCCGCCCGCGGCGCCTCCGCCGCCGCCCTGTTCAAAGCCGCCACCGCCGGGGAAGCACCCCTGCGACTGGCAGGCAACGGACTCGTAGCAGCCCGCCTGCGACTCGCACCCGAAGCGCGTCGGGCAGGCGTCCACGGCCGACGGGCAACCGCCGAACGTCTCGCAACTGCCGAACTGCGTATAGCCGGGGCAGCCGTTGGGCAGCGTCGGGCAGTTGTACTGCGTCGGTTGGCAGATGAAGTACCACGTCGGGGGGCAGCGCCACGGGTCGCGCGTGCGACAGAGGATGGGCTGCGTCGGGCAGATGGTGAGCCGCGACGGGCAGAAGCGCGTCGGCGGCAGAGCGACCGCGCCGCCCACGCCCGGGCCCGCGGCGATGTCGGCCTGACCCTGCTGCACCACGCCGCCGCCCGCCGGGTCGAACCCGCACGCGGCCGACTCGAACTGGCAGCCCGCCTGCGTGTCGGGGCAGATGAACGTCCGCGAGGCGACGCACCTCGGCTCACCGCGCGTCGGGCAGCGGAAGGAGACCGAGGGGCAGTTGAAGCTCACCGACGGGCAGCGGACGATCCTCGACACACATCCGGAGCGCGTGGTGCAGTCGCCGAACTGCGACTGGCAGACGACGAATTGCGACGGGCACGTGGCGTCCAGCGTCGGGCAGAAGGACTCCTGCGTCGCGCAGTTGTCGAAGACCGACGGGCAGTTGAAGCCCGTCTGGAAGACCCCGAAGGTCTGGTCGAAACCGCCGACCCCGCCCCGCCGCGCCGCGACCCCGGCCTGCGGGTCGAACTGTTCCTGCCAGATGGTGAAATCAATCGGGTTGCACACGAAGCCCGACGCCACGCACCGGGGCTCGTGCACGGTGACGCAGGGGTAGGCGACGCTCTGGCATTGCGGGATGTACAGGCTCCGGCACTGCGGGAGGAAGCGGGTTCGGCAACTCGGCCCTATCAGTGTGCAGAGGATGCCGGTGCGCGTGCGGCAGCCCGGCAACTCCGTGCGCGGGATGCAGGGTTGGTAGACCGACTGCCAGCAGCCCGGCCCCGTCTCGGTCGGCGGGATGCCTATGCCGCCGCCGCCGCACTCCCTGGTCTGCGTGGTGATGCCGCCGGCCGCGTCATAACCGCCTTCGCCGCCCGTGCCGTAGCCGCCCGGGCCGCCGATGTAGTCCTGCGCGATCTGGCCTTCGAGGAAGGTCGCCTTGCGGCGCTCGGAGCCGGCCGCGCCGTGCAAGACCTCCGCGTCCTGGTCTATCCAGACGAGGCTGCCGCCGAGCGGCGACTGCTCGGGCGGCAACTCCTGCGTGTGGCGAATCGCCTTCTCAGGTATCTCGACGTAGCGGCCCAGTTCCTCGTCGAGGTAGAGGCGGACGTACCCCTCTTCGGACGAGGCGCCGAGGTAGCCGCTCAGCAGCGTGACGCTCGGCGGCTCTTTCGGGTCCTGAACGATCCGCCCGACGAAGTCGTCGTAGCGGAGGTTCGGGCCGTCACCCTCGCCCCATTGCCCCCCTTCTTTTGATTGGTCGTATTCTTCGCTCATGTTTTTACTCCCGGTGTGAGTCTGCCCTCGCGGGCAGGGAAGTTTGGCGGGGCGCTCGGACGGCGCCCGCGCGTGGTAAGCGGTCGCAGGACGCGCGCCGCGAGGTGCGCGCGTCGAGAGAGAGCCTCTAGCCAGCGGGAATGTGAAGCGCGCCCGCGCGGGCCTCGCCCGGGCGCGAACGTTTAAGAGTTTTCAAGCGCGAGGGCCCGGGACAGCCGGGTCGGCTTGAGCTTCGGCGCTACGGAATGAGATCGTTGTGCACCACGCCAAAGAGAAAAGGTTTTCGCGAAGGGGGCATCTGGCTAACGCCGGGCGCCGGGGCACTCTGGAGACTGCGAGGGCGATGGATTTTGTAAGCGTACGTCTTTGGCGGGCAAAGATTATGCCTGTTTCAGGCGGCTGTCAACGAAATTCTGTGCCCGCCCGGACGCCGGGGCCCGCCCGTTTAAAAGGAGGGCGGGCGGTGAAGGAGGCGCGTGTCGCGCACGCGTTCCCTTCACCGCCCGCCCTCCTTTTGTATTAAAGCGCGCGCGCCTCTTTAACCTTCGGTCACGGAGCGCGGCGGGCGCTCGTCGAAGCGGTAGGCGTCGCGCAGGCGCCGGTCGAGGTTGCGGTACCCGACGGCGAGCGCAGCGATGACGGCGACCTGCAACAACTCGACCGCGACCCAGACGAAAACCATTGACCTCATCGCGTCTTTACCTCCCGGCGGGCACCTGCACCTGCACGCCCGCGCCCGTGCCGTACATGATCGTCAGAGGCCCTTGATGGTTGCGGATGCCCTCGGCGCGCGCCCGCTCGATTTCGAGTTGCATCTCAAGCCGCTTGATGTCGAGGAGCGCGGGGTTGGCGTAAGTCAGCGCCTCGATCTGCTTGGTCTGCGCGGCGATCTTGGCCGCTTCGAGCCGCGCCTCCTCGGCCTGCTTCTGCTTCTCGTTGGCGACGACGCCCGAGGCCGCGGCCTCGATGCGGTCGTCGAGGAAGTCTGGGTTGCCGATCTGCACCGACTCGGTGATGAGCTGGAGCTGGTTGGCGAGCTGCGGCTTCAGGGTTTCGAGGATGCGCTTCTGGATGCTCTCCTGGTTGGCGTAAATCTCGTAGGCGCCGTACTCGGAGAAGGCGTTGCGCGCCTCGGTCTGGATGAGCCCGTGGAGGATTTCGTTCCGGCGCGTGTGGCGCTGCCCCTCGTCGAAGCCGTACTTGCGCACGTAGTCGCCGACGTGTTGCGGGTCGCTGAAGGCCGTGACGGCAATCTCGACCTGGAGCGCCGCGTTGTCCTTGCTGGTGACGCGCACGGGCGCCTTCTCGGTGAAAGACTTGATGTTGACCTCGAAGGCGTCGCGCCCCGGCGCGAGCGTCGTGAACCAGCCGTCCTCGGGGCGGTAGACGCGCTCGATGCGCCCGAAGTAGGTGACGACCTTGACCGTCCCTTCCTGCGTGTAGTTGATGTTGGCGAAGGCTACGCCTGCGCCGATGAGAAGCACGAGGGCGAGCACGCCCAGCACAACAAACGTGAATTTGCTATTCATCGATTCTCCTTGAGAGATTTCCGACACCGCGTTCGATTTTCTCTTCCTCCTTTTCATTCACACGTTAATACGAAAAAACGGCCCGCGAGTTTGTCACAACCGGCCGCCGGCCGGCGCGCGCGTGCCCGCGACGTAAAATTCCCGCCCGGCGCGTGGGTTTTGCCGCGCGGCGCGCGTCATTATTTTTAAGTGGCGGATGAACCGGCGGCGTGGGCCGCGCCGAAGAAGAGATTTTCGGGCTCGTTCAGGCCGAGTTAAATTAAAAGCTAGGGGGGGTAACAGATGTTGAGAGTCTTCAAGCAGGGGCGCGCGCGACGGGACGGCGCCTTGAATATCGTCGGCGGCGCGCGGCGCGCCTTCGCGCTGCTGGCCGCGGCGGCGCTCTTGAACCTGTCGGCCCCGGCGCGCGCCGCCGAGCCCGCGCCCATGGGTCAGGTCGCGCTGGCGGCGGGGCTCACGGTGGACGGGTTGCCGGCGGTCGTGGGTCAGACGGTCTTCACGGGGAGCAGTTTCGACACGACCGAGAAGTCGCGCGGCGCGCTCGAACTGGGCAACCGCGCGCGGCTCGAACTGTCGGGCGCGACGGCGCTCAGGCTCGACTTCTCCGACGAGAGCGTCGGCGGGACGCTCGGCTCGGGCGGCGCGCGCGTCTCCGTCCCGCGGGGCGTCGCCGCGTCGCTGGCGACCGCGGACGCCTCGGTCGTGAGCGAAACATCCGAGCCGGCCCTTTTCAGCCTTCAGGTCTCGGCCGAAGGGACGACGCTCACGGTTCAGTCGGGGCGCGTCGAGATGCGCGCGGGCGGCGCGGCGCGGAAGGCTTCCGCGGGCGAGTCTCTGCGCGCGGCGGGCGGCTCACAACCGCTGCCGCCGCAGGGCAACAGTCTGAGCAGCGGCAAACGCGCGGGCATCTTCGTCGGCATCGCGGCGGCCGTCGCGGCGGTCATCATCGTCCTCGCCGGCCGGGACGACGACGAGTTCGACGAGCCCTGCCCGGTCATCGTCATCAGCCCCGGCGGCCCCATCCCCCCGGGTTGCGGGCCCGTCATTCTTTGAGCGTAGACATAAAGAAGGAGGGGGGACGAGAGACAGCGGCTCTCTCGTCCTTCCTCCTTCTGTGTTTGACCGACGCCCTCCCTGACGGTCGGGCTTGCAGCCTCTTAATGGTCAGTTGCGGTTGCGGCTCGACTGCCTGAAGCGGTCACGCTGCCAGTTCCGGTCGTTGTCCCAGTTGGAGCGGCGGTCGGAGCGACGGTGGCGGCGCCACGAGCGGCGGTCGTCCCTGCGGTCGCGGCGTACCAGGCGACGCCAGCGCGAGCGGTCGTTGTCGTCGTCGCGCCGGTGGTGTCCGACGCGGCGCCCGCGCGTCCAGCCGAGGTGGCGCCCGCGGTCGTTGCCACGCCCCCACCGGCGCCCCTTGTCCTTAGCCGAAACGTCAAAGCTCATCCCAAGGAAGAGCACGCTGAGGACGACGAGCGTACTTATCGCCCTCTTCAGTGTACGAAATTCAAACCTCATCCCCTCATCTCCTCTTAACTTAACTTGTTCTTACGGGAGAGCTTCGCCTTTCACGGAACCGAGGCCGGCCGGGCCCCGCCCGAAGCTGCGGCAAACATGGTGCCAGCCTTCCCTTCACCGGAAGACTTTCCTGTTCACAGCGGGCGCGGTCGGGTGTATAGTGTCGCCGCTAACCAAGCGGGTCGAAGCAATAATAACACGCGTTTCTTCGAAGCCAACGCCGGGCCGCACCCGGCCTTCTTCCAACGCCCGCAAGCCTCAAAGGAGTGTCTTCATGCTGCTCCGACCCACCCGCCTCAAAACCCTTCGTCTCTCGATTACTGCGCTCGTCGTGACGGCGCTCGCCGGGCTCTGGCTCGGCGGCACGCGCGTCAGCGAGACGGCGCACGCGCAGGTGCCCGCGCAGACCTTCCGCAACTTCGAGAGCCCGCAGGTGCACCCGCTGGCCGTCACGCCCGACGGCACGCGCCTGCTCGCCGTCAACTCGCCGAACGCGACGCTGTCGGTCTTTCAACTCTCCGGGAGCGCGCCGCCGACGCTCATCGCGGAGATTCCCGTCGGGCTCGAACCCGTCAGCGTCGCCGCGCGCAACGACCGCGAGGCGTGGGTCGTCAACTGGCTCTCCGACTCCGTCAGCGTCGTTGACCTCGCCGCGGGCAACGTCGTGCGTACCATCGACGTGGGCGACGAGCCAACCGACATCCTCTTCGCGGGGACTAACGACAGCAGGGCTTTCGTCTGCGTCTCGGGCGGCGGGCGCCTCGACATCGACGGCTTCTCGGCCACGGGCGCGAGCGGCGCCGTGAAGGCGTTCGACACGGCGAACCTGTCGGCGCCGCCGCAGGTCGTCGAAGTCTTCGGCAAGCAGCCCCGCGCGCTCGCACGCGACGCCTCCGGCTCGCGCGTCTTCGTCTCGGTCTTCGAGTCCGGCAACCAGACGACGCTCGTGCCCGAGAAGGTCACGCGTGCCAACGGCGGATTGCCCGCGCCGCAGCCTGCGATGGCCGCCGGGCTCCCCGCGGCGCCGAACACGGCGCTCGTCGTGAGGTGGAACGGCGCGGCCTGGGCCGACGAGACGGGCAACACGAAGTGGGATCAGTTCGTCAACTACACGCTCGCCGACATAGACCTCGTCACCATCGACGCCTCCGGCGCGAACCTCTCCGTCAGCGCGCAGTCACGAAACCTCGGGACGCACATGGGCAACATGGCCTTCGACAACGGGTCGGGCCGCCTCTTCGTCGTCAACCTCGACTCGGGCAACGTCCGGCGCTTCGAGCCGAACCTGCGCGGCCAGTTCCAGTCGAACCGCGTCTCGGCGCTCGACACGGCGAACGGTGCGCCCTCGCTCGCCTTCGCCCGCGACCTCAACGCGCACGTCGACTTCTCGAACACGGCGGGCACGGACGCCGAGCGCGCGCAGAGCCTCGCGCTCCCCTCGGACATCGCGCGCGCCTCCGACGGCACGCTCTACGTCGCGGCGACCAGCTCGGCCAAGGTCGGCGTGCTCGACGCGGCGGGCAACGTCGCGGCGCGCGTCTTGGTCGGCAACGGCCCGACGGGGCTCGCGCTCGACGAGCGGCGCGGGCGCCTCTACGTGCTCAACCGCCACGACCAGACCGTGAGCGTCGTCAACACGGCCGCGCGGACGCAGGTCCTGGTCGTGCCCGTCGGCTTCAACCCGGAGCAGCCGGCCGTGCGCAACGGGCGCCGCTTCCTCTACGACGCCGTCAACTTCTCCGCGCACGGCACCGTGTCGTGCGCGAGCTGCCACCCCTCGGGACACCGCGACGGGCTCGCGTGGGACTTGGGCGACCCGACGGGCGCGATGGTCGACGCCAACCTCTTCATGTACCACCCGATGAAGGGGCCGATGACGACGCAGAGCCTGCGCGGGCTCCTCGACGCCGAGCCGCTGCACTGGCGCGCCGACCGCCGCGACGTGACCGAGTTCAACAGCACCTTCACCGATCTGCTCGGCAGCAAGCGCCTGCTGACGACGCAAGAGATGGCGGACTTCGTCGCCTTCGTCAACACGCTCGCCTACCCGCCCAACCCGAACGAGAACCACGACCGCACGTTCCCCGACCCGCCCGCGGGGCCGAACGCCGACACGGGCTCGAAGCGCTTCAGCGCCGCCCCGGGCTTCCCGAGCGTCGCCCTCGAACTCGCGACCAGTTGTAACGATTGCCACTTCTCATTCACGGGCGTCCCGCCCCTCTTCTTCATGGGCACCTTCGGCCACGTCTTCTCCGGCTCGATCCTCTCGGAGCCGCAGGCGTTCAAGGTGCCGCAGTTGCGCGGCATCTATCAGAAGGCCGGCATGCGCAAGCCCGCGCCGGGACAGCCCCGCGCCGAGCAGCTCGCGGGCTTCGGCTTCATGCACGACGGCGCGTTCGACACGCTCGTGAACTTCCTGCGCCAGCCCAACTTCCACGGCTTTAACAACGACGACGAGCGGCGCGACATCGCGGCGTTCCTGCTCTCGACCGACTCGGTCATCGCGCCCGCGGTGGGGCTGCAAGTGACGGTGGGCGCCGGCAACAAGAACTCGCCCGAGGTGCTCGCGCGCCTCAACCTGCTCCTGCAACAGGCACAGCGCATCCCCATTCCGAACGACCCCAACTTCTTCCACGGCCCGGGCTGCGACCTCGTCGTGCGCGGCATCTACGGCGGCGAGCGGCGCGGCTTCCTGCGCCTCCAGAACGAGACGTTCCAGCCCGACAGCGCGTCGGAGGCGCCCGTCACGCTGCAACAGCTCCTCGACGCCGTAAGCCCCGGCTCGGAGCTGACCTTTACGGGCGTGCCCGTGGGCGAGGGGCGGCGCTTCGCGCTCGACCAGGACGGCGACGGCCTGTTCGACAACGACGAGGCGCGCACCTCCGTGCAGATAGCCGGGCGCGTGGTCGGCGCCGACGGCGCGGGGGTCGCGGGCGTCGGCGTCGCGCTCTCGGGCTCGCAGACGGCCTCGACCGTGACCGACGCGGCGGGGCGCTACGCCTTCAACTCCGTCTCGACCGTGGGGACGCACACCGTCACGCCGCTCGGCGCCGGGCTCACGTTCGCGCCCGCGAGCGCGACCTTCGTCAAGCCCACCTGGAACGGCTCGGCCGTCTTCGTCACCTCGACGACGGCCAACGCCTCTGACTCCTCGCAGTTCTTCGTCGCGCAGCACTACGGCGACTTCCTGAGCCGCGAGCCGGACGCCGAAGGCTTGCAGTTCTGGGTGAACGAGATCGAGTCGTGCGGCTCGAACGCGCAGTGCCGCGAGGTGAAGCGCATCAACGTCAGCGCAGCCTTCTTCCTCTCCATCGAATCTCAGCAGACGGGCTTCCTCACCTACAAGACCTACAAGGCTTCGTTCGGCGACCTGCCGTCGCGCCCCGTCCCGGTCACCTTCGGGCAGTTGATGGCCGACGCGCAGAGGATCGGGCGCGGCGTCGTGGTCGGGCGGGCGAACTGGGAGGGGCTGCTCGAAGCGAACAAGGCCGCGTTCTTCGCCGGCTGGGTGCAGCGCCCCGAGTTCGTCTCGCGCTACCCGGCCTCTCTGAGCGCGCTCGACTTCGTCAACGCGCTCAACGCCAACGCGGGCTTCCCGCTCAACACGTCAGAGCGCGACGTGCTCGCCGGCCAGCTCGCCGCCAACAACAACGCGCAGGGGCGCGCCGCCGCGCTCCGCCAACTGGCCGAGCACCCCGAACTGAGCCGCCGCGAGCTGAACCGCGCCTTCGTGCTCACGCAGTACTTCGGCTACCTGAGAAGAAACCCGGACGAGGCGCCCGAGCCGAACCTCGACTTCACGGGCTACAACTTCTGGTTGGGTAAGCTCAACGAGTTCGACGGCAACTTCGTCAACGCCGAGATGGTCAAAGCCTTCATCACCTCGCTCGAATACCGGCGCCGCTTCGGCCAGCCCTGAGCCTCGGCCTGAATAAGAAGTTAGCGTGAAGAACGTTTGAACACAGAGGCACAGAGGCACAGAGGCACGGCTGGTTGACTATGGTCTTCAAGCAGTGTCTCTGTGCCTCTGTGTCTCTGTGTTGAACTTGTCTTCGCCACCCGCCCGGTCTGTTTTTTGCACGGGCGCGTTCAACTTTTCGCGTCTTCCCCTCCCTCACGCCCCGCTTGCCATCCGGCTCCGGGTCGCTTAAATTAACCTCTCGACTTTTGCAGTTAAATCCCGCACAGCAATTGTCAAATCCGACGCGTCGCGGGGCTCCAACTCCGCCAAGACCCCGCGCGCGCCGACCTGTCGAAAGGATGTCCGACCCGAAGCTATGAAAGCCTATCCGACCAACCAGATTCGCAACCTGGCCGTCATCGGCCACGGCCACGCGGGCAAGACGCAGCTCGTCAGCTCGCTCCTCCACCTCGCCGGCGCCACACCCCGCTGGGGCAAGGTGGACGAGGGCACGACCACGACCGACTTTGACGAAGATGCCATCGCGCGCAAGATCACGCTCAACAGCCAACTCGCGCACTGCGAGTGGCGCGAACACAAGGTCAACCTCATCGACACGCCCGGCTTCTCCGCCTTCGTCCCGCACGCCCGGCCGGCGCTGCGCGTCGCCGACTGCGCGCTCGTCGTGGTGGACGCCGTCTCGGGCGTCGAGGTCGGCACCGAGAAGACCTGGGGCTACGCCAACGAGTTCATCACGCCGCGCATGATGATCATCACCAAGCTCGACAAGGAGCGCGCCGACTTCGGCGCGGCGCTCGACTCCGCCCGCTCGACCTTCAGCCGCGCCATCGTGCCCTTCACGCTCCCCATCGGGCAGGAGGCGAACTTCCGCGGGCTGGTGGATATCGTCCACCAGAAGGCTTACGAGTTCGACTCGTCGGGCAAGGCCAAAGAAATTCCCATCCCCGAGCAGGGGCGCGACGTGTACGAGCGCGAGCGCGAGCGCCTCGTCGAGGTCATCGCCGAGTCGGACGACGCGCTGATGGAGAAGTGGATGGAGAACGGCACGCTCGAAGAGGCGGACATCATCCCCAACATCTCAAAGGCCATCGCGGGCTCGCGTCTCTGCCCCGTCTTCGCCGTCTCCTCGCTGACGCTGGTCGGCCTGCAACACCTCCTCGACGGCATCCTCGACTACGCGCCCGCGCCCGACACGCACGAGAACGAGAAGGGACGGGCGAGCCTCGACGACGGCGCGGCCGAGGTCACGCGCGGCTACCACGCCGAGGAGCCCTTCTCGGCCTACGTCTTCCGCACCATCGCCGACCCCTTCGCCGGCCGCATCAACGTGATGAAGATCATCTCGGGCAGGGTCAAACCGGACGCCACCGTCCAGAACACCACGCGCGGCGCGGCCGAGCGTCTGGGCGCGCTCCACTCGATGCAGGGCAAGCAGCTCGACAAGATCGACGAGGCCAGCGCGGGCGACATCATCGCCGTCGTCAAGCTCAAGGAGACGCAGACCGGCGACACGCTCTCCGACAAGGCCGCCTCCGTCGTCTACGACCCGATTGAATATCCCGAGGCCGCCATCTCCTTCGCCATCGAGCCCAAGTCGCGGCAGGACGAGGAGAAGATTTCGGTCGCGCTCCACAAGATTCTCGAAGAAGACCCCTCGCTCCACTTCTCGCGCGACGCGCAGACGAAGGAGTTCATCCTCTCGGGCTCGGGCCAGCTCCACATCGAGACCGTGGTGGAGAAGCTGAAGAACCGCTACCACGTCGAGGTGGCACTGCACCCGCCGAAGGTGCCCTACAAGGAGACCATCACGACGCGCGCCGAGGTGCAGGGCCGCCACAAGAAGCAGACCGGCGGGCGCGGCCAGTTCGGCGACTGCAAGGTCGTCTTCGAGCCCCTGCCGCGCGGCGGCGGCTTCGTCTTCGAGGATAAAATCTTCGGCGGCTCCGTCCCGCAGCAGTTCCGCCCGGCCATCGAGAAGGGCATCGTCGAGGCGGCCTCCACCGGCGCCATCGCCGGCTACCCGCTCGTGGACTTCAAGGCCACGCTCATCGACGGCTCGTACCACACCGTCGACTCCGACGAGCACTCGTTCCGCGCGGCGGGGCGCAAGGCTTTCCGCAACGCCATCGAGAAGGTGAAGCCGACGCTCCTGGAGCCGGTCATGGATGTCGAGGTGGTCGCGCCGACCGAGTGCGCGGGCGACATCATGGGCGACCTCAACTCGCGGCGCGGGCGCGTGCAGGGCATGGAGATGCGCGGCAAGAATCAGGTCGTCAAGGCGCAGGTGCCGATGTCGGAGATGCTCGACTACCAGTCGAAGCTCAACTCCATCACCGCCGCCCGCGGCTCCTTCCATATGGAGTTCTCCCACTACGACCCCGTCCCCAGCCAGATCGCCCACAAGATCGTCGAGCAGGCCCGGGCCGAGGGTCGCATCCGCGCCGAGGAGGAGGAATAACTTTCGTGTCGGCTGAGTTGATTAAATATCGCTTCTCTGCCGACGAGTATCAACGCATAGGCGAGGCGGGCATCTTTCCACCAGATGCCCGCCTTGAGCTTATTGAAGGGGAGATTTTTGAGATGCCCCGCGTCAGCCCTCCTCACGCTGGCACCGTTTGTTACCTCGGGAGGCTTCTGCATCGGAATGATAAAAAGTGGCTGGTGAGCAGACATCATCCGGTTCGGTTGAATGACTTTTCCGAGCCGCTGCCGGATTTAGCGCTGCTGCGATGGCGCGATGACTACTACCGCCACGCGCATCCCAGCCCTGCGGATGTCCTACTGTTAATCGAAGTCGCGGACACGACTGTTGTGACTGATAGGAAGGTTAAACTTCCTCTCTACGCGCGCGCCGGGATTGCGGAGGCGTGGTTGGTGAACATACCGGATGAGCGGGTGGAGGTTTACTCGAATCCCGCGGGCAGCACGTACCAGCGGGCGGAGGTCTTCGGGCGCGGCGATGATGCGCGGTCGCAGACGGTCGAGGGCCTCTTCGTGAACGTCAGCGAGTTGCTGGGGTAAGTTTTGCCTTGACGTGTGGAGCGGGCGGGCGGTGTAGCTACCGCGCCGCCCGCTCTGTTTATTTGGTTGACCGGCCCCGCGCCGCCGAGTATGATTCCGCGCGCTCTCGACCGAAGGTCGGGCCCGCCCGACAGCAGCACCACCCGAACACTTGCACCCCTGTTTCCCCGAGCCCCTTGCCGGTCGCGCCGACTTCCGCCGCGCCGTCGAACCACACAGTCAGACAGACGCCCGCACGCCGTGCGGGAGGAGGATAAGCAAACATGTCTTGGCAGAATGCCCCCGCGGTGACCAAACTGACGGCCTCACAGCAGGGCGGGACGCGCGGCGCCCAACTCTGGGGCGCGCAGGACAACGGCACACTCAACACCATCTTTCAGGAGACGCCCGGCGGCGCGTGGAGCGATTGGCGCGGGCCGGATTGGGCGGGCTCGCCCCCGCCCCGCCCCGCGCAGGTCTACGAGCTGGCGGCGGCGCAGCAGAACGACGGGCGCGTGCAGGTCTTCGCCCTCGACATGATGCTGCAACTCTGGACAGTCTGGCAGACTTCGCCCGGCGGCGGCTGGTCGTCATGGAGCGGTCCGAACTGGAACAACGCGCCGAAGGGGATGAAGCGCATCGCCGCCTCGCAGCAGGGCGGCACGCGCGGCGCGCAGCTCTGGGGCATCGACGAAAACTACAACCTCGTCACCTGCTTCCAGATCACCGCGGGCGGCTCCTGGAGCGGGTGGCAGCCGTGGCCGGCGACGCCCGAGAACTCGCCGTTCCTGATGGTCACCGCGTCGCAGCAGAACGACGGGCGCGTGCAGCTCTGGGCGACCGACACGCAGCAGCAGCTCTGGTCTTGCTGGCAGACTTCGCCGGGGGGCGGCTGGTCGAACTGGAGCGGCCCGAACTGGAACGGCGCGCCGCCCCTGACGAACATCGCCGCCTGTCAGCAGGGCGGTACGCGCGGCGCGCAGCTCTGGGGCATCAGAAGGGACTACACGCTGGTCACGACCTTCCAGGGCTCGCCCGGCGGCGGCAACTGGAGCAGTTGGTCTACGGAGAGCTTCCAGGGCGCGCCGACGGTCTTCGAGCTGACGGCCGCCGAACAGAACAACGGCTGCGTGCAGCTCTGGGCCGTGTCGCTCGACCAGAAGTTGGGCAGCGTCACGCAGTCCTCGCCGGGCGGGGGCTGGGGCAACTGGCAGTTCTGACGCCGAGGTTGGCGCCGAACACAGCGGCAGGGGGCGGGGCTCTTCCAAAGTCCCCGCCCTCTGCCGCTGTTGCGCCGGGGTTCGTCCATTCTCGTTAAGTAATTATTTCTCGCGCTCTGGCGGCAGGCCGTTGACTTCGGGCCGGAGAAGGATTATAGGAACGTTCCTGTCGAGCAATACCCAGCCCAACTCGAACGGAAGGAGCCCGAAGATGAGAAGATTGATGGCGTCGCTGTCCGCCGCGCTGTTCTTCGTCGCGCTGGCGCTCGTGCTGTTCCAGCCCTACCCGGCCGCGACCGTTAAGGCCGCCGACATCCACGAGAAGTGCGCAGACTGCACGGTCAGAAACAACCGGCAGTTCGAGCACTGCCTCGAAATCCACGGCATCAACCACATCCCCTGCTACGACCAGTACAACGAGGGCGTCGTGCACTGCTACCGGAATTTCTGCGAGCAGTAGCCGCGCGCCGGCCCTCTGACGCGCGGGCGCGTCCGCCGCACTGTTAACTGCCGGCCGCGCCCGCGCGTCCTTACTCTTCGGTAAACGTTTCGCACGACCTCCGAGCGAGGAGAACCCTCCCGATGAACCTGTCAAAGTCTTCGCACGCGCGCGCACGCGCGACCTTCGCCCTGTGCCTGCTGCTCCTCTTAAACGCGACGCACGCCGAGGCGCGGCAGGCGGCGCAGCAGGCGTCGGCGCCGCTGCCGGCCGAGAAGGTCAAACAGATCGAAGCGTTGGTGAACGCGGAGATGGCTAAGCAGAAGATACCGGGGATGTCGGTAGCGGTCGTCGCGGGTCGGCAGGTGCGCTGGTCGGCGGGCTTCGGGATGCAGGACGTGGAGAACAACGTCGCGGCCCGAGCGGCGACCGTCTACCGCCTCGGCTCCATCTCGAAACCGATCACGGCCGTGGCCGTCATGCAGCTCTTCGAGCGCGGCCGCGTAGACCTCGACGCGCCCGTGCAGAAGTACTGCCCGGCCTTCCCCGAGAAGCAGTGGCCGGTGACGACGCGCCAGGTGCTCGGCCACCTCGCCGGCATACGCCACTACAAGTCGGACGAAGAGTTCAACAGCACGCGCTTCTACGCCACCGTCGCCGACGGGCTCGCCATGTTCAAGGACGACCCGCTGCTGCACGAGCCGGGCACGAAGTACAACTACACGACCCACGGCTACTCCGTCCTCGGCTGCGTCGTCGAGGGCGCCTCGGGGCAGAAGTTCGCCGACTTCGTGAGCGAGAACGTCTTCAAGCCCGCCGCGATGGAGCGCATACGCGTGGACAGCGTCGCCGACATCATCCCCAACCGCGCGCAGGGCTATCGCATCACGGACAAGGGCGTGCTGACGAACTCGCCGCTGGCCGACACCAGCTACAAGGTGCCGGGCGGCGGCTTCGTCTCGACGGCGGAAGACCTCGCGCGCTTCGCCGTCGCGCTCCAGACGGACAAGCTCCTGAAGCGCGAGACGATGGAGCTGATGTACGCGCCGCAGAAGACGAAGGATGGCAAGGAGACTGCTTACGGCCTCGGCTGGGGCGTCGCCAAGCGCCCGGACGGCGCGCGCGCCATCGGCCACTCCGGCGGGCAGCAGCGCATCAGCACCTTCCTGCACATGCAGCCCGACCAGGGGCTCGCCGTCGTCCTCATGGCGAACCTCGAACGCGCGAGCCTCGGCAACCTCTCGCAGCAGATCGGCGACATCGTTCTGAAGTGAGCCGCTGACGGCTCAAGCTCGACGAATCAAAACCCCGGAGACGAACATGAAGAGAGTTCTCGCAGCGCTGCTGGTGTTGCTCGCACTGTGCGGCGCGGCCGCGTCGCAGGAGGCGAAGAAGAGTGAGCGGAAGCAGTTCATCTACGTGCTCAAGCTGACGCCGAGGCTCCTGGACGCGAAGAACTGGACGGGGCAGGACGAGCAGATCGTCGGCCGCCACTTCCGCAGGCTGCAACAGATGCACAAGGAGGGGCGCGTGCTGCTGGCCGGGCGGACGCTCAACGAGTCAGACCCGAGCCAGTTCGGCGTCGTCATCTTCGAGGCCGCCGACGAGGACGAGGCGCGCAAGCTGATGGAGGCCGACGACGCCGTCAAAGAGAAGATCATGACGGCGCAACTCTTCCCCTTCAGCGTCGCCCTCATCAAGTAAGCCGCCGCGGGTGTTGTGTGCGACCGCAACAGAACCGCGAG
The DNA here is from genome assembly GCA_040510435.1 of Pyrinomonadaceae bacterium. Taxonomy (GTDB): domain Bacteria; phylum Acidobacteriota; class Blastocatellia; order Pyrinomonadales; family Pyrinomonadaceae; genus QHXN01. The sequence goes on along the minus strand of JBEVJD010000185.1, from coordinate 246 downwards.
CGGTAGCGAGCGGGTGAGGGCGACGACAGGGATGCTGCACGGCGTCAGGCCGACCAGAGAATCCTTGTCGGCGACGACTCAGAGCGCCGGGAAGATATGTGAACCTCCCGCGAATGTCAACGCCGTCGCCACGCCCCCGGTACAGGTCAGGCTTCGCCCCCTAAACCTCTTTTCCGGACGCTCACGGCGTCGCTGTTGGGCGGTCTCACAAGCGCATGCACGTGACCCGCGACACGACGGTTCTCA
>JBEVJD010000184.1:0-4356 GCA_040510435.1 Pyrinomonadaceae bacterium | reverse complement strand
CAGTCCATCGCCAGCCGCCTCGCCTTCGACGAGGCGAAGCTCTCCTGGGAACTGGACTACTTCTTCGAGCACTACTTCAAGAGCCTGCGCGGCGAGACCATCAAGCACGGCGACGAGGCGCAGTTGAGGGCCGAGCTGAACGACGTAGCGGCCGAGCTTTCGAATCGGCCGCGGACGCTCTGCCATCGCGACTTTCATCCGTCGAATCTGATGGTGGACGCGAAGGGGCGGCTGCGCATCATCGACTACCAGGACGCGCGCATGGGGCCCGCGAGCTACGACCTCGTCTCGCTCCTGCTCGACCGGCGGACGACGATGCCCTCGCTCGCGGAGGTGCGCGAGCGCCGCCTCTACTTCCTCGACGAGCGGCGCGCGCGCGGGCTCGACGCCATCGACCCGGACGACTTCGCATACGAGTTCCGCCTGATGACCGTCCAGCGCTGTCTGAAGGCCGTCGGCACCTTCTCCTACCAGACGGCCGTCGCCGGCCGCGGCGAGACCTACGCGCACTTTATCAACCCGATGCTTGAGATCGTCGTGCAGGCCGCCGACTGGCTCGACCGCTTCCCGCTGCTGCGCTCGACGCTGCGCTCGCGCCTCGACGGTGGGGAGCTTTCGGACAGCGAGAACGACAAAAACACCTGATTTTCATTGACCGAAGGGAGGCAGGGCGGCTTTCATCGACGCTTTCGCGCAGGCGCCGCCCGCGTTTTAAAACACAGATGCAAAAGGTCTACATCAACCAGCTCTCGCGCCACGCAGGCGAAGAGGTCACCGTGCAGGGCTGGGTCTATAACACGCGTTCGAGCGGCAAGCTCATGTTCCCGCAGCTACGCGACGGGACGGGCGTCGTCCAGTGCGTGGTGTTCAAAAAAGCGGTTGCGCCCGAGGTCTGGGAGGCGCTCGGGCACGCCGGCCAGGAGTCGGCCGTCACCGTGCGCGGCTCCGTCCGCGCCGACGAGCGCGCGCCGGGCGGCTTCGAGATAGACGTTGCGCACGCCGAAGTCACGCAGAGCGTCGAGGGCTATCCCATCACGCCGAAGGAGCACGGGACGGAGTTCCTCATGGATCACCGCCACCTCTGGCTCCGCTCGCGCCGCCAGCACGCGATCCTCCTCGTGCGCCACACCGTCGTCAACGCCGTCCGCGACTTCCTCAACCGCGAAGGCCACATCCTCTGCGACACGCCGATACTCACGCCCGCGGCGTGCGAGGGCACGACCACGCTCTTCGAGGTCGATTACTTCGGCGACGATAAGGCGTACCTGTCGCAGTCCGGCCAGCTCTACAACGAAGCGACGGCCGCGGCCTTCGGTAAAGTTTACTGCTTCGGCCCGACCTTCCGCGCCGAGCGCTCGAAGACGCGCCGACATCTGACCGAGTTCTGGATGGTCGAGCCCGAGATGGCCTACGCCACGCTCGACGACGTGATGGACTTGAGCGAGCGCTTCCTCTCGTCAATCGCCGCGCGCGTGCTCGACGAGCGGCCGGAGGAGCTGAAAGTCCTTGAGCGCGACCCGGCGAAGCTCGAAGCGATTGTGCCGCCGTTCCCGCGCGTGTCCTACGACGACGCCGTCCGCATGCTCCACGAGGGGCACGAGCGCGGCGAGCTTGAGCAGCGCTTCGAGTGGGGCGGCGACTTCGGCGCGCCCGACGAGACGTTCATCTCCTCGCACTTCGACAGGCCGGTCATGGTTCACCGCTACCCGGCCGCCGTCAAAGCCTTCTACATGAAGCGCGACCCCGAGCGCGACGACCTCGCCCTCGGCGTGGACGTGCTCGCGCCTGAGGGCTACGGCGAGGTCATCGGCGGCGGCGAGCGCGCCACCTCGCTCGAATTCCTCGAAGAACAGCTCGAAAAGCACGATTTGCCCCGCGCCGCGTTCGAGTGGTACCTCGACCTGCGCCGCTACGGCAGCGTCCCGCACGCGGGCTTCGGCATGGGCATCGAGCGTTGCGTCGCATGGATGTGCGGCATCGACCACGTCCGCGAAACCATCCCGTTCCCGCGGATGCTCTACAGACTGAGACCTTGAAGGGGTGATAAGTGATGAGTGATAAGTGTTAAGAAGCAACGGTTTTTCTTATCGCTTATCACTCATCACCTATCACTTATCACTCATGGAAAAGATCGTAACGATATTCGGCGGCGCGAAGTGCGGCGAGGATAGCGAGGAGTACGGGCAGGCGTTGCGGGTGGGTCGGCTCCTCGCGGAGCGCGGCTACACCATCTGCACGGGCGGCTACCTCGGCGTGATGGAGGGCGCGAGCCGCGGGGCGCACGAGCGCGGCGGGCGCGTGCTCGGCATCACCATGAACCAGTTCAAGTCGGAGCCGAACCGCTATTTGACGGAGAAGGTCGCGAGCGTGCACTTCTACGAACGGCTTCAGAACCTCATCGAGCGCTCGGTCGGCTTCATCGCGCTGCGCGGCGGCGCGGGCACCGTGACCGAGTTGTCGCTCGTCTGGAACAAGCTCCAGACGAGGGTCATCGAGCCGCGCCCGCTCGTGCTGCTCGGCGACTGCTGGCCGAAAGTCATCGAGTCGTTCCGGGAGAATCTTGTCGTGAGCGAGAAGGACGTGGCCCTCCTCAACTTCGTCCGGACGCCTGAAGAGGCCGTGCGGGTTATTGTGGAGAGCGCAGGAGGTGAGAGCGTATGAACTGTCCGAAATGCGGGGCCGGCCTCGTGCCGGAGGCGAAATTCTGCGGTGCCTGCGGCACCACCATCGCGGCGACCCCGCCACCGCCGCCGCCGCAGCAGCAACAATATCAGTCGGCGCCGGCCGGGGGCGGAATTAACATAGACCAGGACGCGCGCGGGCAAGGCCGCGGTTATTCGTTCGAAATCCTGCACCAGCCTTCGTTCGCGCTCGCCGTCGTCCAGCTCGCGGCCGAGCAGTCGATACAGGCCGAGGCGGGCGCGATGGTCTCGATGTCGGCCAACGTCGAGTTGCAGTCGCAGATGAAGGGCGGGCTGATGGGCGCGTTCAAGCGCGCCGTCGGCGGCGAGTCGGCCTTCGTCTCGACCTTCACGGCGCGCGGCGGGCCGGGCGAAGTCACCTTCGCCCCGGGCAGCCCCGGCGACATCGCCGCCATCGAGCTGAACAACCAGCTCTTCTTCGTCCAGTCGAGTTCTTATCTGGCGGGCGACGCCGGCCTGCAAGTGGACACGCGCTGGGGCGGGGCCAAGAGCTTCTTCGGCGGCGAGGGGTTGTTCGTCCTACAGGTGAGCGGCACGGGGCTCCTGCTCCTCTCGTCCTTCGGCGCGATACACCGCAAGCGCCTCGCCGCGGGCGAGCGTTACGTGGTGGACACGGGGCACCTCGTCGCGTGGGAGGGGACGACGCAGTACACTCTGCGCAAGGCCGCCGCGGGCTTCTTCCGCAGCATGGTCAGCGGCGAGGGCGTGGTCGCGGAGTTCACGGGCCCGGGCGAGCTTTTGATCCAGACGCGAAACCTCGCGGCGCTCGCCGGCCTCCTCAAGCCCTTCTTCCCGACGCAGGGTGGAGGCGGCGGTGGCGTCGGCTTCAACCTCGGCGGGTGAAGCGCGACCGATAACGTTTGGTCTTACTCAATATGAGCGAAGTGTTTGAAGAACAGAAGACGGAGCGCTCGGGACTCCCCGGTGAAGGGAGGCGCGCCTGCATCATCGGCGCGCCCTGCGGCTTCGGCGCCAGTATAGCGGGCGTTGACCTGGGCCCGGCGGCGATGCGTGTCGCGCGACTGCGGCAGCGCGTCGCGGGGCTCGGCTACGAGGTTCGCGACAGGGGCGACCTTAAGATGGAATTCCCGGCCGAGCCGCCGCCCGCTGGCGAGAAGCTGCGCTTCCTCGCCGAAATAAAGTCGGCATGTGAGCAGTTAGCCACAGAGGTTCGCGGGGCGCTGGAGGCGGGCGAACTGCCGATTGTTCTCGGCGGCGACCACTCCATCGCCATCGGCTCGGTCGCGGGCGTGGCCTCCTTTTTTAGGCAGCGCAACGAGCCCATCGGCCTCATCTGGTTTGACGCGCACGCCGACATGAACACGCCAGAGACGACGCCCTCCGGAAACATCCACGGGATGCCTCTGGCCGTGCTCCTCGGCTACGGCGCGCCTGAGTTGACCGGCATCGAGGGCTTCTCGCCGAAGCTCGACCCGCGTTTCTGCGCTCACATCGGCGCGCGCGACGTTGACCCGGGCGAGCGCGAGTTGAGACGGAAGCTCGGCTTACGATTTTTCACCATGCGCGAGATAGACGAGCGTGGGATGGCCGCGTGCATGGATGAGGCCGTCCACATCGCCTCGCAGGCGCCGGCCGGCTATCATGTGACTCTCGACGTGGACGCGCTCGACCCGGGCGACGCCCCCGGGTCGGG
>JBEVJD010000183.1:0-10157 GCA_040510435.1 Pyrinomonadaceae bacterium | reverse complement strand
GTTGTCAGGCGCCGGCCTCCGCCGCACGGGCGCGAGGCCGTGCCTTCGCTTAAGCGTGAGGTGAAGTCATGATCATCTTCAAAATTAAAGGCGTCGTTAAGGAGAAGGAGTCAGGCACCGCCCTCCCCGGCCTCCTGATAAAGGCTTACGATGAAGACTTGTTCTTCGACGACCTCCTGGGCTCGGCCGTCTCGGACGCGCGTGGCGCGTTCGAGATTGCGAGCGAGATCGAAGACTTCCGCGAGTTCTTCGAGACGCGGCCGGACATCTACTTCAAAGTCTACCGCGGCGACTTGAGCCGCCCGCTCTACAGCACGGAGGACGCCGTTCAATGGAACGCGGGCAGAATCTCCGACTTCGAAATCCTCATCCCCGGCGAGGAACTACACGAACTGACCGACTCCGAAATCGTGCTCACGGGCGACGACGGCGAGCGGCGCGAAGAGTTCGAGGTGGGCGAATCGCTCACCATCCGCGCGGGTGGGCTGCGGCCGTCTCACGCTTACGACATCGAAACCCATCTCGACGGCGACGCACTCTTCACGAGCCGCGTCATCACGAACCTGCGGGGCGAAATCGAGCCCACAGTCCTCTGGCCGCAGATGGGTTTCGACGACCCGCGCAGCGACGCGCTCTACACGCCCGACGAGGCGCGGCAGCGTTGGAAGGGTAAGCAGTTGAGGTTGGTCATCGCTTCCGGGAAAGAGCGTTTGGCCGAGCAGAGCTTCCGCATCGCTGACGCGTTCACGCGGCCGCTCGTGCTCGCGACCGACCGCGAGGGTCGCTTACTCAACGGCTTCGAGGTCGGCTCGCAGCCGCTTCACGTTACCGTAAGCAATCTGCCCTTCGGCGGCCCCGCGCGCATCTACCTCGTCCCGCGGCAGCACGACTGGCGCGAGGGGGATCGGTTCCAACCGGCCTCCTTCGACGACGGCTCGCCCGCCGTGCGCGAGGTCAACCTCCCCGAAAGGGGCGGGCAGGCCACGATAGAATTCGCTGACGACGGCCTCGTGGCCGGCGCTTACGACTTCATCATCCGCCCGCTGCGCTACGGCTACGAGGAGGACGAGACGCCCGCTCTGCTCGCCACCGACGTTGTCGGCAGCCGCCGCCTCACGGGCGTCGTCATCCGCGAACTCTTCATGGCTTCGAAGGCCGTGCTCGGCGGCTGCGTCAACAAAATTCCCATCAGCGGCCGCACGGTCTCGGGCGCGCCTTACTTCCGCTACTCCGACACGTTCGAGCTGGGCGAGAACATCTACGCGGCGCTCGACCCCGGAGCCGTTGACCCGGGCAACGTCAGCAAGATGTGCGCCCTCTACGTCATCCAGAGCAAGGACGACGCGGCGTGGGGCATGGACAACAGCCTGACTCATCTGGCCGCGCTGGGCGGCAATGCTTCGGTTCAGAAGCTCAAGGTGCAGCCCGGGTGCGTCAACGCCAACGTGCGTCTCATCTGGCCCGGCGCGTCGCAGGAGGGCGAGTACGACATCGTCGCCGACTTCGGCAACAACACCCCGGACGCGATGGCCTTCGTGCCCGACGACTCTTACGACACGCCCCTCGACGCGATAGACGGCTACTTCGTCGCGGGCTTCCGCGTCGTGCGCGACCCCGGCACGATGACGGACTTCACGCACGCCGGGAACTGGAACTACACCGAGGCGGACGTGAATGCGATGGGGTTGCAGGGCACGCCGAGCGTTCAGGATGAGAACGCCCCATACCACACCCCCGGCAATTTCGTGGCCGTGAACGTCGCGGTCAACCTTCGGGCTCACGTCTACTTCCCTGCCGACGCGGCGGGCGTCACCGACCCCGCGCAAATCAGCGCGGCGCAGCCCGACTACCCGCTCGTCGTCATCGTCCACGGTAACGGGCACGACTACATCAGCTACGACTTCCTGCTGGAACACTTCGCCAAAAACGGGTTCGTCGCGGCGAGCATTCACCTCAACAGCGGCATGGCCGGGCTCGGGCGCGCAAACATCTTCTTCAAGCACATGGAGGTGCTTCAGGCCGCGTTCGGCGCGTCGATTCAGAACAACATCGGCATCATGGGTCACAGCCGCGGCGGCGAGGCCGTGCTGAAGGTGTCGCGGCTCAACGAGGAGCAGGCGCTCGGCCACAACATCAACGCCGTCATCTCGCTCGCGCCCACCGACCGCTACGGGAGCGAGGTGCTGAGCGGCGCGCACGCCAAGCCCTACCTCGTCATCTACGGCTCGCGCGACGGCGACGTTAAAGGCGGCACCCCGACCACGGCCGGCTACGTCGTGCCGCAATGCGGCTTCTCGCTGTACGACCGCGCCGCCGACGAGAGGAAGAGCATGGTCTTCGTCTACAAGGCCACGCACAACGGTTTCATCACCACCAACGTTGACGGCCCCTGGGACGGCGAGGCTCTGGCCGACCTGCTCGACCCCGACGTACAGAAGGCCATCACCAGTGCGTACATGAACGCCTTTTTCCGGCAACACCTTTTGAACGAGGCGCAGTGGGAGGGTCTCTTCAACGGCGAGTGGAAGCCCTCGTCCGTGTCGGCGACCGGGGCCTCGCTCTACGTCCAGTATCAGGAGCCGACGCAGAAGACCGTGGACACCTTTGGGGACGCCAACTGGGCGGTGAGCACCATCGGCGGGAGCGTGACGCACAACGCGACGCTGCCCGCCGACCCTTCGGAGGGGAAAATGCACGACCACTTCTCCGCCCCGGGGCTCGACCCGAAGTCGCCCCACGACACGCAGGGCTTGAGGCTGCGCTGGGACAACAGCGGCGACCGGCTGGTCTACGACATCCCCGCCGCCGACAAGGACGTGAGCGGATTCGCGGCGTTGAGCTTCCGCATCGCCCAGACGATGGACAGCATGCAGAACACGGCGAACCAGTCGCAGAACCTGCGCTTGGCGCTCAAGGACGCGGCGAACAACGAGCGCGCCGTGCGCGTCAGCGCCTTCACGGAGGTGCCCTTCCCCGACCACCGCGCCAACCACGCCAACTCCAAATCGGCGATGAACACGGTGCGCATCCCTTTGAAGTCTTACACCATCGTCTGCGCCGGCCAGCAGCAGGTCGATCTTCAGAACGTGGTCAGCCTCTCCTTCGTCTTCTCGGAGAAGCCGACCGGCGAGGTCGAGATTGACGAGGTCGCATTCTCCAACTGAGGCAGGTGAGATATGTCAAGAGAGTTCTTCCAACGCAGCGAGGTCTTCATCGGTCGCCTGGAGCGCGTCGAGTGGCGCGCGCACGAGGTCATCAAGGAGCTTGACGACCGGCCGCACCTGCTCGTCCGCATCGAAATCGCGGGCCCCTACTTTCCACACCGCGCCGTCGATCCCTACGTCAGAATCCTCCGCGGCGATCAGGTCGTCGCCGAGAGCTGGTTCGCCAAGGTTTCCGACGACAATCGGCGAATCCTTGCCTACTTCCCCACCGACGTGCCGGAGGGCGAGGTGATCGAGTTCGGATACGAGGACGACATGATGGGCCGCATCCGGACTGCGTTCGATTCGGGGGTCGTGAGGCGACTTGAGCGCGAACGTCTGCCGAAGGAAGTGTTAGAGGTGACGGATCGTTACGTGAAGTCCAAGCGCATTTGAGCGACGCCGCCGCGCATAACCCGACGCCACCCGGGACGCCTTCATCAAGACATTCCACAACCGTGCCGGGCGAGCAACCGCGCGCGCTTACACGAGGGAGGCGCGGCGGCCGCGCCCGTCCCGCCGCCGCGCTCTTCCTGAATGGCGAACCGCTCTGACGCCCTCCCTCACGGCCGGGCTTCCGCATCCTCTTAGACTAAATCGAAGAGGAGTACTTCGGACTCTTCGTCGGCCCTGACCGTCAATGACTCCTCGTCGCTCACGGCGGCGCCGTCACCCGCGCCGAGTCGCTCACCATTCAGCGTGACCGCGCCCTTCACGACCTGAAGCCAAGCGTGTCGCCCGTGCGCGAGGTTGTGCGTCACCTCTTCCCCAGCGGCGAGCAGCGCGTCGTAAAGCCTCACGTCCTGGTAGAGCGTGACGGAGCCATCCGTCCCGCCCGGCGCGGCCACGAGGCGCAGCCGCCCGCGACGTTCCTCTTCTGGGAAAGCCTTCTGCTCGTAATACGGCCGGAGCCCTTCGCGCTCGGGGCGTATCCAGATTTGCAAGAGGTGTACGGGCGCGTCCGGCGACGGGTTCATCTCGCTGTGCGTGACGCCCGTGCCGGCGCTCATCTTCTGCACCTCGCCTGGGCGTATCACTCCGTTGCCGCCCGCTGAGTCGCGGTGTTCGAGCGCGCCCTCGATGACGTAGGTGATGATCTCCATGTCCGCGTGCGAGTGCGGCGGGAAGCCGGACGAGGGCGCGACGAAGTCCTCGTTGATGACGAAGAGGTCGCGGAAGCCCGTCCAGCGCGGGTCGTAATAACGGTTGAAAGAGAAAGTGTGGTTGCCGTCGAGCCAGGGCGCGCGGGTCTTGCCGCGCTCCCCCGCAGGTCTCACTCTAATCATCGCTTTAATCTCCCCCTGGCTGTTACCAGTTCTTCACGTTCGATACTTAAAACGAAGGCCGGGGCGTTCGGGAGTTCCGTCCGCCCCGGCACAAATTGTCGTCCGTCGCCGCCGCCCTTACTGGCCGGCCGGCTTCGGCGCGGGCTGTACAACTTCGAGGTTGAGCGTGATGTTGACCTCGTCGCCGATGGAGAGCCCGCCGCCGGTCATGGGGCCCCCGAAGTTGATGCCGAAGTCGCGGCGATTGACCTTTGTCTGCGCCGCAACGCCGAAGCGTGTGTTGCCCCTCGGGTCTTTGACGGCGCCCGCGACGCGGAACGGGAGCTGCACCGGCTTCGTGACGCCCTTCATAGTCAGGTCGCCGTGGAGGACGTAAGCGTCCTTGCCCTTCCGCTCGACGCGCGTGCTCTTGAAGGAGAGCGTCGGGTACTTCTCGACCTCGAAGAAGTCAGCGGTGCGCAGATGCTTGTCGCGCGCCTCGACGCCCGTGTCGATGGACGTGGCTTTCGCGGTAAACTCGACCGACGACTTCGTCATGTCCTTGTCGTCGTAGCGTATCGTCCCCTCGAAATCCTTGAAGCGACCGTCGACCCAGTTGATCTCGTAGTGACGGATGGCAAACCCGATGGTGCTGTGTGCCGGGTCGATCTTGTATTCGCCGGCCGGGATGGGTGCGTAGGCGACCTTCGTCTCCTGAGCCTGCGCGTTGGTGGTCGCGGCGGCCGGGCCGCCGACAAAGGGCAGCACCAAAAGCGACGCGAGCGCCGCGGTCATGACTGCTTGCTTAAAGGTCTTCATCCTGCTCTCCTCCGATTTCAGTCCCCAGAATTTACGCTTTCGCTCGAAGCGTCAGAACTTAACTCGTTTGAATATAAGTTAAGTCAAAAATTTTAAGCCTGCTCGCCGCGCAGGGCTTCGAGCAGACGGTTCAAAGTCTTCAACTGCTTCTCGCCGAGGTGGCCCGCCAGACGGCGGTGGCTCTCGACGACGGGCTCGTCCAGCTCTGCGAGGAGCCGCAGCCCCTCGTCCGTCACGCGCGCGATGACCTGTCGGCGGTTGTGCGCGGGGCGCTCGCGCGAGACGAGGCCGCGGGCTTCGAGCCGGTCGAGCAGGCGCGTCACGTCCGGGACGGTCGTCACCATCCGCTCGCCGATCTCGCGGCACGAGAGCCCCTCCGACCCCGCGCCGCGCAGGATTCTGAGGGCGTTGTACTGCGTGCCCGTCAGGTCTGCGAGTTTGAAGACCTCGGCCGAGCGCGACCCCAGATACTCGGCCGTCCGCGCGAGGTTTAAGATGACCTCCTCCTCCAGACTTTCAAAGGGCTTGGTCTGCTTGATCTCTCTTTGCAATCTGCTCACCACGACGGGGATTATAGTTGTCATAACGACTATTGTCAAGACACAATTGGTTCCTCCGCGCCTTCCCTGACTCTTCCGGGGCCGCCCGGCACGTGTTAATCTTCCCGCGCGACGGCGGCTTCACGGAAGCTGTGACCAAGCCGCTCGCCTCCGCGTTCCATTCACCGGCGACCGAAGGGCAACTCCTCGTGTCCTTCACGCAGCACGCGCGCCGAACTTTTCTCACGCCTCAGACGCCACGGAGACCTTACGATGTCAAACACCCAAATCGCCCCACGCCCCACTCGCACGTCCGCGCGCCTTCTTCTGCTGACCCTTCTGCCGTTGCTCGCGCTGGCCGCGCTGGGGTCTCTCATCTCACGCACGGCGCTGGCCGCCACGACCTTCACCGTCAACTCGACGGGCGACGGCGCGGACAGCAACACGGCCGACAACCTCTGCAACGACGGCTCCGGCAACTGCACGCTGCGCGCGGCCATCCAGCAGGCCAACGCGACGGCCGGGACGGACGCCATCAACTTCTCCGTGACGGGCACGATCAACCTCACGGGCGTGCTCCCCGACCTCGCCTCCGCCATTACCATCAGCGGGCCGGGCGCGAGCCAGTTGACCGTGCGCAGGGACACGGGCGGCGAATACCGCATCTTCACAGTCAACGGCGGGGGGAGCGTCACCATGTCCGGCCTGACGGTGGCGAACGGTAAGACGCCCGACGGGGTGGACGGCGGCGGGGTCAACAACGTGGGGACGCTGACGATGATTGACTGCGTCGTCAGCGGCAACGCCACCGGGGGGGGCAGCGGCTCCGGCTCCGGCGGCAACGGCGGCGGCATATTCAGCGCTGGGCCTATGACCTTAACGGACGTGGTCGTCAGCGGGAACACGACCGGCGCGGCCGCAACTAACGGCGGCGGCTCGGGCGGCAACGGCGGGGGAATTTACAGCCGGAACGCCGCGGCGACGTTGACGCGCGTCAGAGTCATCGACAACGCGGCCGGCGGCGGCAGCAACACCGGCTTGGGCGGCCACGGCGGTGGCCTCTACCTGTCGAGCAACACCGTGACGTTGACGAACAGCACCGTCAGCAACAACAGCGCCGGCCTGAGCCCTGCCAACTCGCCCGGCTTCGGCGGGGGCATCGAGAACACCGGCGCGACCCTGCTCGTGTATGGCAGCACCATCAGCGGTAACACGGGGTTCTTCGGCGGCGGCATCCGCAACGGGGGCACGGCGTCGTTAATCAACAGCACCCTCAGCGGAAACCACTTGAGCATCCTCGACGAGGGCGCCGCCGTCCACAACGAAGCCCCCTCTCAACTGACGCTGACCAACTGCACGATCACCGCCAACGAAGGCTTCGCCATCCTCCACGGCGGGCCGCCATCGGGCGCAGTCCTCAGAAACTCCATCCTCGCCGGCAACAACGGCGGCACCGACACTGACTTGATGGGCTCCTTGGGCTTGGGGGGAGGCTTCTTCTCCTCGCAAGGGCACAACATTATCGGCAATGTCGGCGACTCGACGGGCTTCGTCGCCAGCGATCAGGTCGGCACTTCGGCCTCGCCCATCGACCCGAAGCTCGGCCCGCTCCAGGACAACGGCGGCCCGACGCTCACCCACGCACTGCTCGCCGGCAGCCCCGCGCTCGACGCGGGCGACAACGCGCTCGCGAAAGACTTCAACAACAACACTCTGACGACCGACCAGCGCGGCGCCGGGCGCTTCTCGGGGCCGGGTGTGACACCGACTGTGGACGTGGGCGCCGTCGAGTTCAACCAGTTCATGGATCACGTGTCAGCAAAGGCGACGAACGAGGACACGCCCCTCTCGTTCAGCTTCTTCACCGGCGACCAGACGGTCTCCTCCCTCACGTTGACCTCCGACAACCAGACCCTTCTGCCGAACGCTAATATTTCGGTCACGACTTCGGGCAAGACCCGCACCGTCACGCTCACCCCCGTGGCCGACCGCTTCGGCACGGCCAACATCACCATCAACCTGACGGGCTCTTTCGAAGGAATGGTGAGCCAGTCGTTCGCCTTCACGGTCGCGCCGGTCAACGACGCCCCGTCATTTACGAAGGGCGTTGACCAGTCCGTCCCCGAGGACTCAGGCCCGCAGTCAGTCGCCAACTGGGCCACAGGGCTGAGCGCAGGCCCCAACGAGAACGGACAGTCGCTCTCGTTCGTCGTGACGGGTAACACTGCTCCCGCACTTTTCTCGTCAGCCCCAGCCGTGAGTCCCGCGGGTGCGCTGACCTACACTCCGGCGCCCAACGCCTTCGGCAGCGCGACGATCACGCTCGTCCTCAAAGACGACGACGGGACGGCGAACGGCGGGCAGGACACTTCCGCGCCGCAGACGTTCGTCATCAACGTCACCACCGTCAACGACCCGCCGGTCGCGGCCGGCTACACGGTTAGCTTGCCGGAAGACGTTCCGACTTTCCTCAACTTCAGCGGCACGGACGCGGATGGGGACAGCCTCACGTTTGCGGTCGTCACCGAGCCCACGCACGGGACACTGTCCGGCACGGGAGCCGGGCGCACATACACGCCGGCCGCCAATTACAACGGCACCGACAGTTTCACCTACAAGGCCATTGACTCCCACGGCGCCGAGTCCGCGCCCGCGACAATCTCGCTCACGATCAACCCCGTCAACGACGCGCCGGTCAACTCCGTGCCCGCCGCGCAGGTGACCAACACGAACACGCCGCTCGTCTTCTCGGCGGCGAACTCGAACGCCGTCTCCGTCTCGGACGTGGACGCGGGCACAGACCCCGTCCGCGTCACGCTCTCGACGCCCAACGGCACGCTCACGCTCGGCTCAACTGCGGGGCTGACCTTCGTCACCGGCGACGGCGTGGACGACGCTTCGTTCACGTTCACCGCTACGGTCGCTGCCGCCAACGCCGCGCTCGACGGGCTCACCTACACGCCGAGCACGAGCTTCAACAACGGGTTCACTTCGGTCACCATCATCACGAACGACCAGGGCTTCAACGGCGCGCAGGGCGCCAAGACCGACACGGACGCCGTCAGCATCCAGGTCAGATCGGGCGGCTTCTTCCGCTTCGCTCAATCGCAAACGTCGGCCTCCGAGGGCTCGGGCACGACGGTCGTCGGCACCGTCATTCGGCAGGGACTGGCCTTCGGCGCGGCATCTGTGAAGTACACCGCGTCGAGCAACTCGGCCACCGGCGGTGATTCCTGCGCCGTGCCTGGCGTGGACTACATCAACACTTCGGGGACACTCAACTGGGCGGACGGCGACTCTTCGGCGAAGTTCGTCTCCCTCACCCTCTGCGAAGACTCGATGTTCGAACCGCTCGAAAGCGTCCTCTTCACCCTGAGCGACGCGGGCGGCAGCGGCACCGTCCTGACGCCGGGAAGAACGTCGGTCTTCATCGCCGACAACGACCCCCCGGGCGGCATCGTCGATCTGGAACAGTCGTCTTACACCGTGGCGGAGGGCGCGGGCGGCATCGTCGTCAAGGTCAAGCGCAGTGGCGACACGAGTCGTGCGGCGTCGGTCGATTACGCGACCGACGACGGCAGCATCCCGAGCGTCGCCGTCCCCTGCGCCACCACATCTGGCACGGCGCTCGACCGCTGCGACTTCACGAAGGCGCTGGGCACCATCAACTTCGCCGGAGGCGAGACCGAGAAGACTTTCGAAGTGCTCGTCGGCGACGACTCATTCGTCGAAGGGTCTGAGACGGCTCTCATCAGGCTGAGCAACCCCACCAACGGCGCGGCGTTCGGCCCGCGGGCGGTGGCGACGCTTGAGATTACTGACGACGCGCAGGAGTCTTCGTCGAACCCGATAGACGAGAGCGGCAGGTTCGTCCGCCAGCACTATCACGATTTCCTCAACCGCGAGCCCGACGCGCCGGGTCTCGCCTTCTGGACGAACGAGATCGAAGGGTGCGGCGCGGACGCGCAGTGCCGCGAGGTCAAGCGCATCAACGTCAGCGCGGCCTTCTTCCTCTCGATTGAGTTCCAGCAGACGGGATTCTTCGTCTACAGGCTCCACAAGGTCGCTTATGGCAACCTCGCAAACAAGCCTTCGCCGCTGACGTTCACGGAGTTCCTGACCGAGACGCAATCAATCGGCCGGGGCGTCGTCGTCGGAGAGCCGGGCTGGGAGGTGGAGTTGGCCAATAAGAGGCGCCAGTACCTTGAAGCCTTCGTGGCGCGGACGCGCTTCACTGCGCTGTACCCTGACACGGTGACGCCCGCGGCGTTCGTTGACGCGCTCAACATCAATGCCGGCGGCGTGCTCTCGCAGGCCGACCGCGACGCGCT
>JBEVJD010000182.1:0-18464 GCA_040510435.1 Pyrinomonadaceae bacterium | reverse complement strand
GCCTTCGACTCCAACTCCACCCAGTCGTCCCAGCGCTCCCGCGGCGGGAACGCCGCCAGGTGCACGCGGCTCGGCCCCGGGTAGAAAGTCTCGCCCCGCGCCTCCGTCTCCTTGCGCGCCGCGCTCACGCGCTCGTTCAGCTCTTTAGGGTTCATGACTTCGACTCTCGGCGCACGCGCGCCGTCAGTTCCGTATTTCGAGGGAGCTTATCAGCTCGTCGTAGAGGCGCAGGTCGGGGCTGAACTGTGCGGGGGGGAGGCGTTCGAGCTTGCGCCGGACGCGCTCGACGTAGGCCGCGTACCTTCGCTGTTCGCGCCTGCCGCCGGGATAACGCGGGGCCGTGTAGCCTTCGTGGCTCGCGGCGTCGCGCGTCGCGGCGATGACGGGGGCGCCGGCGGGGAACTCGGCCGAGACGTAGAAGCGCCCGTCGTCGGTGAGCCCGCGGAACTCGTAAGAGACCTGCTGGCCGTTAATCAAGGTGTCATCCTGCTGCCCCTGCGTGAGGTAGGCGACGCCGGAGCCGCCGCGGAAGCGCAGGTACTTGACGCGCGCGTGGAAGACCTCCGTCCCGTCGGGGAAGGGGAGCATGGGGACGTTGCCCTTGAGCGCGGCGGGCTGCCGCCGGATGAGCCGACGCAGTTCATTCAACGTGCGCTCGGCGTCCTTCACATACCGGGGCGAGACCGAGAAGGCACGCAGGTATTCGGCGACTGGGCAGACGCGTATGACCGGCTCGTGAAAGGAGTCGGCGGGCGCGTTGGGCATGCCGACGAGGGTGAAGGCGACGTGCTCGGGGTAGACGCCGTCGGGTTTCTCGCTCGCATCCTGAAGCGGCGCGGCCGGGACGGTCTTGGCCGTGGCTTCGCGCGCGAGCGTCACGTCGAAGGTGATGCGGACGCCGCCGTGTGTCGCCGTCCGCTTCGCGGGGGCGGCGAGCGACGCGCAGGCGAGAGCGAGGATGACGAGCAGCGGGACGGTCGTCGCGCTTGTTCTACGCATGAGTCGTGTGCGGGATGTCAACGCGGCTCCTTCTCGCCCGCGGCGAGCATCCGGACGGACTTCTCGATGCGGCGCAGGCGTGTCTCGGGTTTCTTGGCCTCTTCGATGTGCTCGACGTGCTCGCGACGGTGCGTGTAGCTGAGCTTGTCCCAGGTGGCCTGCGCCTCTTTGTCGCCTTCGAGGGCGCGCGCGAAGTCTGCGGGCGGCTCGATGGTGCGCGGCTCGTCGTCGCGCTCCATCACGACGGGGACGGTCTCGCCGCCGCTGACGCCCGCGGCCGCGCGCAGGTGGCGGTTGACGACCATGAAGTGGCAGCCGCCCATCGGGAAGAGCGAGCCGCGGAAGGGCGCACCGTTGAGCGTGCCGCGCACGGGAACGCGCCCGCGCTTGCCGAACGTCTTCTCCACGTCGAAGTTGATGCTGATGGCGCAGACGCTGCCCTCACCGCGCTCGACCAGCGCGCGGAAGCGTTTGGCGGGCGACTTCGCGGCCGCCGTGCCCGTCGCCTTCTTCGTTGCCATAAGACTGCCTCCTTTCGGGAGGACTAACGGGGGCGTCGTTGGACGCCGTCCGAAGTGTGCCCGCCGCGGCCGCGCGCCGTCCGTGTGTCTGCGGGGCGCGCGGCCGCGGCGGTCGTCGCTAGAGGCGTCTAGCCGGCGCTGCCCGTGCCCTTGGTACTGCTCTGGCCGGGGCGCGCGCCGCCCTTGCGGCCTGACTTCTTACCCGACTTCTTACTCGACTTCTTGCTCGACTTCTTGCTCGACTTCTTGCCCGAGCCTTTGGCGGGCGACTTCGCGGCGCTGCCTTTACCCGACTTCTTGGCGGCGCTACCCTTGCCGCCCTTCGTCAGTCCGGCGCTGCCGGTGCCCTTCGTGCTGCTCTGGCCCGGGCTGCGCCCGGCACTGCCCGTCCCCTTCGTGCCGGCATCGTTGCCCGGCTTGCGCCCGGCGCTGCCGGTGCCCTTCGTGCTGGCGTCGCCGCTGGTACGGCCGGCGCTCCCCGTGCCTTTGGTGCTGCTCTGCCCGGGCGCGAGGCCGGCGCTGCCGGTGCCTTTGGTGCTGCTCTGGCCCGGGCTGCGCCCGGCGCTGCCCGTCCCCTTGGTGCCGGCGTCGCCGCCCGCGAGGGCGCGCTTGCCGGCGGCCGAACCCTTCTTGCCCGAACCCTTCTTGCCCGAACTCTTCTTCGCACTCTTGGTGCTCTTGGTAGCCATCCGTTTCTCCTTCGAGTTTTTTTTAACCCCCTTGAAGACCTGTATAAGAATGAGATGAGACCTGAAGTCGTTAAGGCGGCGCGGCCCTCACGCGAGCGGCACGGACTGTCCCGACTGGACGTAGGCGTGCTCGTGGAGCGCGAGGCCGACCAGCGCGGGCGGGACGGACGCCACCCCGAGCCACGGCGCGAAGACCGCGAGCAGGGTCAACACGACGCCCGCCCAGAAGAAGGCGGCGTAGCGCCCCCGCGTCATCTCCCACACGGCGAGCCGCGCGTGCGCCGTCGGGTGCGTGAGCGTCACCTCGCCCCAGACCATCAGCAGGTGCACGAGGCTCGCGCCCCCCAGCACCCACGCGAGCGGCCCGACGGCCAGCGGCTCAAGCCACAGCGCGAAGGGCAGCAGCGCCGCCGAGCCGAGCAGCAGCGACTGCACCAGCAGGTGCGGCGGCAGCAGAGAGTTCTGCCACAGGTCGCGCGCCTTCGCCTGCGCGAAGAGGTAGGCCGTGTAGACGGCCGTCATCACGCCAAGCGGCAGCCCCGCCGCGATCAGCCACAACTGCTCCCGCTCTCTCCCGAGCCAACTCACGACGAAGTGCAGCGCGAGGACGAGCGAATAGCCGGCGATGATGAACGCGCCTTTGACCAGCCAACTCCGCCACTGCGGCCGCGTGAAGATCAGGTAGAAGCGTTCGGGGTGCTCCAAGTCCCAGATGAGCAGTGCGCCCGTCACGGCGAGAAACGCGCCGGACAGGATGGGCGCGACCCACAGCCACAGGGGCGAAGGCGAGAAGCCTATGAATGACGAAGTAGTGAACTCGTCTCCCATGCTGTGCGAGCGCAGCAAGCCGAGCAGGACAAGCAGCGCGGCGACGAGGTAGGCGCCCGCGGCGATGCCCTTCGTCCACGTGTAGAGGCTGACGCGCCAGTCCCAGGGGAGCGAGTGCGGCACGTCGTAGGCCAGCAGCGCCGCCGCCGAAGAGTTCGCAAACGTCGGGTTGCCGGAGTTGACCGTCTCGGCGCCGGTCTTCTGCTCGCTCCACATGAAGAGGTCGCCGTCCGGCCTTCTCGCGGCGAGCGGGTCGAGCGTCGCCTGGTGCGCGCCCTTGTAGAAGACTTTGGGCAGCGTCTCCTTCTCGGGCCGGCGCACCTCCATCGCCTCGCGGCCGACGTAGTCGGCGATGCGCGAGTCGGGGTCGTTCATGTCTCCGACGATGATGGCCTCGACGGGGCAGACGACGACGCAGGCCGGCTCCAGCCCCGAGTCGATGCGGTGCGCGCAGAAGTTGCACTTCTCGGCCGAGTGGTCTTCCGGGTTGATGAAGATGGCGTCGTAGGGGCAGGCGGCCATGCACGCCTTGCAGCCGATGCAGATGCGCTTGTCGAAATCGACGATGCCGTCCGGGCGCTGGAACATGGCCGAGGTCGGGCAGGCCGCGACGCACGGCGCGTGCGCGCACTGGTTGCAGCGCGTCACCTGGTGCGCGCGCCGCGCCTGCGGCCACTCGCCCACGTCCACGTGCTTGACGTAGGTGCGCGTCACGCCGAGCGGGACGAGGTTCTCCGACTTGCAAGCGGTCGTGCAGGCGTGGCACCCGATGCATCGCGTCTGGTCGAGTACCTTGCCCCACTGGGCGCGCGTCTGCGCTTCACGTTGCATCGAGTTCCCCCCGCCCGCCCGCCGGCGGTTCTTTTTCGGCGTTCTGTTGCAGTATGCTTTTGCGGCCCGGCCGCCAACGCTTCTACACTTTAAGGCGAGTCAAAGTCAATCGCGCCGCCCGCGGCTTCAGCATCTGAAAATTGAGGGAGGGAAGAGAGATGAGAATGTTATTAACGGCCGTCGCCCTGCTCGCGCTCGCCGCCTGCGCGCCGCGCGCCTTCGCGCAGGCGCAAACGCCCGCGGTGCGCGAGCGCGAGTTGGAGCGCGTCAACTGGATGGAGTTCAAAGAGACGGTGCCGTCGAAGGTGCAGACCGTGCTCCTGCCGGCGGGGACGCTGGAGCCGCACGGCGTCGTCAACAACGGCGCCGACATCACCGCGCCCGTCGCGATGGCGCGCCGCGTAGCCCCGCGCGTCAACGCCATGATCGCGCCCGTCATCCCTTACGGCATCACGGGCAGCATGGAGGCCTACCCCGGCGCGTTCCAGATCACCGAGTCGGCCTACCGCCCCTTCGTCAAACAGGTTCTGGAAGGCTTGGCGAAGAACGGCTTCCGGAACATCATCATCCTCAACGGCCACGGCGGGCCGCAGACGGCCGTGCTCAACTCGGTCGCCGCCGAGGTCGCGACCGAGCGCAAGGTGCGGACGCTCGTCATCAACTGGTGGTCGTTCGCCTCCGACATCACCAAGGAGGTCTTCGGCGAGGACGGCGGGCACGCCGGCTGGAACGAGACCGCCTACGTGCAGGCCGCAGACCCGACGCTCGTCCACCCCGAGCGCTACAAAGCAGACCTCGCCACCGCCTACCCCGCGGCGGGCACGTGGTCGGCCACGCCCTTCCCCTCCTCCATCGGCCTCTACCAGCCCGGCCAGGGCTACCCGAAGTTCGACCAGAAGAAGGCCGACGAATACTTCAACAAGGTCAACGACAAGGTCACGAATCTCATCAACGAGGTCGTGCGTAAGTGGGACATGGCTGGTTTGTGAGAAAGTAGGCAGTAGGCAGATGGCAGTAGGCAGATGGCAGTAGGCAGATGGCAGTAGGCAGTTAGCCCCGGAGGGGCAGCATGTTTATAGCTCCTACGTCATAACTGACCCCGAGCCCCGTCAGGGGCGACATGTGACATGCCGCTCCTCCGGAGCTTGAAAAATCAATAAGCGACTTAAGCTATAAACATCTCGCCCCTCCGGGGCTCTTAACTGCTTACTGCTTTTAGAGGGAGTGTGTTCTTACAAAAGTTCTTCAAGCGGCTTGCCGGTGTAAAGCCGATGCCGTCCACGGCGTTGACGGCGGGTCTGTTCGAGCCGGCGGCGCGGAGCGCGTTCCGCGTGTTGGGACTGAGTGCGGCGGCGACGCAGGGCGAGGTGTTCGACGCGGCGTCGGCGCTGCGGCTCGCGCTGAAGGTCGGCGTGCGGAAGACGTTCGAAGGGGACGCGGCGTGGCTGGGCGAGGTGCGCCGCGACGCGTCCGACGTGCGCGACGCGGTCGGCCGCCTCTCCGAGCCCGTGCAGCGCGCGCGCGAACGCCTCTACTGGTTTCACCTCCCCGCGCCGCACGCGCACGTCGCGACGACCGTGGAACTCTCGGCCGCGGTCGAGGAACTGCTCAAGCGCGTCCCCGTCCGGGCCGAAAGGTTGGACGGGGCGGCCGACGGGAAAGTCCCAGGTGAAGACGGCGGCGCGCGGCTCGCGGACGAGGATGCCGCTGCGCTGCACGACGCGGCGCTGCTCGCGCTGGCCGGGGTCGTGCGGCTCGACCCCGCGCTGCACGAGGGCGAGGCGTGGGCGCGCGCGTTCCAACTGTGGCGGCGGCTGTTCGGGTGCGAGGAGTTCTGGTCGCTGCTGGTGGCGGCCGACCTGAAGGGCGACTACGAGCAGTTGGTCACGTTCGGCGAGGTGGCGGAACTGCGGCGGGACGCGCCGCGCGTCGTCTACGCGCACGCCGCGGGGCGCGCGCGCGACGCCGTGCTCCGCAACGAACTGAGCGAGGCCGCGCGCGCCTTCGAAGTCCTGCGCCGCGCGGAACCGCCGCCGCGGCTGCTGCGCGAGTATGAGGAGGAGACGGTCGGCCCGGCTGAGGACAAGCTCACGGACGAGTTGGACGGGGCCTTCTGTTGGGTCGGCACGGCCGGCTACGACCTCAAGGTTGACGCCGCGAAGCGCAACGTCTGCAACGCCGCGTGGCGCAGCTTCACGGACTTGAGGGCGCGACTGGCCGACTTCGCGCGGCTGGCGGGCGCCGACTCCTTCTACGCGCGGCGCGTCTTCGAGCACGCGTCGTCGAAGCTCTCCAGACTCGCCAACGCGTACGAGGAGATTCGGCGGACGGAGGAGGCGCGCATCGTCTATCTCAAGGCGCTCGCGCTCGCGCCGCCCGACTCGGAAGAATTGGCGGCCATCGAGGCGAAGCTCGTCGCGCTCGGCGCGGCCGAGGGGTTGGGCGAGAGGAGTCAGGGCGAGTACGGGGCGGCGCTCGCGCGCGAGCTGGGGGACGTGCAAGTGCGCGTGCCGCGAAAATTTTTTAAGGACGACCCGAAAGGCGGGGAGACGCTCGACAGCTTGGTGCGGAAGGACGACCGCGCGGGCTGCCTGACGAGTGTGGGCTTCTGGCTGGCGATGGCCGTGTTCTGCATGGGGCTGCAACGCTGCGGCGTCATCAACATGCGCTCGACGCGTTCGAGCATCAACTCGATGCCGGCGTTGAACGTCAGTCCGAACCTGAATTTCAACGTGAACTACAACCTCAAGCCGCTCAACCTGCCGCCGCCGCTCACCGCGCCCGCGACGCCGCGCGCGACGAGGACGCCGCGCGACCGCAGGCGGCGGACGCCGGGCAACGTGAACGCGGCTCCTACGCCTCCGCCGCCGGTCACGGTCGAGCGCGCGGAGCCCGCGCGGGAATGAGGAGAGCTTCACGCGGGGCTTCGATTCTTGTATGTTGAGTCGGCCCGAGGAACCGTCGATGACGAACGAACTCCCGCAGACGATAGACGTGTCGCTCTCGACGCTGGCCGAGCTGGCCGTCGAGTGGTGGCGGCTCGAACGGTGGGCGGGCGCGGCGGAAGAGTCTTCGCCGCAGGCGCGCCACGCCGCGCGCCGCCTCGGCCGCTTCCTCTCCGAGCACGGCCTCGAAGTCCTCGACGTGACGGGGCACGTTTACGAGCCCGGCCTCGCCGTCGAAGTCCTCGACGCCTTCGACGACGCGCGTCTCCCCGCAGGCTCGCAGGTCGTGGACGAGACGGTCGAGCCCGTCGTCCTCTACCGCGGCGCCGTCGTCCGCCACGGTCAGGTCGTGGTGAGAAGAAATTCGAGTAGACAGTAGACAGTAGACAGTAGACAGTAGAAAACCCTTTGCTCTACTGACGTTGAGGACGACAACCGCACGGTTCGCAATCGCGAATGTATTTCTACTGACTACTGACTACTGACTACTAATCCATGAGCACTTACATAGACTTCGGCATCGACCTCGGCACCACCAACTCGTGCATCGCGCGGGCGGAGGGCGGCGGGGTCTCGGTCATACAGAACAACGACCAGATGAACGTGACGCCTTCGGTCGTGCGCGTGCTGAAGTCGGGGAGCCTTCTGGTCGGGCGGCGCGCGTTGGGCGCGCTGGCCGAAGACCCGGACAACGTGGCGTTGGAGGTCAAGCGTTTGATGGGGCAGCGCTATGCGAAGACCTTTCCGGCGTCGGGGCGGGTGATGTCGCCGGAGGAGATTTCGGCCGAGGTCTTGAAGTCGCTCCTCGCGGACGCGCGCCGCAGGACGAATGACGAGGTGCGCGCGGCGTGCGTCACCGTGCCCGCGGCGTTCACGGCCTTGCAGTGCGAGGCGACGGCGCGCGCGGCGCAGCTCGCGGGGCTCGAAGAGTACCCGCTGCTTCAGGAGCCCATCGCGGCGGCGGTCGCCTACGGTGCCGCGCCGGGCGTGCGCGACCAGCGCTGGCTCGTCTTCGACCTCGGCGGCGGCACGCTCGACGTGGCCGTCGTCTCGACGCGCGACGGGAGGCTCAACGTCCTCGAACACCGCGGCGACAACCACCTCGGCGGCAAGGACATTGACCGCGCGCTCGTCGAGAATGTTTTAGTCCCTTTTCTCTCCGAGCAGTTCGCGCTGCCGCGCGCCGACGCCGAAAGCCCGGAGCTGGCGCGCCTGCTGCGTAAGCTCACGCTGCTCGCCGAGTACGCGAAGATCGATTTGACGACCGCGGAAGAGACAATCGTCAGCCTCCTCGACCTCGGCGAAGACCGCGAGGGCCGGCTCATCGAGGCCGAGATGCCTTTGACGCGCGCGCGGCTCGAAAGCGAGATGGAGCCGCTCGTCGCGCGGTGCCTGCGTCTGGCGGACGAGGCGCTGGCGGGCGCGCGCGTGCGCGGGCTGGAGTTGGACAGGGTGCTGCTCGTCGGAGGCCCGACGCAGATGCCGCGCGTGCGCGAGGCGCTGGCGGCGCACCTCGGCGCTCCCGTGGATTCGTCGCTCGACCCGATGACGGTGGTCGCGCGCGGCGCGGCCGTCTACGCCTCGACCGTCGAGCGGAGCGCGGCGCAGTCGGCCGGCGTCAAGTCGGAAGAGAAGACTGACGGGCTGACGATTCGGCTGGCCTACGACCCTTTGACCGCGGAGCCGCGGAGCCGCGTCGCGGGCAAGCTCGCGGGGAAGGGCAGCAACGCGAACCTCGAAGTTAAAGTTGACGCCGAGGGCGGGCTCTGGACGAGCGGCTGGCTCCCCGCGCGCGAGGGCTTCTTCGAGACGGCGCTGGTGTTGCAGGAGGGGCAGCTCAACCGCTTCAGCTTGAGCGTGAGAGATGCGAAAGGTCGCGCGCTCGAAGTCTCGCCGAACGAGTTTCAGATACGGCACGGCCTCGCGCTCGACGCGCCGCCGCTGCCGCACACCATCTCGGTCGAGGTCGCGCACCCGGACGGCCGCCAGGAGTTGAGCCCGATCTTCCCGCGCCGCACGCTGCTCCCGGCCGAGCGCACCGTCACCTACCGCGCCGCGCACACGCTGCGGCCGAGCGAGCCCGAAACCTCGCTCGCGGTGAAACTCTGGGAGGGCGAGGCGCTCTCAGACCCGCAGGCCAACAACTGGGTCGGCAACTTCCACGTCAGAAGTGAGGCGATCCGCCGCCCCGTCCCCGAGGGCACGGAGGTGCAGCTCCACATCAAGGTTGATGCCTCGCGCCTCATCACCGTTGATGTCTTCATCCCTTATCTCAACGAGCACTTCACCGACCGCGTCTTCATCCCGAAGGACGAGGAGCCCGACTACCTCGAACTGCTGAAGGGCGCGCACCTCGAAATCGAGAACTGCCTCGCGCGGCTCGAACGCGTCGAGGAGCGTCTGATCTTGACGGGCGTGAGCGCCGAAGACTTCGACTTCCCGGAGGTCGTCTACGACGACGGCTACGCGCCGGAGGCCGCAGACGACGGCGGGCGGAACGCGTCCGCCCCCGACCCTCTGCGCGCGGAGGTCGAGCGACTGCGGCGCGAGCTTGAGGACTTCGACATCGAACTGGGCGCGCATCAGCCGACCGGCGACGCGGAAGACCAGGACAGGGCGGGGCGCCTCGTCGAGCGTCTGCGCGAGGCGCGCGCGCGCGTCGCGGAGCTTGAGCGGCGCGCAGGCGTCAAGCCCGTCGGGTCGGGCGCCGACGACGCCTTCAGCCTCGCCGACTCGGTCGCCGAGACCGTGGGCGAGCACGGCACCGACGCGCAGCGCGAGCGCCTGGCGGCGCTCAGGCGCGAGCTGTCGGAGGCCGCGGCGCGCGGCGACGTGCGCGGCTTGAAGAAGGCGGCGGCCGCCCTGCGCGCGCTACGCACGCAGGTGCTCCACGCGCAGGATTGGTTCTGGGAGGACTGGTTCCATCACCTCGCGCGCCCCGGCCGCCAGTTCGTTAACCCGGAGGAGGCCGCGCGCTGGGTCGCGCAGGGGCAGGAGGCTTTGCAGTCCGGCGACCGCAAGCAGCTCGAACGCGCCGTGAGCTGGCTCTGGTCGCTGCTCCCGCCCGACGAGCAGTCGGCGCGGAAGGAGCGAGCCGTCAAACCGGGGCTGAAACAGTAGACAGTAGACAGTAGACAGTAGACAGTAGGAAAACCCCTCGTCACTCGAACCGTGTGGTTCTCATCCATCAACTACCTCGAAGCGGAGCCTACTGACTACTGGCTACTGTCTACTTTCCTTTGGTAGTATCTCTCTAATTTCTCCCGCATCAACTCGAAGGAGGACGGGCGCAGGGTCTCGGCCGCGCTGTTGAGCCGCCGGCCGCCCTGCGCGTGAGAAGAGTATGTTTGCAAAAGGGAAGAGTCGGATGGTCGTGGCGCTCGTGCTGCTGCTCGTGCTGTCGCCCGCGGCGGCCGCGCAGGAGAAGTCGAAGAAGAAGAAGTCTCTGCCGAGGGGCACGCCCGTGCTCTGGCGCGCGCGCGACGTGGCGCGGCTCGACCTCGGGGCCGGCCCCGGCGGCGCCGCGATGCGCCCGGCCACGCGCCGCCTGCGTTTCATCAAGGAGGAGAAGGGCGGCTTCTCGACGAAGTACCGCGTGCGCGACGCGCGCGGGCGCGAGTGGGTCGCGAAGGTCAGCAAGGAGGCGCAGTCGGAGACGGCCGCCTCGCGGCTCATCTGGGCCGCGGGCTACGAGACGGAGATCACCTACCTCGTCCCGCGCGTCCACATCCCCACCAAGGGCTGGTTCAGTAACGTCCGCTTCGAGGCGCGGCCGGACAACGTCACGCGCCACGGCGAGTGGGGTTGGCAGCAGAACCCCTTCTCAAACTCGCGCGAGCTGGACGGGCTGAAAGTCCTGATGGTGCTCATCAACAACTGGGACTTGAAGGACGAGAACAACGTCCTCCTGCACACCGCCGGGTCGCGCGAGGTGCGCTACGCCATCAGCGACCTCGGCGCGACCTTCGGCAAGTCGGGCGGCCCCGGCTTCTTCTGGCGGCTCACGCGCAGCCGCAACGAGCCCGAGGACTACGCCGACACGAAGTTCATCGACCGCGTCGAAGACGGCTACGTGGACTTCGACTTCACGGGGAAGAACGAGCGGCTGGTCGAGAAGGTGCGCGTCGAGCACGCGCGCTGGGTCGGCGAGCGCCTCGCGCTCCTCACCGACGGCCAACTCGCCGCCATCTTCCGCGCCGCCAACTACGCGCCCGACGAGACACGCCTCCTCACACGCGTCGTCCGCGCGCGCATCAACCAACTGACGAGACTGCCTCAAGTAAGTAAACAGTAGGCAGTTGAGGACAAGAAGCTTCTTAAAGCGATGAGCCTGAAAGAAGCGGGGGCGGCGAGCTTAGTGACTCGCCGCCCTCGCTTCCAATTCGGCCCCTGTCCTGTTCTTAACCGCCTACTGCCTGCTGCTGGCCGCAGTGACGCGGCTTGTCTTTTCCACGCCGAACCACGATTCTATCCTCAACGGAAACTAAACTCGGTCACTAAGTTTTTTCAGGAGGGCGACGTTCGTGTCTGTCGTTTCGGGTGAGGTGAAGCAGGGGCGCGTGTGCGTCGTCGGGTGCGGGCACGTCGGCACGACGAGCGCGTACGCGCTGTTGATGGGTGGGCAGGCGCGCGAGGTCGTGCTGCTCGACGTGGACGCGCGCCGCGCCGAGGGCGAGGCGATGGACTTGGAGCAGGCGGCGGCGCTCGCGCGCCCCGTCGAGGTGCGCGCGGGCGACTGGGACGACGCGGCGCGCTCCGCCGTCGTGGTCGTCGCGGCGGGCGTCGGCGGGCGGCCGGGCGAGTCGCGCTTAGACCTTCTGGGTCGCAACGTCGTCGTCATCCGCGACGTGATGCGGAACCTGCTGGAGAGGGATTTCGGCGGCATCGTCCTGATGACGACGAACCCCGTGGACGTGCTCGCGCAGTTCGCGCAGGAGTTCTCGGGGCTGCCCGTGGGGCGCGTCGTCGGCTCGGGCACGGTGCTGGACTCGGCGCGTTTGCGCGCGATGCTCGGCCGGCACCTCGGGGTGGAGCCGCGCTCGATTCACGCGCACGTCGTCGGCGAGCACGGCGACTCGGAGATCGCCGCGTGGTCTTCGGCGCGCGTGGCGGGCGTGGCCCTCCGCGAGTTCTGCGAGGGCGCGGGACTTGAGTGCCCCGACTTCGACGAACTGCTCAGGCGCGTGCGCCGCGCCGCGCCCGACATCATCGAGCGCAAGGGCTACACCTCCTACGCCATCGCCTCGTGCGTGGCGCGCATCTGCGAGGCCGTGCTGCGCGACGAGCACTCGGTGCTGCCCGTCTCGACGCGCCTGACGGGGCAGTACGGCATCGAAGGCGTCTACCTCAGCCTGCCCTGCGTCGTCGGCCGCGACGGCGTCGAGCGCGTCATCGAAATCCCCCTCGACGACAGCGAGCGCGACGGCCTCCGCGCCTCCGCCGACATCCTCCGCCGCACGGTGGAGGGGATAAAGCAGTAGACAGTAGACAGTAGTCAGTAGTCAGTAGAAAGAACAGGCGGCGCGTCTTAACCTTCAGGTCGAGCGCGCCGCTTCGCATTCCTACTGGCTACTGACTACTGTCTACTTCCGGAGGGTGTAGGGTCATCTCGATGTTGAAACTGAGTGACCTCCTCTCGCCCCGGCCGTAGAAGGGGTAGACGAGGTGTTGGAGCCAGGCCGGGAAGATGTACATGTCCCCGACGACGGGGAGCACCGTGCGGTTCCCGTTGAAGTCCAGGGTCTCCGGCTTGCCCCTGCCGTAGACGAACTCCAGGCAGCCTTCCGGGCGTCTCTTTTGATTAATCTGCCGCGGGACTTTGAGGTAGACGATGCCGGAGAGTTGGCCGCCGTGGCGATGAATCGGGTTGAAGTCTTTCTCACGCTGGCTGACGACCCACATGTCCACGAACGAGAGTTCGTAGGGCTCCGGCCCGCACTGGCCGAGGCTGCGTTGGGAGTCGATGTAGGCCGCGGACAGTTCGAGCAGGAGCTTGCGGAACCGCGCCGGCACTCCTTCCGGCGCGAGCTCAACCTGCGCGCCCCGCTCGATGCGTCCCGCCAGGTGTTCCGAGTAGTCCGTCGAATTACCGGCCCTGAGGTGACGGTCGGTGAAGGCGAGAAGGTTCGTGACCATCCCGGGCGGCAGGCGCGCGTAGAGCGGCGAGACTAAAAACTGCGGGCGGTAGCTCCACTTGACGCCCGGCCGCGCGCGCCTCTTCCCGTCCCCAAACTTATTGCCGTCCACTGGCAATACTGACCTCGTCGAAGGATGTCCACGAGCGAAAAAAATTATAGATAAATGTCCGTGACTGTCCAGTCTGACCGGGGAGAAGGCGCACTTGAAGAAGACGGCCTCACCCGTCGGGTACTTGCAGACGGGTGCGACTCCAACAGAACCGCGAGCGGTAGCGAGCGGGTGCGTGCCGCGATGTGCGTGCTGCTCGATGACACCCCGACCCGCTCGCTACCGCTCGCGGTTCTGTCCGGGCCGTCCGCGGCGTCGGTCGCATCCAAGCGCAAAACGCTATAGTCTCGCAGGCGACTTCGCTCAGACCTTGCCCTTCAGATACCGCCGCCGCTTCTCTTCCGGAAATTTCTCAATCGCGTAACGGAGCATGACACGCGGCATGCGCGCGTGATGCTCTTTCAGGAAACGCTCCTCCGCCTCCGGGTCGCGTTTCCCGGCCTCGCGCAGCATCCAGCCGACGGCCTTGTGAATCAAGTCCTCGCGGTCGGAGAGAAGCGTCCGTGCGAGGTTGAATGTCTCCCCGACCTCGCCCCGCTTGATGAAGTGGAAGGTCGCTATGACGGCGATCCTGCGCTCCCAAAGGTCTGCGGACTTCGACAGGCGGCGCAGAGGCCCGCGCGCCCTGTCCCACAGGAACGCGCCGACGATGTGCTCGGCCGAGGAGTCAACCAAGTCCCAGTTGTTGACGTAACGCGTGTTCTTCAGGTACAGCCGATAAATCTCTTCCCGCCCCGCGCTGTCGCCTTTGGAGTAGAGGCGGACGAGGATGAGCAGCGCCAGCAACCTGTCTTCGTGAAACGGCGAGCCGAGCAGTCGCTCGGCCTCCGGGAGACTTACCGCCTCGTACTCCCTCGCGAGCCCACGCAACACGGGGACGCGGATGCCGCGGAAGAGGTCGCCCTCGCCGTACTCGCCCGGCCCCGTCTTAAAGAACCGCCGCGACGCCTCCGCGACGCGCGGGTCGCCGAGCGCCGCCAGTCTCTCTTGGAGTTCAGCCACGACCATCCTCTGTGTCTCTAAGCGCGCGGCGGCCCGCCGGAAGTCGCCCTGCGTGAAGCCTCCTCGTTCGACCTGTATTCGACCTTCCTCCCCGCGTGCGCGTCGAACAGCCTCCGGTGCTCCCGCAGAGAGAATTCGTCTTAAGGGGTAACCAGATTCTTCCTGATCCTCGCGCTTACGCCCCGGGCCGTCTCTTCGTCAATCAGGTGGTCTTTGAACTCCGGGGCGTGGAGCCAGGGGTGGTTCAGGTGGTCGGGCTCGGAGTCGTAGCGCGGGAAGAGGTGCCAGTGTATGTGCGGGTCTACGTTCCCGTAGCAGGAGTAGTTCATCTTCCAGGGCTTGTACGTCTCGACGATGGCCCGCCCGGCCGTAAGTAGCTCCTGCGAGAGCGCGAGGTGGACGGCCGGCTCAAGCTCGTGCAACTCACGCACGTGTTCCTTGAGGAGCAGCAGGCAGTAGCCCCGGTGGAACTGGTGGTCGCCGACGAGGAGGACGGAGTGCTCGAACTCGTGGACGAAATGCGCGTTACGCCCGTCCCGCCAGAGCGTGACCCGCTGACAGATTGAGCAAGTGGAATTGTGCTTCATCATTTCACCTTTGTCGGGCGGCGTCGCGCCCTTCACGACGTGACGCCCGCCTTCGCGCGCTCCTCGATGACGGTGGCAATGTCCACCCAGACCTGCTCCCGCTCGTCGTTCTCCTGCGGGAAGGTGGTGACGGCCCTGCCGTCCCGCGGCAGGGCCTGGAGGTTTTTCAGCACCGGCTCGCTCTGCCACTTGCAAGGGCGCACGATGATGGGAATCACACGCAGCCCCTGCTCCCGGCGGCGTTGCAGGACGCGCGGCAACTCCTCATCCTGAATGAAACGGGACGCGATGAAATGTTTGCTCACGAGTAGTATCGCCAGGTCGCAGCCGTTCATCGCATCCTGAATCGCCCGATGCCATTCGTCACCTTCTTCAATCCGACGATCCTGCCAGGGGTCGATGACGCCCTGTCGTTTCAGACCTGCCAGCATCATGACCAGGTCGTCTTTGAACTCTTCGTCCTCGTGCGAGTAGCTGATGAAGACCTTGAGCGGCGCGGCCGCGTCGTCCGCATTCTTCCCCGCCAGAGTCTGCTCCCACTGCTCGTGCAGCGCCTGCCGCAGAGGCTTGAAGCCCGGGAGGTCGAAGTTGATGGCGTACAGGTTGAGCACCAGGTCGAACAGGCTCGCGGGGTAGTGCGTCTCGTCGCAGAAGCTGCCGGGCAGGCAGCGCTTGAGGTCGTGCGCCCCGCCCTTTCCCGTGAGCGCCAGCGAGATCAACCGCGGCTTGCCGAACCGGGCGCTGACGAGCGGCCGGTCGTCGGCGAGGGCGGAAGACCTGAATGCCTTCTGATATGCGGGCGTGTCCAGCACGACGACGAAATCGTCGGGCCGAACCTGCGCGGGCTGCTCGACGACGTGCACGCCCGCGTCGCGCAAATCCTGTACGAGTTCTTTCGCGCGGGCGACCTGCTCCGGGTGGCGGCTGACGTAACAGCGCGGCGCGGCCCAATCGCGCCGGTAGCCCTTGACCTTCGTCAAATGCACTTCGTACGCGCTGCGCAGGCGCGCCGCCGCCTCCTCGCGTTGCAGCCAGGGCGACGCGGCGATGCCGATGGCCTGCGGCTTGTCGAAGTCGGGCAGAGTGACCTTGTCGCCGCACTCGTCGCAGAACATGAAAGCCTTCTGCTCGCGCGCGCGCTCGACGACGGTGGCGCGCCTCTGCTGGTGCCCGTTGGCGCAGACGACGGGCGGGAAGCGCGTCACGCTCACGTCTCGCTGGTGGAGGAACTGCTCGAACAGCTCCTGAAACTTGACGCGCCCGACGGCGGGCATCCGTTCGCCGTAGTAGAGCACCAGTTCGATCTCGCCCTGGCGGTCTTCGATCAGGCGGAAGCCGCAGATTTCGCCCTCGCCCATCTCGTACTGCGCCTGGTTCTGCCACTGGTTGATGCGCGTGAAAGAGGGCGTGTAGCCGAGCAGGACGACGAGCGAGGCGTATAAATTCTCCACGCGGCCCCGGACGACGTAAGAGATGTCGTCGGTCGAGGGCAGGTCGTCTTGCAGGGGGCGCTTCTGCTTGATGAGGGCCGGGAAGACGAGCAGGGTCTCGTCGTCGCCCAGGGTCTCGCGGAAGCAGATGTTGTGCTGAAGGAAGCGCAGGATGGCGGCGTCGAGCAGCACCTGGCTCTCGGCCTGTGCGAGCCCCGCGAGTTCTTCGAACGGGTACGCGCCCCGCAGCAGCTCTGTCTCGCTCACCGCGCCCAACTCGCGCGGGTTCTTGTCGGCGAGGAAGACGACGGACGACGCCAGCGTCACGAGCAGGTCGGGCGCGAGCAGGACGTGCTGCTCGCCCGCCGAGCTGCGCAGCACCGAGACGTAGCCGTGCGTCTCAAGGTGCCCGACCGCCGTCAACATCTCAGCGTCGGTGAAGCGCCAGTCCGGGTCGGACGCCTCTAGTTGTTCCCGCAGGACACCCGGGCTGACCAAAACGCCCTCGCGGTCGGGCTTCTCCTTGAGCGCCAGCACGTAGTCCTTAATGCGCTTGAAGGTGACGGTCGTCACCGTCGCCGTCATCTCGTCCCACGGAATCTGCGCCTTGAGCCTTTCGAGCAGCGCCACCAGCCCCTCGCCCTGCTTGGCGCTGGTGCCGATGTA
The DNA here is from genome assembly GCA_040510435.1 of Pyrinomonadaceae bacterium. GTDB lineage: Bacteria > Acidobacteriota > Blastocatellia > Pyrinomonadales > Pyrinomonadaceae > QHXN01. The sequence goes on along the minus strand of JBEVJD010000182.1, from coordinate 1,720 downwards.
CCCACCGCGGATGCCGTAGCGCTGGCAGAACTGCTCGAACTCCTCCTGCGACAGAGCCGGCGGGCTCACGTCCACCCGTGCCCCCACCAGCACGACCGGCGGCATCTCCCCCTTCCCCCTCAACTGCTCCAACCAGAACTGCACGCCCTTCAAAGGCTCCTGCCGATTACTCGGGTCGAACAGCACCAGCGCCGCCGCCACGTTGTCCAAAAAGATCGAATGTATCTGCCGATACGCCTGCTGCCCCGCCAAATCCCACAACACCGCCTCGCACTCCGTCCCATCCTTACGCTTATATTTGAGCTGCTTGAGTGGCCAGAACTGCTGCCCATGCGTCGAAGAATGTTCCTTAAACTCCCCCTTCGCCAACCGCCACCCCAACCCCGTCTTCCCCACCCCCGAATCGCCGACCAAGACGAGTTTAGCAGTCGTATAGTTGACGCTCTCTTGCGCCTGACCAAGCAGCAGCGCTTCATCCAACTCCCAAATGCGAATTATGGTGTCTTCTTCCCCCAGCGTCGCCAGCACAGGCAGACGAGGATGAAAGGCAAGGCTGGGAAGCAGCGCATCGGAAGCGGGTTCTTTCAACACTGCCACACATGCCCAGCTGTCACAACGCCATATGCGGACGGAGCCATCAGGGGCAGTGCCTTTGGAAGCTAGCCAGTGGCCATCAACGGAAAAGGTGGCGCAGGTCACCGGCCCTAAATGTCCTTCTAATATTTGCAGAGTCTCACCGCTGTCCGTGTCCCACAGGCGAATGGTGCAATCAAGGGAAGCCGAGGCGAGGCGCTGACCGTCAGGCGACCACGCTATGCTGTAGATGTGGTCTGTATGTCCTTCCAAAACTAGCAGAGTCTTGTTGCTCGCCGTGTCCCACAGGCGGATGGTTTTATCATATGAAGCCGAAGCGAGGCGCTGACCGTCAGGCGACCATGCCACCCCGAAACATGTATCAGTATGTTCTATCAGCGTTCGCAAAGGTTTGCCGCTGATTGCCTCCCACAGGCCGATGGTGTTGTCAGTCGAACCCGAAGCGAGGCGCATGCCGTCAGGAGACCATGTCACGTTTCGAACATGCGATTTATGCCCTTCCAGCGTTTGCTCATGCTTACCGCTGGCGGCATCCCACAGGCGGATAGTCTGATCACTAGAAGACGAAGCGAGGCGCTGATTATTCGGTGACCACGTCACGCTGTTGACCGTCCCGGTATGCCCCTGTAAGGTGCGCACACACACACCGCTGTGCGCGTCCCATATCCGAATGGTTTTATCCGCAGAAGGCGAGGCGAGGTATGAGCCATCCGGCGACCACGCGATGCGGCTTATCCAATCTGTGTGTCCACGCAAGACGTGGCGTAGAGTGAAGCCGGGGATGGGGGAGCCGCCGATTTCGGTGAAGGTTGAGGTCGGTTGCTCCGGTTCTGGTCGTTCAGGTTCTCGTTCACTCATTATGCGTTGCCCTGCGAAGTAAGGATAGGCTTCGGACGCCGCGAAGCCGCGGACGCGGCGACGGGCGGAACTAAAGCACGTGCCGGCCGTAGGAGGCAACTCTTTTTTTCGTTCCCGTCAGGGTAGTGGCGGGCGGCGGGCTGTGCTAAATTTCGTGCGCGAACCTGCCCAATCTTTCATGCCGGATGTTTCCGCAGGAGGGAACTCATGACGACTCTCTTCACACGCGCGTGCGCACTCGCGCTGGCGCTCTCGGCCGTGGCTGGCG
>JBEVJD010000181.1:0-9949 GCA_040510435.1 Pyrinomonadaceae bacterium | reverse complement strand
ATGAAGCGCAAGCGCTCGCGCGGGTAGGCCGGATCGAGGGGGACATAGGCGGCGCCGGCCTTCAAGACGGCGAGCAGCGCGACGAGCAGGTGTGGCCGGCGCGTGAGCAGGAGGCCGACGCGCGCCTCCGTGGGGAGGCCGAGGGCGAGGAGACGTTGTGCGAGGCGAGTGGCCCGGCGGTCAAGCTCCGCGTAGGAAAAGCGTTGGTCGGCGTAGACGAGAGCGGTGGCGTCGGGGGTGAGTGCGGCCTGCTGCTCGAAGAAGCGATGGAGGAGGGTGGGGGGCGGCAGTGGGCGGCGGGCGGCGGCGTTGAAGTCATCGAGTAACAGCCCCCGCTCCTCGTCTGTCAGTATCGGGAGGGCAGAGACAGTTTGAGACGGGTTCTCGGCGATTGCTCGCAGCAGGGTTTGGAGGCGCCCGGCCATGCGCCGCATCGTTGCGGCGTCGAAGAGGTCGGTGTTGTACTCCAGCGTCGCCGCGAGTCCTTCTCCCACTTCTGCTATCGTGAGCGTCAGGTCGAACTGTGCGATTCGTTGTTTGAGGCCGACTGATTCGACTGAGAGCCCACCCAACTGCATGCACGCCCCCGTCTCGCCGAGGGCGAAAGCCGCAAGACCCTCCACGCCGAGCGGCTGCGCCTTCTGGAAGACGAACATGGTCTGGAAGAGCGGCGACTGACTGGCATCACGCTCCGGTTGCAGCCGCTCGACGAGCAGCGGAAACGGATAATCCTGATGCTCGAAGGCATCGAGGACGGTTCGGCGAACCTGCGAGAGCAACTGCTCGAAGGTCGGGTCATCCGAGAAGGATGCGCGCAGGACGAGGGGGTTGACGAAGTAGCCCACCAGCCCCGCCCAGTCCGCCGAGTGCCTGCCGGAGATCGGGGAGCCAACTACCAAATCCTTCTGCCCCGTGTGGCGGTGCAGAAGCGTTTGGAAGGCCGCGAGCAGGAGCACGTAGAGCGTCGTCTCGCGCTCTTTGCAAACGGACTTGAGGGCCGCGCTCAACTCCGCGTCCAATGCGAACGGCTCGGAGGCACCTTTGTAGGTCTGGACGGGCGGGCGCGGCCGGTCGGTCGGTAAGTTCAGCCCGAACTCGGCCCCGGCCAGTTGCTCCTTCCAATAGGCCAGGAGACGCGCGCCGCGCGAGCCCGACAACAGCTCCATCTGCGCGCGCACATAATCGCCGTAGTCGAACCGGAGGGGCGCGAGGCCGCTCGGCGTCCCTTCGCTCTCCTCGCGGTAGAGCGCGCCCAGTTCGTGCGCCAGCACCGCCAGCGACCAGAAGTCGGCCACGATGTGATGGAGCGAGAGCAGCAGGACGTGTTCGCGCGGCGACCTGCGAAACAGGCTGATGCGCAGTAGCGAGCCCCGAGCAAGATCGAAGGGACGGTGTGCCTCCATTTGCAGGCGCTGCGTTAATTCGTCCTCGCTCCAGCCGACCGCATCCTCCTCCTGAAAACAGACCTCGGCCCGCTCCTGTACTTCGCGGACGGGCTCGCCCTCCGGCCCGACCTGAAAAGTCGTGCGCAGCGATGCGTGTCGCATGACGAGCGACTGGAAGGCGCGGCGCAGCGCCGCGACATCGAGGGCGGACTGTATGCGAAGGGCACTCGACAGGTTGTAGGCCGCGCTCTCGGGCGTGAGCTGGTGCAGGAACCACAGCGCCTTCTGGCCGTAGGAGAGGACTGCGGCGGAGTCGCCTTCCCTGAGCGTCTCGGCCGCTGCGGCTGCGGCTGCGTCAGCGACGGTGCGTTGCACGGTCATTGCCGCGAGGTCTGCGATGCTCGCGCCGCGAAGGAAGCTCGCCAGCGGGGGCGCGAAGCCGAGCGCTGCCTCCGTCTCGTGCGCCAGCTCGACGGCCAGCATCGAGTCGATGCCGTAAAGAGTGACGGGCTGGTTGATGTCCATCTCGGACGCGCTCAGCCCCAGCTTCGTCGCTAGTCGTCCCGCCAGCCAGCTTTCGACGGCGCGCGTTTCGAGAGGGAGCGGGCTCGCAGGCGACTGCGGTTCTCGGGTCTCGCCAACGACCTCGTGCGCGCGCCATTCCGCGACGACTTGCAGCTCGCCGGCCTCGAACTGCGCGCGGCACCTGGAGCGTTGAATCTTGCCGCTCGACGTTTGCGGAATCGTCCCCGGCTTAATCAGGACGACGGCGTGGAGTTGCACTTCGTGCTCTTCGGCTACCGCCTGCCGGATGGCGTCGATAACTGCGGTGGCCTCCGGGCGGCGGCGGAACTCTACCTCCTGCACCACCACCAGTTGCTCTTCGTTCCCCGCGTCCACGGAGAAGGCCGCGCCCCCGCCCGGCCTCAAATCGCCATGGCTCTGCTCAACCGTCAGCTCGATATCCTGCGGGTAGAGATTGCGCCCGCGGATGACGATCAGGTCTTTCAGGCGACCTGTAACGAACAGTTGTCCGTCGTGAAAGAAGCCGAGGTCGCCCGTGCGCAGAAACGAAGCCTCGTGGCCCGCGAGACGGGCCCCGAAGGTCTGCTCCGTCTCCGACGGGCGGCCCCAGTAACCGCGCGCCACGCTCGGACCCGACACCCAGATTTCACCGACGCGGCCGGCGGCACAAAGGGTCGCAGACTCGGGCTCGACAATCGCCACCTCCTGATCGGACAGAGCCTCGCCGCTGCTCACGAACATCCGTGCGCCTTCGGCCCCCGCCCGTGCAGGCACGACCTCGTTCTGCTCAAGCGGAGCCTGTTGCAGAGTGAGGGATGCGGGCGGTCCTACGCTCGCAGCTCCCGTCACGATCAGTGTCGCCTCGGCCAGCCCGTAGCAGGGTGAGAAGGCTTCGCGCCGAAAGCCGTAGGGGCTGAACCGGGCGGCGAAACGCTCCATCGCGTCGTGGCGGACGGGCTCGGCACCGTTGAAGGCCGTCTCCCAACTGCTGAGGTCAAGTGCTTCACACTGCTCGTCGGTAATCTTTCGCGCGCACAAGTCGTACGCGAAATTCGGGCCGCCGCTCGTCGTCGCCTTGTAAGTGGAGATGGCCCGCAGCCAGCGCAGCGGCTTCTGCAAGAAAGCGGTCGGCGCCATCAGGATGCAACGCGCGTTCACGTAGAGGGGGTGCAGAACGTTCCCGATGAGCCCCATGTCGTGATAGAGCGGTAGCCACCCAACGATGACCGAACGCTCTTCCTGCCTGAAGCACGACTGGATCAACCGCTGGTTGTGCAGGAGGTTCGCGTGCGTGACCATCACGCCCTTTGGCGTCGCGGTCGACCCGGACGTGTACTGTAGGAACGCCAGCGTCTCACCGCTGACGTTCGGCTGCTTCCATTCCAGTCCTGACTCGCTTTCGAGCGAGTCCGCCGCGAGCCACCGGGCGGAACTCAGAGCCGGCAGTTCCCCGTTCCTCGCCTTCAGCGCCGAGATGATGGCTTCGGTGCCGAGAATCACGGACGGCCGGCAGTCGTTGACGATGGCGTCGAGCCTTGATCGCCTCCCCTCCCTGCCCCCCGCGCGCGGCGGGTAGGCGGGCACGGCGACGGCCGCCGCGTAGAGACAGCCGAAGAAGGCCGCGATGTAGTCGAGCCCCGGCGGGAACAGCAGCAACGCTCGCTCGCCCTCGGCCCCGAGAGATTGGAGCGCCGCGCCGATGGCCCGCGCGCGTTCGTCCAAATCACCATATGTGATCTGGCTCTCCTGCGTCTCGCCGTCGAGCAGGAACGTATAGGCGAGTTGCGCGGGCTGTTGGCCCGCCTTCCAGCGCAGCAGCTCGACCAGTGTGGAGGCATCACGCGCCGCCCCCGGCAATGCGCGCGGAAATCCCCCCATGTCATTTCTGAACGGACTCTTTATAGACATGACAGTTCGGCGTGAAACAAAGATCTACGGCTGGCGCGGTGGCGAGAGGCTAGGGCGTTGCGATGAGCTGTTCCTCGATGAAGGGGTGTTGGAGTTCGGCCGGCGTGAAGACACGCCGCGGCATTTGACTTGTCGGTTGCACGCCGAAGACACCGGGGCGTGCGGGCGAGGTCGTCCGAGTTCTGCGATTCGGTTGTCTGATTAAATCGACCTCAGAAGCTGAGGTCGGCTGTGGAGTAAGAAGAGCTAAGGTTTGCAGGGAGAGAAATCGGATGATGGCCGACGCTGCGTCAATCTCACTATGCTCTCGGCACACGCTCGACGGCGGCAGCAGTATTTTTACCGCCGGAGACGCGACCTGACCCTAAACTTATTTATCCCGCCCAAGCCACTCGCGCCACCGCGTCGCGTCGGCCCCGAAATCCTGATCCGTAATCTCTTTCAGGGCGTCCCCGAGACTGGCGCGAACCTCCTCGCGCGTGTCACTCAGCGCCGCGATCATCGGCTCGACCGCGCGAGCGTCTCTGATCTCAGCGAGTGCGCGTATCACCTCAAGCCGGACCGGCAAGCTTTCGTCGTCGAGCGCGCCTATCAGGGACTCCACGGCGGCAGAATCTCTGATCTCGCCCAACGCCAACGCCGCCCGCTCGCGGACTTTCGAGTCCGGCCTTTTTAACGCAGCGACGAGCGGTTTCAGAGCGTCGCCATCCCTTATTTCTCCGAGGGAGTCTATGGCACCCGTCTGCACCTCCCGGTGCTCGTCTTCAATAGCAGCGCCCAGAGCCCGGATCGCGCGCGTACGTGTAGACGAATCATCGTATCTCATCTCCCCGAGCGCCCATGCCGCGTTCTTCCTGGCCCTCCAGTCACCACCTCTGAGGGCGCGCAGAAGGTGCTCTAAAGCCGGCTCGCCCATTGCCGCGAGGGTCTTCGCGGCTTCTCGGCCGGGAGAAGTCTTTTCTGAATAGTACCTGTCATCTTCCAGACACCGAATTGGATTAATGAAAGTATCATCACCCAGCATCGCTATTAACGAAGAGGTGGCGACGGCGGCGTTCCGTCCCGCCTTCCTCAGGGCACAGGTGGCCATCGCACGCTCCACAGGATCAGAGGACTTTAATCTCCTAACCTCCTTCTCCACGTCGGCGGGTGCCGTGGACTCCTGCATTGAGCCCACTTGGGCGAAGCACGTCCAGAGCATGCTCCCGGCACATGTCGCTAACAGGAAAGCCAGCGCTGGTTTAAAGCACTTCATAACCTGTCCCTACTTTCATCGATAAACCGTAATTGATGCTTCTTATATTGATGCTTCTTATGAGGGGAATGATTCGGCAATGCCGGGGGTTCAGCTTCAGCTAAGGTCAATACCTACTTCGCGTTGGGATGACTGCGCGGGGTAGGACTTTTTCAGGGTAGGCTACTGCCCTTACGAAATAAATTTCGTTCCTTAGTCTGACCTATTAAGTTAGATAGTGCCTAGAAGTAGTAAGGCACTTTGCGCCTTGGGAGAAATGGTTCTCTGAGCTTCCTCAACTTAGATAAACTTAATACCGCCCAGACTTGACGCCAATATAGCCCAGCGACCAAAAAATTGGAAGTAAAATTATCTTTTCGTTACGTTTGTAGAAGCGCCGGAAAATTCCCTGGCCGAACCCCTCCCCAATCGGCCCAACCCTTACTGAGGTAGGCTAGAAAAAGTGAACGCCATCAACCGCAGCTTTTAGCATCAAGATCGGAGGTGTTCACGATTGAGAGAGTACCCCGGCGGGTCTACACCGCCGAGTTCCGCCAGCAGACTGTCGAGCTGATTATTCGTGACGGTCTCGGCATCGCCGAAGCGTCCCGCCGCCTGTCGATCTCGCCGAAGACTTTGACCAACTGGGTGAGGCGCGCCAAGGGTGGTAACTCGCTCGAAGCCGACGCCACGTCCCGCCGCGCGGTGACCGGGGAGGAGGCCGAGTTATCACGGCGGCGTAGAGAGAACGCCGAGTTGCGGATGGAGCGCGACATCTTAACAAAGCGAGCGCGTACTTTGCGCAGGAGTCGCTGCGCGCTACGCGATAATCAAAGAGTTGCGCGGCATCTATCCCTTGCGCGTGTTGTACCGGGTGCTCTCAGTCTCCCGCAGCGGCTATCACGCCTGGCGGCGCAGAGCGCCGTCGCAAAGAGCGCGTGCCAGAGAGCGGCCGAAGCTGGCTGTCCCGGCAGCGCATCAGCCAACACGCCAGACCTACGGCACGCTCCGCTTGCAGCGAGAGTTGGCGGCCGATGGCTTTCGGGTCAGTCGCGGCACACTCCGGCGGGTGCGCCGCGAGTTGGGTCTGTGCTGCGTGCAGTCGCAGAGGCGCTTCCGGGTGCAGACGACCGACTCCGGGCATCAGTTGCCGGTCGCCCCGAACCTGTTGGCGCAAGACTTCACGGCCGCGCGCCCCGACGAGGTCTGGACGGCCGACATCACGTATGTGCCGACCGCAGAGGGCTGGTTATATGTCGCCGCCATCAAAGACCTATTCGCAGGCGAGATCGTCGGGCGCAGCTTCGGCGCGAGGATGACGACGCAACTGGTCAGGCGGGCGTTCGAACAGGCCGCAGGTGCGCGCCGCCCGACGCTGGGGCTGCTCCATCACTCCGACCGCGGGTCGCAGTCTTGCAGCCATGAGTATCAGGCGTTGCGGCGGGGGTATCAGATGCGGGTCTCGCTGAGTCGCAAGGGCAACTGTTACGACAACGCGCCCGTCGAGAGCTTCTTCGGCACGCTGAGGACGGAGTTGGTGCATCACCGCCGGTACGCGACGCGCGAGCAGGCCGCGCGCGAGATGAGGGAGTACATCGACCTCTTGTACAACCGGCAGCGGCGGCAGGCGCGGCTCGGTTACCTGTCACCGGCCACCGACACGCAACAGTTCATGCGGCAGCAGCAGGCAGCGTGAACGTCAGACATGGCGTCCACTTTTGACGACCCACCTCACTTCCCTCCCCTCCATGAGAGCAGTCCGTAACAGCCTGAAACAATCCGAAAGTAATTGACACGAACAGAAACGTTCGGTATTTTGTCCCTTACACTGGAGGCACATATGGCTGAAGACCGTCCTAAAGACCTGATCACTTACACTGAGGCTAGGAAACTCCTGGGGATGAGCACCGGCACCCTGACCAAGCTCCTTAAAAATGGCATCCTTCGCCATTGGCCCGATCCACTTGATGCGCGCGTTAAGTTGGTCAGTCGAGCCGACGTTGAAGGGCTGCTGGCGCAGAGCAGGAGGCGAGCCGCATGATCACCATCACGGTCGCCAGCCAGAAAGGTGGCGTCGGTAAGAGCACGACTTCGGCTATGCTGGCCGCCGAGTTCGCCACCAGGAACTATAAGACCCTGCTCGTCGACGCCGAGCCGCAGGCCGACTCAACCTCCATCTTCCTCGACCCGACTTCCGTCCAGTCGGACTTGGCCGACGTCATCGTGGCGCGTAAAGACGCCGAGACGGCCCCCCTTTCGGACGTGATCGTCACGACGGAGCTGCCGAATCTCGACCTCGTGCCCTCATCGCTTTCGCTCGCGAACTTCGACCGCGAGCACAACATGGCCGTGACGCGCCTCAGGAAAGCGCTGCGAGACGTCTCTTATCTTTACGATTTCTGCGTAATCGACACGCCGCCGAGTTTCGGCCTACTGCTCTCGGCCGCGCTAACGGCCTGCACGCATGTTCTAATACCGGTGCAGGCCTCTCCGATGGCGCTCGACCATTTGGATGACCTCCTGCAAGTCATCGAGGAGGCGCGTGAGATGAACGAACAGATCGCTGTCCTCGGCGCCGTCTGCACGATGCTGGACCGCCGCACGACCATCTCCGGTCAGACTTTCAAGTGGCTGAACGAGCGTATGCCGGGGCGAACATTTCAGACCATCATTCACCGGAACACTAAATTGGAAGAGGCGCCGGTTCTCCACCAGCCGATTCAGCTCTACGCGCCGAGCAACAAGGCCTGTGACCAGTTCGCGGAACTGGCCGACGAGATACTGGTAAAGCTGGAATTCGATAAGCAGCGTCCGCCGCTGTCTATCGTTCGCACCGGGGAGCAAGTTTCATGAACGACAAGGCGAAGCCGAAGCGAAAAGTCGTCGAGCGGCGGGAGGCTGGTATCAAGGCGATGCCCGCGCCTCAACCCCGAACACTGCCGCAGGATCACCCTGCCCGTTCGATGTTTCGGCAGATAGCTGAAGCTGAGAGGAGCTTGGCAGATACCCCTACCACCTCTACCACCACCCCTACCACAGGTACCACCCCCAGCACCACCCCTACCACCCCAGTCGCGCCGACTCGTGATTTTACCCGAGTGCCTAATTCGATAGTACGGGAGGCTATTCCGGCGGGATATTTTACCGGCAAGAGCAAGCAGATTTACGATTGCCTGTACGCGATGACCCGTGGGGCAATAGTGCCCGTCCGGTCAGTAAGAATCTCCATGGAGCGGTTAATGGTGAAGGCGGACATCGGGTCTGATCGGACTCTGAGAAAGAATCTGGCGCGCCTCGAAGGGGTTGGCCTCGTTACGATTAAACAGATCGGCGGCACTCAGGGCGGCAATGAGTTTACCGTCTTTTTACCTGAGGAAATATCAGCTACCACCACCCCTACCACCCCCACCACCTATACCACCCACCACCACCACGACCACCCCTGGCAGAATGTGCCAGTGGTACCCGTGGTAGAAAGTGATAGTGGTAGGGGTGGTCTAAATGATGATAATAAAGATAGTTCGGCGAAGCCTAATACTCTTATTAATACTAATACAGACAAAAAAGATGATGAGGCTTTCGCCGGGTTGGTTGAAATGCTAAAGCAGGCGGCAAAAAAAGTAACAGGAAAAGAGCCTGTCGTATCAGAGTCTGACCGCTGGCGCGAAATAGGGGAGCTACTCGCGGCTGAGCTCCAGATCGCTGCCTCACGCACGACCGTCTCGTCCGCTCCGGCTTTCCTCTTCGAGCACCTGCGGCGCCGCCTACGCAAAGCTGACGCGCGTCAGATCGAGCAGGAGGTGCGCGAAGCGAGCTCCGGACAGGTGCCGTCTACGCCGGCGAAACCCGAGCTCGATGCCGTCCAGCTACAGGAGCAGGTCAATATCATAGCAGCACTGATGAACGACGGGGCCGTGATGCGAGACCTGGACGAGCAGTTTGCGGATAATTTTAGGCCCGCGCAGTGGCACATGATCCGAAGTATGGCGCTTGCTCAGGCGCGGGTCGTACGTCCGCAAGTGACTGAATCTAAAGAGTAAGACAGGGACGGACGAAAACTTCTTTCGACGCAAGAGTGTCTAAATTCCTAGCTTTTTCAGCCCCTCCTGCGGCTTCTACCTTCTCCTCTCAATCTGCATCAGCGCGACACTTATATGGTCTACGGCTGGCATTAACTCGTCCCGTCCACGTCCGTCAGTTCCTCCCGCCTCATCTCCCGCAATGCGCGTCCGATTCGGCGCAGTTCTCGAAGAAGCGATGACTCAGGTCGAGCGGGTCCGCCTCCGGCAACTCGTCAGCTTTTCCGCCGCAGCCATTTCCGTTTCTTCCGGGACCAACGTTTCACGCGCGAGCAGAGTCCGAAGGGCGGAGTCTGTCCTCACGGGCGAAGCGCGCTCACCACCCGCGGTTAATATCCGTCGGCCGGTGCATGTAAAGCCCTCTTACAGCTTGGAGCATGCAGAGTAAATTCTTCTGTGACTGGGGAATAGTGTCCGATAGGGAAGTGCGCCGTCAGTCAAGAATCGCCTCGACGGCACCGGCCGAAGCTATGGGTCAGGTTGGCGTGTACGGTGTCTGGCCGGAATCATCCGTATTTGTCTTCACGGTTGCGAAGACCTAATGAACAATCCGGATGTGAAACATCACAGAATAAAATCAAGCGCCATACGATGGAAAATTATTATTCAAACAATCTATAAGGTTACACAAACCCAGGATTCTTGTAACCTAAGAGGAAAATGCTATAGTGCCCGAAAAGGCACCGTGTCTGTTCAGCTATGAGGTAAAGCTAAGCAAACAAAGGTGATTTTGGCGAGATAGCGGCGTCATTTGCTCGCAGTATATCACTCCTCTCTTGATGCCTCGTTTTTTCTTCTTCGAGGAGAGTGCACCGTGT
>JBEVJD010000180.1:0-8123 GCA_040510435.1 Pyrinomonadaceae bacterium | reverse complement strand
ACGAGATACGCGACCAGCTCGCCGAGCGCGGCATCACCCTCGAAGACACGCGCGACGGCGTCCGCTGGAAGCGGCGTTAGATTAAGTGAGCTTTTAACACAGAGACACAGAGACACAGAGACACGGCTTCATCGTTGGTTTTCGTCGAGCCGTGTCTCTGTGTCTCTGTGTCTCTGTGTTGAAGCCCTTCGTACCTTACCGGAGAACACGTAAACTTGAGCGAACAGACAGAGCGGCCGCGCATCCTCGTCGCCGGAGACGGTGGCGTGCCGACGGGCTTCGCGCGCGTGATGGAGGGCATCTTCACGCCGCTCGCGAAGACGTACGAGATTCACCACCTCGCCACGAACTACCGCGGCGACCCGCACGGCCACCCGTGGAACCTCTACCCGGCCGAGGTCGGCGGCGACCGCTGGGGCGCGGGGCGCCTCCTGCCCCTGTTGGAGAAGCTCAAGCCGCGCCTCGTCTTCCTCCTCAACGACATCTGGGTGCAGCACGCATACCTGCACGAGCTGCGGAAGATGAAGGGCGCGCCGCCCGTCGTCCTCTACTGCCCCGTGGACGGCGGGCCGCTCGACGCCGAGAGCGTCGAGCCGCTGCGCGGCGTCGGCCGCTGCGTCGCCTACACAGAGTTCGGCCGCGGCGTCATCGAGGCGGCCGCGCGCGCGCAGAGGTCGAAAGACCCTCACTTCGACTTCCCCGCCGTCAAAGTCATCCCGCACGGCGTGGACACGGAGACCTTCCGCCCGCTCGACGCGGAAGGCGTCTCGCAGCGCCTCCACGCGCGTCAACTACTTTTCCAAGGACTCCCAGACCTCGAAGGCCGCTTCATCGTCCTCAACGCCAACCGCAACCAGCCGCGCAAGCGCATCGACACGACCATCCGCGGCTTCGCCCTCTTCGCGCGCGACAAGCCTGCGAACGTCAACCTCTTCCTCCACATGGGCGTCGAGGACGTGGGCTGGAATGTCATCCTGCTCGCGCGCCGCTACGGCGTCGAAGACCGCGTGCTGATGTCGAGCCTCAACAAGGTCATCCAGGGCGTCTCGGCGCAGCAGCTCAACCGCGTCTACAACGCCTGCGACGTGGGACTCAACACTTCGAGCGCGGAGGGCTGGGGACTGCCGAGCTTCGAGCACGCGGCGACGCGCGCCGCGCAGGTCGTCCCGCGCCACAGCGCGTGCGCGGAGCTGTGGGAGGGCTCGGCGCTGCTGGTCGAGCCGGCGGTGTCCATCATCAACGAGAAGATTCTGACCGAGGGCTGGCTGGTGACGCCGGAGGGTGTGGCCGAGGCTCTGGAAAGGCTCTACGCCGACCGCGAGTTGTTGAACGAGATGTCGGAGAGGGCGTACCGCAACGCGACGCGAACCGAGTACCGCTGGGAGAACATCTCGGCGCGCTGGGACGCCCTCTTCCGGGAGGTGCTGGCCGGGCGACCCGCCGCCTAGTCCGTGTTGATGGCGAGCTCGACCGTCGTCTGGTCGGTCACCTGCGGCGACCATGCGATGGACGCTTCGTCGTTCGGCAGCCACCCTACGGGGAAGAAGCCGACGGCGTAGGTGATGTAGCCGCTCACGTCGATTGTATTCGACGAGCCGTCCTGCCCCGAAGGCTGCAACGACCCAGACCACATCGGCGGATTGGCCGACCCATCCACGTAGCCGCAGACCATGAACTCAAGCCCGATGGCAGATGTCTGATTGACAACCGTGATTGCCATTTCTTCTCTTCTCCTCTTTAGGCTAAAACGTTGATAGCCAGTGAGACCATCGTGCCGTCCGTCACAGGCGCCGACCACGTGATGGGCCAGTTGTCTCCATTCCAGCCCACGATGTAGAAGCCCACGCTGTACGAGTCGTAACCGCTCACATCCATCTCGATTGTGTAGCCGGATGTGTTTATCGGCGTAAGGGAGCCCGACCACATCGGCGGGTTGGCCGATCCGTCCACGTAGCCGCAGATGCTGAACTCCAGCCCCTGCGCGGGCGTCCCGTTGACAACCGTGATTGCCATGCTGATTCTTCTCCTTAGAGGGTTGATTAGTTTGGTTCGGGTTGAAAGGCGCTTGACTGAAAACGCCACGGCCCGCGTAGGGCAAGAAGGGCAAGCTCTACGGGCCGGAGACTTACGAGGTGGTGCGAGTATAATGACTGCCTGCGGTTTCGTCCAAGAATTTTTCCGCGCGCGTTCGCGGCCGGCCGGCCGGCAACGTTAGAATGGATTTGAACTACTTTCAGAGGACTTTTTCAGAGGTAATCCAGTCATGTTAGTTCTCGGCATCGAAAGCTCCTGCGACGAGACGGCGGCGGCGCTGGTGCGCGACGGCCGCGAGATGCTGTCGTCCGTCATCTCTTCGCAGGTCGAGATTCACAAACGCTTCGGCGGCGTCGTGCCCGAGTTGGCCTCGCGCGAGCACCTCGACAAGATCGGGCCCGTCGTCGAGGAGGCTTTCGCGCGCGCCGGCCTGGGGAAGGACGAGATTGACGGCATCGCGGTCACGCAGGGACCGGGACTCGTCGGCTCGCTCCTCGTCGGGCTCTCGTTCGCGAAGGCGATGGCCTACGCGCTCGAAAAACCTTTCGTCGGCGTCAACCACATCGAGGGGCACATCTACTCGGTCGTCTTCGACAACCCGCCGATTGAGTATCCGGCCTTCGCGCTCGTCGTCTCGGGCGGCCACACCAACCTCTTCCACGTGCCCGAGCCCGGACGCTACCGCGTGCTCGCGCGCACGCGCGACGACGCCGCAGGCGAGGCTTACGACAAGGTCGCGAAGATGCTGGGACTCGGCTACCCGGGCGGCCCCATCATCGAGCGGCTCGCGCGCGAGGGCGACCCGCGCGCCGTGCGCTTCTCGCTCCCGCGCATGGGCGACGGCCTGCCCGACTTCAGCTTCAGCGGCCTGAAGACCGCCGTCTCGAAGCACGTCCGCGAGACGGGCTTGAAGCCCGTGGCCGAGGGCGAGGAGCCTTCGCAGGCGGTGAAGGACTTGGCCGCGAGCTTTCAGGACGTAGTTATCCGCTCGCTCGTCGGCACGACGGCGAAGCTCGCCGAGGAGCACCGCCCCCGCACGCTCATCGTGGCCGGCGGCGTCGCCTGCAACGAGGCCCTGCGCGAGGCCGCGCGCGAGTTGGGGCGGAAGATCGGCGTGCCCACCTACTTCCCCTCGCGCCACCTCTCGACCGACAACGCCGCGATGATCGCCGCGGCCGGCACCGTCAAGCTCCGGGCTGGATTCAGCGACGGACTCGACCTCGACGCCGACGTTTCTCTACGCCTTCAAAACGTCGGCCTCGAAGAGGACGCCCGCGCCCGCGGCCACATTCATTACAGACTTTAACGGAGCGTGAACCGTGAACCGTAAACCGTGACGAGATAAAACCTGTTCTTCTCTTGTCACGGTTTACGGTTCACGTTTCACGCTCCTCAGTCCCCTGCGAACCATGAAGCGTCTGCACCTGTGGGTCGGGGCCGTCGCCCTGTTCGTCTTCCTGCTGACCGGTCAGTACATGGACTATCTCGAAGTGCGTACGAACGCGCTCGGCGAGACGGCGCGCGTGATGTACCGTTCGCGCCACATCTATCTGCTGCTGGCGGGGCTGGTGAACTTAGGGCTGGGGGCTTACTTCGGCTACCGCGGGCGCGGCTGGCGGAGGGGCTTGCAGTTGCTCGGGTCGGCGCTCGTTGTCGCCGCGCCCGTGTTGATGCTGGCGGCGTTCTTCGCGGAGCCGGGCGAGCCGGGGCTCAAACGCCACTTCACTCTGCCGGCGGTCGTCATGCTGTCGGCCGGGACGCTGTTGCACGCGCTGAGCGGGATAAAGTCGGGTGGGAAGGCTCAGACAGACTGAAAGCCGCCCGGCTTCACGAAGAGCGAGGGAGCCGGGCGGCTTTCGTCATGCCACGCGTCAAGCGGATTCTCCCGAAGGAGGTCTACGCCAACGAGCGGCAATCTTTTAAACTCGTAAACTCGACTTCAGTCCTTGGCCGCGGCGACCGTGTCGCCTGTCTGTTCGCCGATGACGATGCGGCGCGCGAACTTGAGCGGGTTCGCCGTGTCGAGATCGACCGTGACGATGTCGCCCACGCGCAGTTTCTTCAACTCGATGCGCTTGCCGGCCTGCGTGACGTGCGTATCGGCCGCGTCCGTCGCGATTACGTGCTCGACGCCCGTGCGCGCGACGATGGAGATGTGCCGGTCGTTGACCTCGACGACCTTAGCGTCTACCTTCCGCACGTCCGTATCCTGCGCCCCGTCCGAGGAGGCGTGCGCGGGCGCGTAGGCCGCGAGCGTTAACATGACCGCGATTAAACTGGCGAGGCTGCGTCTTCTCATCTCAAAGGCTCCTGAACCGAACGTCAATGTCTTTCGACTCTTCCCCACACGGCAACCGATATGCCGCGCCGTCTCTGAGTGTAATAGCGTAAAAATTCCCGGAAAAGTATCAACCCGCCTTTCAGACGATGCTCTGCATTTGTCCGCTTGTATGGCGTGAGGACGTTTTGATACGGTACAGAAATGGTCTCGACTCAAAGCAGGGCGTCGAAACTGTTCCGCCGTCTCGTCGTGCTGGCGCTCGTGTCGCTCTGCGCGGTGGCGGCGCACGCGCGCCAGACGCCCGCGCCGCAGCAGCCCCCTGAGCAGCGGACTGGGCGCTCCTACGACACGGCGCCCCCGACGCGCCGGGGCGCGCCGCCCGCGCCGCAGTCGGCCTCGCCCGTCGTCTTCGCGGACGTGACGGCCCGGGTCGGCATCAACTTCCGTCACGCCGCCTCGCCCACCTCGCAGAAGTACCTGCCCGAGACGATGGGCGCGGGCGTCGCGCTCCTCGACTTCGACTCGGACGGGCGCCTCGACCTCTTCTTCACCAACGGCGCGCAACTCGCCGACCCGATGCCGAAGACGGCCGCGCCCGACAAACGCGACCCGCGCTTCTGGGATCGCCTCTACCGACAGAAGCCCGACGGCACCTTCGAGGACGTGACCGAGCGCGCCGGCCTTCGCGGTGAGGGCTACTCGATGGGGGCGGCCGCCGGAGACTTCGACGGCGACGGCCGCGCGGACATCTACGTCGCGGGCTTCGGCGGCGCGGGGCGCCTGTACCGCAACCGCGGCGACGCGACGTTCGAGGACGTGACGCAGAAGTTGAAGGCCGTCGTGCAGGGCTGGGGGACGAGCGCGGGCTGGTTCGACTACGACCGCGACGGGCGGCTCGACCTCTACGTCGCGCGCTACATGGAGTGGGACTTCGAGCGCGGCGCGCTCTACTGCGGCTCACAGCAGGTGCGCGCCTACTGCCACCCCGACAACTTCAAAGGCGCCGCGCCCGTTCTCCTCCGCCAGAAACCCGACGGCACCTTCGAGGACGTGAGCGTCCGCAGCGGCGTCGCAGACCCCGAGGGCAAAGGGCTCGGCGTCGCCTTCGCGGACTTCGACGGAGACGGCTGGACGGACGTGTTTCAGGCGAACGACAACGCGCGCCAGTTCCTCTTCCGCAACAAGGGCGACGGCACGTTCGAGGACGTGGCGCTGCTCGCGGGCGTCGGCTACGACGAGAACGGGAAGGCTTTCGCGGGGATGGGCGTGGACGCCGCCGACTACGACAACGACGGCCGCGTGGACGTTTTCGTCACCGCGCTCTCGAACGAGACCTACCCGCTCTTCCGCAACAACGGCGACCTGAGCTTTTCCTACGCGACGGGGACGACGGGCTTAGGCCCCATCACCATCCCCTACTCGGGCTGGGGCGCGCGCTTCGCGGACTTCGACGCGGACGGCCTGCGCGACATCTTCGTCGCGCAGGGTCACGTGCTCGACACCATCGAGAAGACGACCGGCTTCATCCTCTACAAACAGCCGCCGCTGCTCCTACGCAACAACGGCAGGACGTTCGTCAACGTCTCGACTGCGGCCGGCCTCAGCGTCCCGCTCGCCGCGCGCGGCGCCGCCTTCGGCGACCTAGACAACGACGGCGACACGGACGTTGTGCTCGCGCAGACGGACGGTCCGGCGCTCGTCCTGCGCAACTCCGGCGCGAAGAACCGATGGCTCGGCCTCACGCTCGTCGCCGCCGGGATGAACAGGCAGGCACTGGGCGCGCGCGTCGTCGTGACCGACGTTGCGGGCGCGCGCCAGGTCTTTGACGTGACGGGCGCGGGCAGTTATCTTTCCACCAACGACACGCGCCTGCTCGTCGGTCTGGGTTCTCAGACCGGCGTCCGCACGGTCGAGGTTCGCTGGCCGGGCGGCAAGGTGCAGACGCTCAACTCCCCCGCGTTGGATTCATACCAGACCGTCCGTGAAAAGTAGGCGGCAGGCGGATATCAGTAGGCTCTAATTTTTCCGAAGTCACAGATGATAAGCAATCCCCCTTTGCCCCGCGTCCGTCGCACGCTCGCCCTCACACTGCTCGCCGCGCTGACGCTCTCGCACGCCTCAACGCACGCGCAGCAGCAGGAGCCGCGGCCGCAGGGCATGGGCGTGGTGACGGGCTCGTCGGCCGTCTCGGGCGCCCGGCGCACGGCCGGCATCGTTGACCCGAAGGCTTCGGTCGTCTTCGAGGACGTGACGGCGCGCACCGCGCTCGCGAAGTTCAGGCACAGTTCGGGGAGCAGACAGAAGGACTACATCGTCGAGACGGTCTCGGGCGGCGTGGCCGTCTTCGACTACGACAACGACGGGCTGCCCGACATCTACCTCCTCAACGGCTCGTCCATCGGCGCGGAGTCGGGGAGAGAGAAGGCGCCGCGCGCCGCGCTCTATCGCAACCTCGGCGGCTGGAAGTTCGAGGACGTGACGGAGAAGGCGGGCGTGTCGAACGAGCGCTGGGGCATGGGCGTCGCCGTCGGCGACTATGACAACGACGGCTTCGCGGACATCTACGTCGGCAACTTCGGAACCTCGCGCCTCTACCGCAACAACGGCGACGGCACGTTCACAGACGTGGCGCCGAGGGTCGGCGTTGCGCGAAAAGGCTGGTCAACCGGCGCGAGTTTCGGCGACTACGACGCGGACGGGCGCCTCGACCTATTCGTCCCCGGCTACGTCGCGTTCGACCTCGAAAACCTCCCGCGCTCGCCTTCGGACGTGGGCAAGCCCGGGCAGGTCGCGGCGAACTTCTGCCAGTTCCGCGGCGTCGCCGTCATGTGCGGCCCGCGCGGCCTCAAGGGCGAGACCGACACGCTCTACCGGCAGAAGCCCGACGGCACGTTCGAGGACGTGAGCGACAGAACGGGCTTGAACGACACGTCACGCTACTACGGGTTCTCGTCCGCGTGGGTGAGGGCCGACGACGACCACCTGCCCGACCTCATCGTCGTCAACGATTCGACGCCCAATCAGCTCTACATCAACAAGGGCAATGGAACGTTCGAGGAGACAGGCTACCCCTCGGGCGTCGCCCTGAACGAGAACGGGCGCGAGCAGGCCGGGATGGGGCTCGGCGTCGGCGACTACGACAACGACGGCCGCGTGGACTTCTTCGTCACGAACTTCTCCGACGACTCGAACACGCTCTACCACAACGACGGCGACGGCAACTTCACCGACGTGACCTTTCAGGCCGGCATGGGCGAGCCGTCCATCCCCTTCCTCGGCTGGGGCACGGCCTTCTTCGACTACGACGCAGACGGCTGGAAGGATGTCATCATCGCCAACGGCCACGTCTACCCGGTCGTGGACGCGCAGCAGTGGGGCACCTCCTACGCGCAGCAACTTCTGCTCTTCCGCAACGCCGCGCACCCCGACGCGCGACAGGCCGAGCGCGGCGCGCGCCAGTTCCAGCGCGTCGGCGCCGCCCCCGGCTCCGGCCTCGCCGAAGCGTGGCCGAGCCGCGGCCTCGCCGTCGGCGATTTAGACCTTGACGGCCGGCTCGACCTCGTCGTCAACAACCTCGACGCCGCGCCCACGCTCCTCCGCAACGTCACGGACGCGAAGCACCATTGGCTGCGCCTGCGCCTCGTCGGAGACACGGCGAAGAAGAGCCCGCGCGACGCGACCGGCGCGACCGTCTACGTCACCACCGGCAAACTCCGCCAGCGCGCCGACGCGTTGAGCGGCGGCAGCTACGCCTCGCAGAACGACCCCTGCCTCTACTTCGGCCTCGGCCCCTCGACGAAGGTGGACA
>JBEVJD010000179.1:0-7882 GCA_040510435.1 Pyrinomonadaceae bacterium | reverse complement strand
GCGAGGCCGTACTCGAAGGGGATTTCGGCGCCGGACTGGACGCTGCGCTTGATGCGGCCGACGGCGAGCGCGGCGCGTCCGGGCGCGGTGAAGCGGCGGGCGTAGGCCATGAACTGCTCCCGGAACGAAGCGGCCGAGTCGGCCTCGAAGACGTGGTTGACGAGGCCGAGTTCCGCGCCGCGCTCGAAGTCGAAGAGCTCGCCCGCGGCCATCAGCTCAATCGCGCGCGACTTGCCGACGACGCGCGCGAGGCGCTGCGTCCCGCCCGTGCCGGGCAGCACGCCGAGGCTCACCTCGGGCAGCCCCATCTTGCCCGCGCCCTTGCGCGCCACGCGGATGTCGGCGGCGAGCGCCACTTCCAACCCGCCGCCGACGCAGTGGCCGTTGATGGCCGCGACGACGAGCTTCGGCGTCTGCTCCAGGCGCGACAGCGTCTCGTTGGCGTGGAGGCAGAAGTAGTATTTGAAGGTCGGCGTCATCTCCGTCAGCATCGAGATGTTGGCGCCCGCGCAGAAGAATTTCTCGCCTGAGCCGGTGATGACGATGACGTGGACGGCCTCGTCCATCCGCGCGCGCAGGATGGACGCGTCGAGCTGCCGCATCATCTCGTACGTGTAGGTGTTCGCGGGCGGGTCGTCGAGCGTAAGGACGGCCACGCCCTCCGCCGCCTCGTAGCGCACGAGCGCGCGCGCCTCAACGCCTTGCGCTCCCGCCGCGGCCTGAGCTTCCGCTTCTGCCATAAGCCTCCAGACTCCGTGTTGTAGGAATGTTAAGTGCGGTCGAATTAGACGCGGCCAATGATGGACGGACGGCCTCGGGCGAGTCAAGCGCGCTCGCGCGGCGACGTAAGCGCTTGACAGTCGCCGCGCGCGCGACTTAGGTTGGCAGCGTCCCGCCAGACACCGAGGAGGCGCATCCGTTCTGGTGAGCGGCGCGGTCTTCAAAACCGTCAGCGCGCCTGTGAGAGCATGCGCGGGTGGGTTCGATTCCCACACGCCTCCGCCAGCTTCAATTTTTGGTCTTTGATTTTTGATTGGCGATTGAATCAATCGCTTCCCTCATTCGCTCCGAATCAAAAATCAAGAATCGCAAATCAAAAATTCATGAAAGAGTGGATCGCGCTGAACATGACGCCCGGGGTGGGGCCGCGTGCGGCCGCGCGCCTGTTGGAGAGGTTCGGGTCGGCCGAGGGCGTCTTCGGGGCGCTGAGGTCGGAGTTGGAGCGCCTGCGCCTGCGGCCGGAGGCGGTCGAGTCCATCGCGCTACGCGACCGGATGGGGGCGGCGGCGGTCGAGCTTGAGCGCGTGCGCGCGCTCGCGGGCGCGGACGTGCTGGCCTTAGACGACGGCGCGTACCCCGCGCTGCTGCGCGAGATACCCGACCCGCCCGTCACGCTCTACGTGCGCGGGGCGTGGCGCGCGTGCCTCGAAGCGCCGTGCGTCGGCGTGGTCGGCTCGCGCCGCTGCTCGACCTACGGGCAGAACGTCGCGCACTCGCTCGCGCGCGAGTTGGCCGCGCGCGGCGTGACGATTGTCTCGGGGCTCGCGCGGGGCGTGGACGCGGCGGCGCACCGCGGCGCGCTCGAAGCCGGCGGGCGCACGGCGGCCGTGCTGGGGACGGGAATCGACGAAGTCTACCCGCGCGACCACCGGCGGCTGGGCGAGGAGATTCTTGAGAAGGGCGGGACGCTCGTCACGCAGTTCCCGCTCGGCACGCCGCCCGTCGCGGAGAATTTTCCTTACCGCAACCGCATCATCAGCGGGTTGAGTTACGGCGTGATTGTCGTCGAGGCTTCCGAAAATTCCGGGTCACTCATCACCGCGCGGCTCGCGCTCGAACAGGGGCGCGAGGTCTTCGCAGTCCCCGGCAACATCACGAGCGGCAACTCCTTCGGCACGAACTTCCTCATCAAAGGCGCGGGCGCGAAGTTGATTCAAGTCTGGCAGGACGTGGTCGCGGAGTTCCCGCCCGACATCGCCGCCGCGATTATCCCGCCGGAGTTGAAGGCGAAGGGCGCGCCCTCGCACGCGCGCCCGCCCGAGCCCGCCGGACTGTCCGAGCCGGAGAGCGCGGTGCTCAAGCTCATCCCCGTGGACGAGCCCGCGCACATAGACGCGCTGGCGGAGGCGTCGGGGCTGTCGGTCTCGGAGCTGGCGGGCGTGCTGTTGGGCCTTGAGATGCGTGAGCTGTTGAGGCAGCTCCCCGGCAGGTGCTTCGTCAGGAAAATGTAGGGCGGATACCGAGAGCGATTAACACGGAGACACAGAGACACGGAGACACCGCTTTGAAGTTATAGCTCAACGAACTGTGTCTCCGTGTCTTCGTGTTGAAAGCCCGCGGCATAGCTGCTCAACTTAAAACCGGTGGACATCTTTGTCTCTGATGTGTTTGTATGCCGCGCTAAGGGGGGCGACGCATGAAAAGAACGAGCCGCAGAATTCTCCGCCTCGCGCTGACGCTTACCGTAGGGTTCGCGGCGCACCACGCAGCCGCCGGCCGCCAGGCCGACGCGCGCATCCCTTCCACGCCTTTGAAGTTCGGCGTCTTCACCGCGCGGTTCGAGCCCGCCGGCACGTTCAAGGTCGAGGGCGACCGCTGGCCCACGCTCGCCGGCAACTGGAAGTTGAAGGGCGACGAGGTCGAGTTTCTTCTGACCGGCGAGGCCCCCAAGGGCTGCGAAGCGCCGGGGCGTTACAGGGTTCGCACCGACGGCGGCCGAGTCGGCTTCGACCTCGTCGCGGACGACTGCACGGTGCGGCGGATGATCTTAGACCGCAGCACTTGGTCGCCGGCCGGTGAAGCTACGCCTAAGACAGCGCGGCGCATCGTGAGGACGGGGGGGGCGCGCGCGCCCGCGCGGGCGGAGCCGGGCAGCCCGTCGGGGAACTGGCCCTCGTTCCGCGGCCGGCAGGCTTCGGGCGTGGCCGACGGGCAGAACCTCCCAGACCGCTGGGATGGCGCGAAGGGCGAGAACGTCCTCTGGCGCACGCCCGTCCCCGGCCTCGCGCATTCGAGCCCCGTCGTCTGGGGAGACAAAATCTTCGTCACCAGTTCCGTCAGCAGCGACCCGGCCGCGAGCTTCCGCCCCGGACTCTACGGCGACGGCGACGCGTCCAAAGACACCTCCGAGCAACGCTGGGTGCTCTACGCGCTCGACAAGCGAACCGGCAGAGTCCTCTGGGAGCGCACGGCGCGTCAGGGCGCGCCCGTGGACAAGCGACACATCAAGTCCACCTACGCCAACTCGACCCCCGCGACGGACGGCCGCGTCGTCGTCGCGTGGTTCGGGTCGCAGGGCGTCTACGCTTACGACATGACGGGGCGCATGCTCTGGAAGGTGGACTTGGGCCGGCTCAACCTCGGCGCTTACGACATCCCGACCTACGAGTGGGGCCCGGCAAGCTCGCCCGTCATCTGGGACGGCCTCGTCATCCTACAGTGCGACACGCAGGACGACTCGTTCCTCCTCGCGCTCGACGCCTCGACGGGGAAGACCGTGTGGAAGACCGAGCGCGACGAGCTGCCATCGTGGGGCACGCCGACCGTCGCCGTGACCTCGAAGGGGCCGGAGCTGGTGGCGAACGCTTCGAACTACATCAGGGGTTACGACCCGCGGACGGGGAGGGAACTGTGGCGGCTCGGGCGCAGCTCGAAGATAACGGCGCCGACGCCAGTCTTCGCCGAAGACCTGTTCGTCGTCGTTAGCGGGCGCGCGCCCGAGCGGCCCATCTTCGTGGTGCGTAGCGGCGCGAAGGGCGACATCACGCCGCCCGAAGGTAAGACCGACAGCGCGGCGGTCGCCTGGAGCCGCACGGGGCGCGGGTCGTACATGCCGACGCCGCTCGTCTACCGCGGCCTGCTCTACGTGCTCTCGAACAACGGGGTGTTAGACGCATACGACCTGCGGACGGGTGAGGAGGTCTACCGCCAGCGCCTGCCGACCGTGGGCAGCGGCTTCAGCGCATCGCCCGTGGCCGCGGACGGCAAGCTCTACCTCTCGAACGAGGACGGCGAGGTGCTCGTCGTCGCGGCCGGCCGGAAGTTCGAGCACGTCGCGACGAACTCGATGGGCGAGTTGCTGATGGCGACGCCCGCCCTCTCCGAAGGCGTCATCTACGTCCGCACGTCGAAGAGCCTCTTCGCCGTCGGGCGGAAGAAGTGAGCAGAATTTCAACACAGAGACACAGAGACACAGAGACACGGCTTGTTGAAATATCATACAAGCCGTGTCTCTGTGTCTCTGTGTCTCTGTGTTCAACGCCTCCTGAATTACATTCAACCGACAAGGACAATTAAAGCGGCGCGGCTCACTTCTTCTGCCGCAGGTCGTAGGCGTAGATGGTGTCCTGGTCGCGGATGAAGAGGTGGCCGCCGGCGACGATGGGGTGCGCCCACGTTGGCAGGGAGTCCTGCGGGATGCGGAAGCGACCCTTCTCGCGGTAGCCCTCGGGGGTGGCCTCGGCCAGTCCCACGACGCCGTCCTCGCTCAAAAGGTAGATGAGGCCGTCGGCGTAGACGAGCGAGCCCTTGCCGACGCTGCGATCCTTCCAGGCGACCTTGCCCGTGTCGAAGCCCATCGCCGTCAGAATGCCGCCCGAGAAGCCGTAGAGGTGGTCGCCGATGAGCACCGAGCTGCTGTGGTGGTTGCGCATCTCGCGCGTGAAGTAGACCTCGGAGGCCGTCACGCCCTTCGCGTCCGTCTTGATCTCGACGAGCCCGCCGCCGTTGCCGTAGTCCGAAGTCATGAAGACGCGGTTGCCGCGCGCCACAGGCGTCGCCGCGTTGGCCGTGCCGTTCGCCGCCTTCGGGTAGTCCCACAGAAGGTTCCCCGTCTCAAGGTCGAGCCCGAGTCCGCGCGTCGAGGTGAAGAAGACGACCTGCGTCTTACCATTGATCTCGACGGGGATGCCCGAGGAGTAGCCGGCCGGGTCGCTCTGGCTCTTCCAGATGAGCGCGCCGTCCTTCTTGTTGAGCGCGACGACGCTCGCGCCGGGGCCGCCCGGATTGACGAGCAGCTTCTCGCCGACGACGAGCGGCGACTCGCTGATGCCCCAAGTGATGTTCCGGCCGCCGAACTTCTGCAAGACGTTCATCGTCCAGACGACCTTGCCGCTGGCGGCGTCGAGCGCGGCGAGGTCGCCGTTGCCGCCGAGGACGTAGACGCGGTCGCCGTCAACGGTGGGCGTGCCGCGCGGGCCGTCGCCGCGGTCGTTGCGGAACGCCTGGCCGTAGGGCGTCGCCCAAATCTCCTTGCCGGTCTTGAAGTCGAAGGCGACGACGAACTCGCGCTCGCCGCGCAAGCCCATCGTATAGAGCCGCCCCTTCGAGGACGCGAGCGAAGAGTAGCCGCGCCCCGCGCCCGCCGTCTTCCACACGAGCGGCGGCCCGGACGCCGGCCACTCCTTGAGCAGCCCCGTCTCCTTCGAGATGCCATCGCGGTTGGGGCCGCGCCACTGCGGCCACTCGGCCGGCGTTTGCGCCGCCGCGGGGGTCGCGCACCACGCCAACAGGAAGAGCGCCGCCAACGCCGAGGGCAGGACGCGTGTGCTTCTCATCTTCGTTTCGTCTCCTTGCATGAAGCTTGAAGTCAATCGGGTCAGGACGCCCGCGGGCGGCGGGCCAATCCGGTCTGGGGTGTGGGGTATAATGCCGCCCGAACGGCGTGTCTGTAAATCGTTTTGTGACGGGCGGCGCGTGCGCGTCCAATCCGAGTGAGCTTTGTCCAAAACTCTTCCACACTTCCTTCGTAGAGAGTTGTGCGGAGGCGCCCCGGGCGGTTAATCTGCGAAACCGACATGACAGCACCGGCAGAAACAATCGAGACGAAAATCAGAGACTCGCGCGCCGCGCTCGACGCGTGGGTGCGCGAGGTGGTGGCCTGGCACTTCGACCCCGCGACGGGCAGCCCCTTCTGGCTCGAACGCGCGAAGAGCCTCGGCTTCGACCCGCGCGAGGAGGTGAAGACCTACGACGACCTCGACCGGCTCGCGCCCTTCGAGGACGAGTGGCTGCGCGGCGGCCCCGTGCGCCGCTGGGTGCCGAAGGGGCTCGCCGACCGCCCCGTCTACGTCTTCGAGACGGGCGGCTCGACGGGCGTGCCCAAGTCGCGCATCAACGTCGAAGACTTCCGCGTCGATTACGAGATGTTCAGCCACACGCTCCCCGACGAGTTCTTCCCCGTCGGCGCGGACTGGCTGAGCCTGGGGCCGACGGGGCCGCGCCGCCTGCGCCTCGCCGTCGAACACCTCGCGCAGCACCGCCGCGGCATCTGCTTCGCCGTCGACCTCGACCCGCGCTGGGTCATCAAGCTCCTCAAGGCGGGCAAGCCGCGCGAGGCCGAAGCCTACAAGCAGCACGTCGTCGAGCAGGGCTTAACGCTGCTGCGCGCGCACGAAGGCATCCGCTGCCTCTTCACCACGCCGAAGCTTCTGGAAGCTCTTTGTGAGAAGGTCTCTTTGAAGAAAATCGGCATCACCGGCGTCTTCTGCGGCGGGACGGAGATGACGCCGCAGTTCCACCGCTTCGCCGTCGAGGAGTTGATGGAGGGCGCCTACTTCGCGCCGACCTACGGCAACACACTGATGGGGCTCGCCGTCCACAAGCCGCGTGCGGAGGGCGACCCCTTCGACATCATCTACTACCCGCCCGCGCCGCGCGCGCTGGTCGAGGTCGTTGACCCCAACGACCCCGCGCGCGTCGTCGGCTACGGTGAGACGGGGCGCGTGCGCCTGACGACGTTGACCAAAGAGTTCTTCATGCCGCGCTTCCTCGAACGCGACGAGGCCGAGCGCGAGCCGCCCTGCGACGCCTACCCCTGGGACGGCGTCCGCAACGTTCGCCCCTTCTCGAAACTGCAAACGAATGTGGTGGAAGGGGTGTACTGAATTTCTGAGTTGAAGATGTCGGAGCCCGTATCGGAAGTCCCGTAGGGACATCATGTTTATAGCTCCGGCGGTTTAATTAAACCGGAGCCCCGTCAGGGGCGACATGCGACATGCCGCTCCTCCGGAGCTTGGATTTTAATAATAGCCGTAAGCTATAAACATCCCGCTCCTCCGGAGCGAAGACTGTTCAAACAAGCGCTGACTATTGACTGCTGACTACTTGCTTATGCTTCACATCCCAATTCTTCGCAGAGGCGAGCCGTACCGGAGTCTTGAGGCGGCGCGCGCGGTTCACTACCGGACGCGGGAGCCGTTCGTCGAGGTGAGTCAGGCGAACGTCGGGCTCATCCGGCGCGACCTGCGCGCTCAAAATGATGCGCGGGCGGCGCTCGCGAAGTTCACCGTCGAAGAGCTGCTCGCGTTGTGCGCGAGCGCGGCCGGGCATTTCGCCGAGGGCGAGTTGCCGCTGGGCGACGCCACGCAGACGCCCGAGGACTACGTGCGGCAGGTGACGGCGACGACGGGGATGCCGCACGTGCTCGTGCGCCGGAACATGTCGAAGATTCGCGGCGTGCTCGACACGATGGGCGACGTGCTGTCGGGATTGACGCGCGGGCTCGACCTGAAGGTGCTGGACGAGGGCTTCGGCGAGCAGGGCGGTCAGGTGTTGAGCTTCTACCCGCTCGCGTCCGCGCTGGGCGTGGTGCTGCCCAGCAACTCGCCCGCCGTCCACGCGCTCTGGACGCCCGCGGTCGCGCTGAAGACGCCGCTCGTGTTGAAGCCCGGCGCGTCCGAGCCGTGGACGCCTTACCGTTTGATCGAAGCGTTCGCGCGCGCGGGCGTCCCGCGTGAGGCGTTCGGCTATTACCCGACCGACCACGCGGGCGCGGGCGTCATCCTCGAACAGACGGGGCGCGGGATGATGTTCGGCGACATCTCTTCGGTCGGCGCGTGGAAGAACGACCCGCGCATAGAACTGCACGGCCCCGGCTACAGCA
>JBEVJD010000178.1:0-45609 GCA_040510435.1 Pyrinomonadaceae bacterium | reverse complement strand
TCGTTGTAGCCGTTCTCGAAGCCCCGGCGGAAGTACTGCTGGTACTGGTAGCGGTCGCCGTAGCGCGAGTTGTAGTCCTTGTCGGCGTTGCGGTACGCGCTGTAGTCGTTCACGTTGCGGTAGCCGCCACGGCTGCGATCCCTGCGGCCTTCCTTGATGCCCTCGTTGTAGCCGGCGTTCAGAGCCGTCTGCTGCGACTGCGTGTAGTTGCCGTAGCCGTAGTTGCCATAACCGCGGTTGCCGTAGCCGCCGTTGTTGCCGTAGTAGCCGCCGTTGCGCTGCTGTTGCTGGATGATGTAAACGTCGCGCTGGTCGTAATCGCCGTCGCCGTCACGGTCGCGCGGGTCGCGGCCGTAGCCGTAACCGTTGTTGCGCTGCTGCTGTTGCTGGCGGCGGATTGCGCGGTCGCGGCGGTCGAAATCGCCGTCGCCGTCGCGGTCGCGCCGCGCCTCACGCTGCTGGCGACGCTGATCCTGACGCTGATTGTTTCGCTCCCTGTTCCACTGCGCGTTCACCGTGGCCGCAGGCAGAAGCAGGAAAAGCCCGACCGCCAGCATGAGAGTCCTCGTCAAGTAACCTTTGCCACTCCTCATCCCTAAACCTCCTCGTGTCCGTCAACGGATTGCTAATATTGTCAACTCAGTAGCCCGCCGGGTATAAAAACAAGCGCCGTGCCACTTGCCCCGCTGCCGAAAGCGGCGGAAAAAGTCCTGTACTAAGAACACTTGGCGAAGGCGGGCACACGAAACAGTGTCGGCCTGACCTGTTTCGTGTACGAAAAGGGGCACGGTTTGAGACGGCCGCGTACGGGTCGGTTGCGGGCTCCGGCGCGCGCTTGATATAGTCGTGAACGTTCACAACGGAATCGCAACAATGGGTTCTGAGTCGAGGCCAGAGGCGTCTGAGTTACGCGCGCGAGCCGCGGAAGTCTTAAGCCGCATCGAGCGCGCGGCGCTGCGCGCGGGGCGCGACCCCGCAGCGGTGAGGCTCGTCGCCGTCAGCAAGACGCACCCGGCCGCGCTCGTCCGCGACGCCGCGGAGGCCGCCGGGGTCAGAGACTTCGGCGAGAACCGCGTGCAGGAGGCCGAGGCGAAGATAGAGGGGCTGAGGACGGACGCGCCCGGCCTGCGCTGGCACCTCATCGGGCACCTCCAGCCGAACAAGGCGCGCCGCGCCGCGCGTCTCTTCGACCTGATTCACTCGGTCGACACGGCCGCCCTGGTCGAAAGGCTCGAACGCCTCTGCGCCGACGACGGGCGCGAGCGGCTCGAAGTGCTCGTGCAGGTTGACCTGGCGGGCGAGGCTTCGAAGAGCGGTGCAACCGTGGGGGAGCTGCCGGCGTTATTTGAAGTGTTGGGGCGCTGCGCGCGCGTGCGCTGCCGCGGGCTGATGATTGTGCCGCCGTTCTTCGAGGACGTGGAGAAGGTCAGACCCTTCTTCCGGCGCCTGCGCGAGACGCGCGACGTGTGGCGCGCGCGCGGGGCGTTCGGCGGGGAGGCGGGCGAGCTTTCGATGGGCATGAGCCACGACTACGAGGCAGCGGTCGAGGAGGGCGCGACGCTCGTGCGCGTCGGCACGGCCCTGTTCGGCGCGCGCGGCTCCGGCGGGGCGGCGGGCTCTCTAACTTAGGTCATGGAAATATTCAACGTATTAAGCCTGTTCGTGTTCTACGCGATTGCGACGATCATCCTCGTCGTCATCGTGCTGATGTTGGTGCGGCTGATTCTGAACAAGGCCGACCTCAACCCCTTCAGCCGACCCGTCATCATGGTCAGGCGCTGGACTGACCCGATGGTCAACCCCGTGCGCCGGCCGCTCGTCCAGGCGGGCATCAGCCCGAACCTGACGCCGCTGGTCGTCATCCTCATCGCCATCCTGCTCGGCTACTTCGCCTCGCGGTTCATCAACACGGTGCTCTTCACCGTGCACGGGCTGGTCAAGAGCGTGACGTTCGGCGACCCGATCTCGCTCGTCGGCTACGTCATCTTCGGAATCCTCGCCATCTACTCGCTCATGATCTTCGCGCGCATCATCATCTCGTGGGGCGTCGGGCCGCACAACCGGCTGCTGCACTTCCTCATCCGCGCGACCGAGCCCGTGCTCGGCCCGTTCCGCCGGCTCATCCCGCCGCTCGGCTTCCTCGACATCTCGCCCATCGTCGTGCTGCTGCTGCTCGACCTCTTCCAGCGGGCCGTGGCGGGCACGCTGCTCCGCGTGTGAGCGGCCGGGCGCGTGCGTCTGACTTCAAATCCGGATGATTGACTACAGGGAAGAGGGCGGGGCGCTCGTCTTCGCGGTGCGCGTGGCGCCGCGCGCGTCGCAGACCGCCGCGGCGGGCGAGCACGGCGGCGCGCTCAAGGTGCGCGTCGCGGCGCCGCCCGTCGAGGGCGCGGCCAACGAGGAGTTGACGCGCTTCCTCGCGAAGCGCCTGGGCGTCCCCGCGCGGTCGGTCGAGATCGTCGGCGGCCTCACGTCGAAGACGAAGGTCGTGCGGGCCGTGGGCGCGCACCGGGAAGACCTCGCGCGGCTCGCGGCCGGGGGGTTAGGGCGCGGTTACGAGTCGCGCGCGCGGTGTGGTATATTTCCGACCCGCTTCTGGTTCAACTTTCAAACTCAACCAAGGAACTCATCAAGATGTCCGGACACTCGAAGTGGCACACTATCAAACACAAGAAGGGCGCTTTGGACGCCAAGCGCGGCAAGGCTTTCACCAAGCTGATTAAGGAGATTCAGGTCGCGGCGCGCACGGGCGGCGGCGACCCTGACGCCAACGCGCGGCTGCGCAAGGCCATCTCCGACGCCAAAGGCGCCAACATGCCCAACGACACCATCGCGCGCGCCGTGCGGCGCGGGACGGGCGCGGAGGAGGGCGTCTCCTACGACGAGATCACCTACGAGGGCTACGGCCCCGGCGGCGTGGCCGTGATGGTCGATTCGATGACCGACAACCGCAACCGCACGGTCGCGGAGATTCGTCACATCTTCGGGAAGAACGGCGGCAACCTCGGCACCTCCGGCGCGGTCAACTGGATGTTCGAGAAGAAGGGCTACATCGTCGTCGCGAAGGAGGCGAAGCCCGAGGACGAGCTGTTCGAGATCGTCACCGACGCCGGGGCCGAAGACCTGCGCGACGACGGCGACAACTTCGAAGTCATCACCTCGCCCGACGACTTCGAGGCGGTGCTCGAAGCCGTCAAGAAGGCCGGCATCGAGCCGCAGGTCGCCGAGGTCGAGATGGTGCCGAAGGAGTACAAGAAGCTCGAAGGAATCGAGGCGCGCCAGATGGTCAAGCTGATGGAGGCGCTCGAAGACCACGACGACGTGCAGAAGGTCTCCGCCAACTTCGACATGGACGAGGCCGACATGGCCGGCGCCTGAGCATTCGCCACTCACACACCACAGAGGCGGGCGCGGACTACCTTCAGTCCCACGCCCGCCTCTCTCTTTCCGGCCGCCCCACAACCCAATCGCTTCGGCTGATTAAATCACCTGCTTCTTTTAGTAGTGGTCGAGTTCGGCCCAGTGGACAAGCACGTATCGCTGCTCCGCGGCCGCCGGTAAATCTCGCCATCCTCGTGTTCAAGCTCGACGACCTGGGTCGAGCCGCGCCGCCGCTCGTATCCGTCCTCAAGTGCGTAGGGGCGTGATAAACTCGGCGTCCCGGCCACCGAGTCAATACATCTTTCGCGTCAGGAGGGCGGAGCGTTGCGCAACATCAACCGACGTGAGTTTATCGGCGGGGCACTGGCGGGTTCGGCCGCGCTGCTCGCCCCGCGCGGCGCGCGGGCCGCCGACGCCAAGGTCGAAATCCTGCTCGGTGAGCAGATCGGCACCGTCGCGCCGGAGATTTACAGCCACTTCATCGAGCACCTGGGCGGCGTCATCTACGATGGCGTGTGGGTCGGCGAGGGGTCGAAGATTCCGAACGTGGGCGGGGTGCGCGCCGCGCTCGTCGAGCACATGCGGAAGATCAAACCGGCCGTCGTGCGCTGGCCCGGCGGCTGCTTCGCCGACCAGTACAACTGGCGCGACGGAACAGGGCCGCGCCGCGAGCGCCCACGCCGCACGAACTTCTGGGTCAGCGATTCGACCAAAGATTCCGATAGTCCGCAGGTCTACGAGACGAACCACTTCGGCACCAACGAGTTCATGCGCTTCTGCAAACTCGTCGGCGCCGAAGGCTACCTCGCCGCCAACCTGCGGAGCCTCCCCGCGAAAGACTTCTACGAGTGGGTGGAGTACTGCAACGCCCCCGCGAACCTGACGACGAACTCGCGGCTGCGCGCGGCGGCGGGCGACCCTGCGCCCTTCAATGTGAAGTACTGGGGCGTCGGCAACGAGTCGTGGGCCTGCGGCGGCAACTTCACGCCCGAGGAGTACGCCACGGAGTTCCGCAGGTTCGTCGCGTGGGTGCCGCGCTACGGCCTGAAGCTCAACCTCGTCGCGGCGGGGCCGGACGCGGGCGACTGGAACTGGACGCGCGGGTTCTTCACGAAGCTGGCGGAGAAGGGCGACCGGATGTTCGGCTCGCTCTACGGCTGGGCGCTGCACTACTACGCGGGGATCGATGCGCCGCGGAAAGCCTCGACCGACTACGACGAGGCCGGCTGGTACGAGCTGCTGGCGAAGGCCGACCGGATGGAGTCGCTCATCACGGAGCACTGGGCCATCATGGGCGGGGTGGACATCAGGCATCGCGTCAAGCTCGTCGTGGACGAGTGGGGCGCGTGGCACGGGCGTGCGCGCGAGATGCCCGCGACCTACCTCTGGGCCTACCCCGGCACTCTGCGCGACGCATTGATCTCGGGCCTCACGCTCGACACCTTCAACCGTCACGCCGACAAGGTCGCGATGGCGAACGTTGCGCAGACCGTCAACACCATCCACTCGCTCTTCCTCGCGCACGAGGACAAGTTCGTCGCAACGCCGAACTACCACGTCTTCGAGATGTACTCGGCGCACGGGGGCGGCAAGTCTCTGCGGACGGTCTTCAACGCGCCCGACATCGAGGCCCACGTGAACGCGAGGCCGGCCAAGCTCTGGGGGCTGCAAGGCTCCGCCTCTTTGCACGACAAGCAGCTCATCCTCACCGTCGTCAACCCGCACCACAGTCAGCCGCGTGAGGCGGAGGTCGCCGTCCGCGGCGCGTCCGTCAGCTCCTGCCAGAGTCGTGTGCTGACTTCGACGGACATCCACGCACACAACACCTTCGCCAACCCGCGCGCGCTCGAACCCACGGACGGCGAGGTGAAGGCCGGCGGCCCGACCTTCGTCTACCGCTTCGCCCCCGCATCGGTCACGCGCCTGACAATGTCGCTGGTCTGAGTCGTACCGAATGAGGCGGAAGCCCTCACGGTCGGGCTTACGCACGGGTACATTCGATTGTTGGTGCGCGCCCGCGGGGCTTGGTGTATAAAGGCGCGTGCGCGTTTTAGGTATTGATCCGGGGAGCGAGACGACGGGATGGGGCGTGGTCGATGGCGACGCGCGCCGCTACCGTCTGGTGGACTTCGGGACGGTCAGGGCGAGCCCGCGCGAGCGCTTCTCGGCGCGGCTGCTGAAGATCAGCACGGGCGTCGAAGCCCTCGTCGAGAAGTTCAGTCCCGACGTTTGCGCGGTAGAAGAGGCGTTCTTCGCCGTCAACGCGCAGACGGCGCTCAAGCTCGGGCACGTGCGCGGCGTGGTGCTGCTCGCAGCCGAGCGCGCGGGCGTCGAGATCGCAGAGTACGCGCCGCGGCTCATCAAGCAGACGGTCGTCGGCTTCGGCGCGGCCGAGAAACAGCAGGTGCAGGAGATGATGCGCGTGCTGCTCAAGCTGACGGAGCCGCCCGCGCCCTTCGACGCCTCCGACGCGCTCGCAGTGGCCGTCACGCACCTGCACCACGCCAGCCGGCCGCAAGTCTCGAAGGGCAAGACGGCGCCCGCACGCGCCAAGCTCGAAGCGCTCCTCGCCGCGAACCCGCGCCGCCGCGCGCCGCGCTAGACGCTCCGCGTTAGAGAAGCGACTTTCATCAATTTCGTTCCGCCACTGCAACCCCTCCGCCAAGGGCCGACCTCAACCTGACCCGACGAAGGAGGGAGGCCATGCCTCACAAACGTCTGACCGTCTCGTTCAAACGAATCGCCGCCGCGGCGTTCGTCCTCTTACTGATAACTTCCACGGCAGAGGCACAGAGAAGGCGTCGGACGCCCGCGGGCGGCGGGGTGGCCGTCGTGGTGGACGAGCGTCTGGCGGCGCTCCGCGACGCGCCGACGCCGACGGCGAACCTCGTGCAGAGATTGAGCCGCGGGCGCTTCGTCTCGGTCACGGGCGAGCGCGCCTCCGGGGGCCTGACGTTCCTGCGCGTGTCTGTGACGAGCCGCACGGGCGGTTGGCTACAGGCCGAGGCGGTCGTGCGCCCCGCGCGCACGGGCGAAGACGCGCGACTGCTGCGGCTCGTGCGCGGCTCCGCGGAGTTCGACCGCCTCGCGCGTGCGCGCATCCTGCTCGAAACGTTCCCGCGCTCGACGCTGCGCCCCGCCGCGCTGCTCGTCTACGGCGACGCGGCCGCCGAAGCCGCCGAGCGCCTGACGCGCGAGGCCGCGCGCCGCCTCGACCCCGGCGAGATGCAGGCCGGCGGCGCGCCCGTCGCCAGCTACTTCCTCGGCTACAACGGCCTCGACCGCTACCGGCGGCTCGGCGTCGTCTTCGACTTCGACCCCGCCTCCAAACGTTACCGCTACGACGGCGCGGCCTTCCGCGAAATCCTCCGCCGACACCCGCGCAGCCCCGAGGCCGCAGAGGCGCGCAAGCGTCTCGAACCGCGGCCCGGCCCGAACTGACAGAGCGTCGCGGGCTTCGATGTGAGTTATCGCGTGGCGCAGTCGGGCGCGACCGCCGCGGGTCGGGACAGGTCAGACCCCCGCGGTGGCGGCGCATCCGCATGAACACCGCCGTAGCCCCCGGTAAAGACGTCCGTTCAGGCTCGTTAACAGCTAAAAGTTGTATGCCACTGCGCGCGGGAGAAAGGCTATTGCAAAAACGCGCGGGCGCGGTTAGATTGTCGGCGGAGATTCAGAGCAGCGTGCGCGGGGCACTCTCCCAGAGCAGGTCGGGTGTGCCTCCCGTCTAGATGAAAACTGGAGGAGGGAACAGTGCCGGTAGGAACGTGTCCTGACTGCGAAGCCGAAGTCCACGTTGACCTCGACGCCGACAAAGGCGACACGGTCACCTGCGACGATTGCGCAACCGAGCTGGAGATCGTCGGACTCGACCCCGTCGAACTCGACATCGTCGAAGAAGACCTCGACGAAGACGACTACAAGGACGATGAGGACGAGGACGCATACTAGTGATGAGTGATAAGTGATGAGTGATAAGAACAGCGATGGCTTCTTCTTATCACTTATCACTCATCACTTATCACGACTCTGATAGGTCGTACGATTCTGGCGGACGGTGAGGCCGCGCGGGCCTTCCACACGGATGGTGTGGAGGCGCCCGTCGCGCCTTTTTTCTTCGGGCGGGTAGAAGGCGAGGACGTAGGTCGAGGTCACCTCCTCGGCCAGAGCCCTGAACAGAGGGTCGTAGTCCTTCGCCGTGGCGTAGAAGTTCGTCCCGCCGGTCTTCTCCACCAGCCCCGACACGTCGAGCGGCGTCGGGAGCGGCGCGCGCTCGGGCGTGTTCGAGGCGAGCAGCCGCGTATAGGACGGGAGCGTCACCGTGTAGACGCTGACCTCGGCCTCGTTGGCGCGCTCGATGACGGTCGAGGGGTGGACGGTGTCGCCGACGGGGAAGCCGTCGGTGACGACGACGACGGCCCTCTTCAGCAGACGCCGGTCGAGCGTGCGCGGCGCGCTGCGCTTGAGCAGGCGGACGGCGTCGTCAACGGCGTCGTAGGCGTGGGTCGAGAGTCCCTCGGTCTCGCGCGCCAGTTTGACGAGGGCGCGGTCGAGCTTGCGCGGGTCGGAGGTGAAGCCCTGTACGATGCGCGCGTTCATGCCGAAGCTCATCAGCGCGAACGACGCCGGCCGGTTCGAGAGTTTGGCGGAGAAGGCAGTCATCGCCGTCCGCAGCCGCTCCATCTCCTCGGGCGTCATGCTGCCCGACACGTCCACGGCGAAAACCACGGCCACGGGGCGCTCCGCCCCCGTCCGGCGCTCGACGTTGAGGAAGGCCACCGCTCGCTCCTCGCCGTCCTCGTAGAGCTTGAAGTCCTCGGGCCGCAAGCCCTTCACCGCACGCCCCTGCGCGTCCGTCACCGACACGTCCACGAGCACGAGGTCTGTGTCTATCTTCAGCACGTCCTCGTCGCCCAGCTCGAGGGGCGTCGGCTGCGGGCGCTGCTGCTGCTCTTGCGCGCGCGGCGCGGGGCCGTGCGCGAATGTTAAGAGGCAGGCGAGGGCCGCGGCGGCGTACAACGCGGCGCGCGCGTAGAGTCTGTTCTTCTGTCCCGACTTAGACGACATATTAGAAAGCGGCGCCCGGACGCGCGGCTGAGGAGTGGCCGGCGCGTGGATTATACGTCGAGGCGCGCGACCGCGCCAGAGCCACGACCACCCGGCAGGACAGAACCGCGAGCGGTTGCGAGCGGGTGCGTCCTGCGATAAGAGGCGCGCCCGATGAAACTCTCACCCGCTCGCTACCGCTCGCGGTTCTGTTCGGGGCAACAACCCCCGGCGCGTACGCATCAACCAACCGGAAACTGCGTGTTATAATTCGCGCCGCCGCAGTTGGATGCGCGCGAACGATTCGAGGAAGACTGTCGTGACGATGTTCGGAAGAAAATTGTTGGCGGCCGCGTGCGCGGCTCTGTTCGTGCTGTCGGCGTCGGCCCCGGCCGCGGCGCAGAAGAAGTCGAAGAAGCCGGAGCCGACGACGGGCAACATCGTCGGGCGCGTGCGCGTCGCGGCCGGCGCCACGCCTGCGGGCATCGGCGTGACCGTCCGCCGTGGCGACGAGGAGGTCGCGCGCCGCGAGACCAACTCGAAGGGTGAGTTCGAGTTTCAGGGGCTCGCGCCGGGCACCTACGGCCTGACGCTGCGTAAGACGGGGCTGGAGGTCGGCCGGATGGAAGACATCGAGGTGCGCGCCGGCAAGACCCTCTCGCTCAAAGGGAGCAGCCTCTACCTCGGCATAGACGAGGGCTCCATCGCGCACATTCGTGGGAGCGTCTTCGACACCAGCGGCCGGAGCGTGGGCGCGGCACAGGTCGAGCTGGCGCGGGTCGAGGCCGACGGCTCGGTCAAGAAACTCGACAGCCGCGTCTCGAACGCCACGGGGTCGTTCGCCTTCCGGCTTACGCCCGAGCGCGCGCGCTACAGGCTGACGGCGAAGGCCGACGGGGCCGAGCCGACCACCGGTGAGATTGACATTGACGGCGCGGCCATCTACCGCATCGCGCTCTCGCTGCGCCCGAAGAAGTAGGCCGCCCGGCACGTAAAGGTAAAATGAAGGACGCGCACCCGAACAGGGAAGAGACGCGCGAGGAGTTTCTGACGGCGCGCCAGCTCGCCGAGGTCTTGCAGGTGAGCGAATCAACCGTGCGCCGCCTCGCGCGCGACGGCCGCATTCCGTGCGTGCGGCTCACCCCGCGCCTGCTGCGCTTCAACCTCAAGGCCGTCTACCGCGCCCTCGACGGCGGTGACACACAAGCCCGCTCCAAGCGCCGCCAGTCCGAAGAGATCGCGCGCGAAGAGGCGCAGTTGTCCTTCGCCGACATACTCTGAAGGCCGTGAACCGTAAACCGTGATAAGGCCGTGAACCGTAAACCGTGAACCGTGACAAGAAGAAGAACCTGTCTTCTCTTGTCACGGTTCACGGTTTACGGTTCACGGTTTACGGCCTTACTCTTCTTCGTCCTCTTCGGTCTGGCGCTTTTCGACTTCGGCGCGCGGGCGCCAGTTCCTCGGGCCGTCCTTGACGAGGTCGTGCTTGAGCTTGGCGGCCATCCGCACGTTGAGGAACCACGCCGAGGCGCCGAGCACGCCCGCGAAGAAGGCCAGGTCGTTGCGGCGTAGATAGAGCAGCACCAGCGCCGCCGCGATCAGAGCGTACGCCAGAACCCTCCACATACGCGCGTAGTCGAAGACCGCGTCCTTCTTCATTCTTCGCTCAGTTGATGGTCACGGGGATGGGCGCGTCTATGTAGCGCGGGGGGAGGCACGCCTCGTCGTTGCAGGGCTGGACGCGTATCTTCGCGCGGAGCGTGTGGCGCCCCTTCGGCGCGTTCTTGTCGGCGCGCAACGGGAGCTTGATGCGGACGCTGCCCTCGTAGAGCGCGAGCGGCTTCTTCTCGAACCCGAGCTTGCGCTGCACGCCGGGGGGATAGACGGGCTTGCCGGGCGTGATGCCTTCCAGCGGCTCGGCGCTCAGCTCGGTCGCGATGTAGAACCGGTCGG
Source organism: Pyrinomonadaceae bacterium (assembly GCA_040510435.1). Lineage (GTDB taxonomy): Bacteria > Acidobacteriota > Blastocatellia > Pyrinomonadales > Pyrinomonadaceae > QHXN01. Next base: position 35,229 of record JBEVJD010000178.1, on the reverse strand, counting down.
TGGCCGGGTTGGCGTGCGTGTGGTAGCCCTGGAGGATGTCGAGCCTGACGGTCGCCTCGCCCGCGCCGCCCGCGTCGAGCTTCGCCTCCTCGACCGTGGCCGTCACCTCCTGCGGCTTGGGCGCCGCCTGCGGCGTGGCGGCGGGCGGCGTCGTCACGGCCGCGGCGCCGTTCGTGTTCGACTGCCCCCCGCCGCACGAGGCGAAGGCGAGGGGCAGACTGGCAAGGAGGCTTAAGAGAAGTTTCTGTCGTCGCATGGCTCAGAGTTTATCTCAAAGGCTACGGTTTCCCGACCGCGCGCGTCACACGGCCGAAGGGGGCTGCGGGTACTCCTGCGGCGGCTGCTGCTGCTGGTAGTGCGGCGGCGCGGGCGGCGCGGGGCGCGCGCGCAGGCGGCGCGCGACGAAGCGCAGCAGGTAGTACGCCGGCAGCACGATGAAGAGCACGATGGGGATGAGGGCCAGGAGCAGGCGTATCAGGAAGAGCGTGATGGAGGCCGCGATGTCCACGCCGTCGCCGAAGGCCGTGCCGACGCTGCGGAAGAATCCCGTGGTGCCGATGAGCGGCGCGGGCGGTTGGAGCGTGACGCTGATGGTCGAAAGGCTCGACTGGTTTTCGAGGAAGCGGCGCCGCCCCTCCACGCGCTCGATCTCGGTGCGGACTTTCGTCAGCTCGCTCTGGACGGAGATGGCGTCGGCCACCTCGTCCGCGCCCTTCATGATCTCAAGCAGTTGCGCTTCGAGCGCGCGCTGCGTGCGCAGACGCGCTTCGAGGTCGATGTACTCCTCGGTCACGTCCTTGCCCGTGATCTTCTCGGCGGTGACGTTGCCGCCCGCGCCGCGTATCTCGGCGAGCGCCGCGTCGAACTGCGTCGCGGGCACGCGCAGCTCGACCGTGACGATCTCGTAAGACTTCGAGCCGTTCGCGCCCGACTGCTGGCGCGACTCGGAGGTGACGACGAAGCCGCCGCGCGCCTCGGCGATGGAGGCGAGGCGCTGCGCGGCCTTGCCGGGCTGTTCGACTTCGAGCGTGAGGGTCGCGTTGCGGATGATCTTGCGCGCGACGGGCGCGGGCGCGTCCGGCTGTTGCTGCGGCGGGGCGGGGTCTTCCGTGCGTTCGAGCGAGACGGTCTTCATCTCCGGCTGGCCGCCGCCCTGCGGCGCGCCGGGGGCCGTGGCCGCGGAGTTGGGCGAAGAGACGACCGGCTCCGCCATCCGGTTTGCGCTCCCCCCGCTGCAACCGGTCAGTGCGGCGAGCGCGAGCGTGAAGGCGAGTGTTGTCAACAGTCTCATTAAAATGTCTCCCGGGGCCGGGGTCTGTCAGAGCGTTGTTAGAACGGGTATGAAGGCCGGGGCTTGCGCGGCGCGGGTCAGCGCGCGTCGTCCCGCTCGAAGTAGGGCGGCGTCTCGCCCGGCTTGAGTCTGCGGAGCAACACGTCCTCGGGGAAGTAGCTGACGCCGGAACGCCGGACGGTCTGCCAGCGCAGCTTGTCGCCGGACATCGTGAGCCTGATGGTGGCCGAGCCGCCGAAGCCGCTCCCCAGGCGGAACTGCGCGGCGCCGTTCCTGACCGTCGCCGTGAAGTCGCAGTCCTCGATGCGCGCGAGGTAGCGCGCCACGATGCCGCAGGTGGCGCGCAGGCGGTTGCCGGTCTGCCTGATGGTGATGTCGATGGCGAACTGCGGCACCTGCTCAAGCTCCATCTCTCGGTACGCGGGCGGCAGCTCCGACTTGTCCTGCGCGTAGGTGGCGTAGTTCCACGTGCCGCGGAAGCCCGCGGGTTTGCTCTGCGCGGGGGCCTCGCGCGCGGCGGCGCAGGCAAAGATGGAGAGCAACGTAAGCGACAGGAGCAGGGGGATTCTTCTCATTATTCTTCGCCGCCCTCCTCTTCCTCCTCGTGATTCGCGCCGTGGCGCTCGGGGCGCTTGATGCCGAACTTCTCAAGGCGGTATTGGAGCGTGCGGAAGGTGAGGCCGAGGAGCTTGGCCGCCTTCGTGATGTTGTAGTCGGTGCGCTCCATCGCCTGAATGATGAGGTTGCGCTCCACGTCCTCGAAGTTGACGCCCTCGGCCGGGAGCTTGAAGCCCGCGCCCTCGGCCGCGGGGCGCGTCTCCTGCCGGACTTCGAGCGGGAGGTCTTCGACCGTGATGTAGTCGGCCTCGGCGAGCAGGATGGCGCGCTCGATGGCGGACTCCAACTGGCGGACGTTGCCGGGCCAGGCGTAGTCGAGCATCACCTTGCGCGCGTCCGGCGTGAGCCCGCGGATGAGGCGCGAGGTGTTGCGCGTGTGCTTCTTGAGGAAGAAGTCTATAAGGACGGGGATGTCTTCGCGGCGCTCGCGCAGAGGGGGCACGTCGATGGAGAGGACGTTGATGCGGTAGTAGAGGTCGTCGCGGAAGCGGCCGTCCGCGACCATCGCGCGCAGGTCGCGGTTAGTGGCGGCGACGACGCGCACGTCGATCTTAATCGCGCGCGTGCCGCCGACCCGCCGAATCTCGCGCTCCTGCAACGCGCGCAGGAGCTTCGCCTGCATGGACACGTCCAGCTCGCCGATCTCGTCGAGGAAGAGCGTGCCGTGATCCGCGATCTCGAAGAGCCCCTTCTTCTCGGCGTGCGCGCCGGTGAACGAGCCCTTCTCGTGGCCGAAGAGTTCCGACTCCAGCAGGTTCTCGTTGATGGCGGCGCAGTTGACGGCCTGGAACATCTCGGAGACGCGCGGGCTCTGCGTGTGGATGGCGCGCGCGATCAGCTCCTTGCCCGTGCCCGACTCGCCGCGGATGAGCACCGTCGAGTTCGAGCGCGCGACCTTGAGGATCATCTTCTTGACGGCCTCCATCTCGGCCGACGCGGAGATGATCTCCTGGTCTAAGGCGTCGAGCTTCAAGAGCGCGCGCCGGATGGTCTCCAGCAGCGCTTCGCGCTCGAACGGTTTTTCGAGGTAGTCGAACGCGCCGCGCCGCAGCGCCTCCTTCGCCGAATCGATGGAGCCGTGCGCGGTGAGGAGAATGACGATGATCGACGAGTCGAAGGCGAGCAGCTTCGACAACAGCTCGATGCCGTCCATGCCCGTCATCTTCAGGTCGGTGAGCGCGAGGTCGAACCGCCGCTCGCGTGCGATGCGCAGCGCGGCCTCGCCCGACGAGGCGGTCGTCACGTCGTAGCCCTCGCCCGACAGAATCATCTCCAAAATCTCGCGCTGCGACTTCTCGTCGTCAACGACCAGGATGCTTTTGCGTGCCATTCTGTGTAGTGATAAGTGATAAGTGATAAGTGATAAGAAGAAGATAGGGCTCGCCGTCTTCTTCTTATCACTTATCACTCATCACTTATCACGCCTCTCCTTTATTGGTATCTCGACCGTGAACGTCGTGCCTTCGCCGGGCTTGCTCTCGACGCGGATGGAGCCGTCGTGCTCGTCCACGGCCTTCTTGGCGATGGCGAGGCCGAGCCCCGTCCCGGTCTCCTTCGTCGAGAAGTAGGGCTCGAAAATTTTGGGGAGGTGTTCGGCGTCTATGCCGGCGCCCGTGTCGGAGACGCGGACGCGCGCCAGCCCGTTGTCCGCGGAGAGGCTGACCGTCAGGCTCCCCCCGCGCCCTTCCATCGCGTGCATGCTGTTGATGATAAGGTTCGTAAACAGCGAACGTAAAGCCTCCCGGTCGCCCAGCACCGCGGGCATGGCCCCGTTCTCCTCGAAACGCGTCTCCACCCCGATCTCGTCCGCCTGCACCTCGACCATCGAGAGCGCGTCGCGCAACGTCTCGCGCAGGTCGAGCGGCTTGAGGTCGAGGTGGGCGGGGCGCGTGTACTTCAGGAACTCCGTGATGCGCGTGTTGATGCGCGCGACCTCGGCCTTCAGTTGGAGCGTCAACTTCTCGACGAGCGCGCGCTTCTGCGGGTCGTTGGGCGCGAGCGAGGTGCGTAGGTGGTCGAGCGTGAGGTTGATGTAGTTGAGGGGGTTGCGTATCTCGTGTGCGATGGCCGAGGCGAGCCGGCCGATCACCGCCGACTGCTCGGCCTGCTTGAACTGCGTCTCCAACTCCCGCATGCGTTCGAGCTGGGCGACCATCTCGTTGAAGGTGCCGGCGAGGCGCCCGACCTCGTCGCGGCGGTCGGCGCCGGGGACGCGGAAGGAGAAGTCGCCGCCCGCGACGCGCTGCGCCCCGCCCGAGAGTTCGTTGAGCGGGCGCGTGAAGCGCCAGACGAGGATGGCCGCCGCGAGCGTGGAGAGGAGCAGGATGATGAGCGTCGGCAGCAGCGGCCGCACGGTCTCATAGAAGGAGGCGTCGCCCATCGGGCTCGTCCCGAGCACGATGACGATGTAGACGAGCCCTGTCTCGGTCTGGAGCGGGATGGCGAAGGTGCGCGGGTCGCCCGAGACGGGCCGCGTCGTCGTGGGCAGCGACGGTCGCAGCCGCTTGAAGCCCGCGGTCGCCTCGCCCGCGTCCACCAGCTTCGGCAGTTGCACGTTCTCGGTGTCGGAGATGAAGTCGTAGTGCGCCTCGCCGTTCTCCAGCGTCTTGGGCCGGTAGTCCGGATCGAGACTGTCCTCGATGCGCCCGTCGCGGTCGCGCACGACGAGGACGTTGCGGATGCGCCCACTGTATTCTTCGAGCAGCGACTGCTCCCCCGGCTTGTCCAGTTCGAACATGTACTTGCCGGAGGGGATGCTCTCGTTGGCGAGGGCGATGGAGGCGGTGAGCGCCTGCTCCTGCCCGGCGACGCGGACGGCGCGCTCGCGCGAGCGGATGCGGCCGAGGGAGAATTGCACGCCGAGCGTGGCGACGAGCAGCGCCGCCATGACCAGCAGCAGCCGCGTGCGGAAACTGTAGAAAAGTTTTGGCAGTCCCATACGTCCGAAGGTGCCCCCGGCCGCCGGGAACGCTGCTGGGAAAGCTTTCGCCAACGCCGTCAGGCGTTTAGCAAAAGATAGTTGCCCTGCGGCTCGGACAGATGTTATAGTCCCCACGGTCTCCAGCGCAAACCCCTCCGGGAGACCGCTAGCAGTTCTCTCCAATAACCTACTCGGTGCGATTTGAAGTTTTGAAGGTGACTGTAGACCTTAGACGGCAAAGGCTTAGGCATGGCTTTTTCAACACTTCGAGTTCGTCACCCGCGGCGGCGTGCTTCCTGCGCCCGCCGAGATTTGCGCGCAATCACAACTTCTGTTAAGTGCATCTTAGCGGTTTGACCCGGCCGCGACGGGCGCTCCCTTGTAGCTCTTACGCGCCCCGAACGGTCTCTTCTGCTTTGCTTTTTAAGCGAGGAAACGCTCGATGACCCCAAAGTTCAGGTTCCCCCGTCCCGTCGCGCTCGCCCTGTCTGCCATCCTCCTTTTCGCCGCCGCGTCGTCGGCCGACGCCGCTGCCAAGAAGCCCGCCAAGAAGCCGGCCGCGAAAGCCGCCGCCAAGACCCCGGCCAAGTCGAAGCGCGGTCGCGAGACGGCTGCCTCGCGCAGGGACTCGCGCCCCTCGAAGCGCGAGCGCGCAGCCGAGGCGCGCAGGGGGAGGAACGACCGCAACGCGAAGGCCGACCGGGGCGGCAAGAAGGAGCGCGCAGAGGAACGCGCCTCGGCGCGTGACTCGCGCAAGATGAGTAAGCGCGAGCGCTTCGCCGCCGCGCGCCGCGAGGCCGAGCGCCGCCGCCGCGAGGCCGCCGAGCGCGCCCGCCAGATCGCGCTCGCCATCGCCCGCCGCCGCGCCGCCGACCAGGCGCTCAAGGACGAGACGGCCGCCAACATCCTCAAGGACGAGACGACCGGCGAAGACCTCGAAGTCCGCCGCGCCGCGCTCGACGCGCTGGGCGACAGGGCCGGCACCGTCGTCGTGATGAACCCGAAGACGGGTCAGGTCTACACGGTCGTCAACCAGGACTGGGCCTTGCGCCGCGGCTTCAAGCCCTGCTCGACGATCAAGCTCGTGACGGGGCTCGCCGGCCTCAACGAGCACGTCATCGACCCCGTCCAGACGGTCAACATCGGAACCTCCAGCTTCAGCCTCGACCTGACCGACTCGCTCGCCTACTCCAACAACGGCTACTTCCAGCGCGTCGGCGGCCAGGTCGGCTTCCCCAAGATGATGGAGTACGCGCGTAAGCTCGGCCTCGGCGAGCCGACGGGCATCAACCACGCGTTCGAGAGCCCGGGTCGTCTCCCCGTCTTCAAGGAGGGCTACGCCGTCAACCACATGTCCTCGCACGGCGACGACATCGAGGTCACCGCCATCCAACTCGCGCGCATGGCCTCGGCCATCGGCAACGGCGGCAAGCTCCTCATCCCGCACCTGCCGCGCACGCCCGAGGAGAACGTAAAGTTCAAGCGCGAGGTCAGGCGCGAAATCGACATCCCCGAAGACAACCTGCGTCGCGTCGTCCCCGGCATGATCGGCGCCGTCAGCTACGGCACGGCCAAGCGCGCCGCCGCGCCGACGATGACCCTCGCGGGCAAGACCGGCACCTGCACCGGGCAGGGCTCCAAGCTCGGCCTCTTCACCTCCTACGGCCCCGTCCACGACCCGCAGCTCGCCGTCTCCGTCATCCTGCGCAACTCCGGCACGGGCGGCAAGTGGGCGGCCGCCGTGGCCGGCGATGTCTACCGCCGCCTCGGCCTGCTCGCGCGCTTCGCGCCGAAGCCGGGCGGCCAGCCGATGCTCGCCAACGACATGGTCGCGCCGCGCCCGCACATCGACCCGCGCAAGGCCGCCGAGGTCTCCGACGAGGAGCGCGAGGACGAGGCGCTCAATGCGAACGAAGCGGCCGGCGATGCTTTCGTCGTGAGCGAGGCGGGCCAGGACGCTTCGGGCACGGGCGCGCAACGCCCCGCGCTTCAGAAGACTTCGAAGTCGGTCGAGCGCCCCGTCGCCGCCCCGACGACGGCCGCGCCCCGTCCGACGAACGACACGGCCGCGCCCGCCAACGGCGTCGAGCGCCCCCGCCGCGTCAAGCCTGAATAGGGAAGTCTCAAGTCCGAATTTTAGAGTCAGAATAGAAGGCCCGGTGTCTAAAACCGGGCCTTCTTCTTTATCATTATTTTCTCGTTGCGTTCCCGTTTCGCAGCCGTAACTGCGCGCCTCCGGTCGGAACTCCGGACTGTGGATTGCCTACCATGTACGTTGAGGGCATTCGGCTTGACACTTTTCGTACGGTTGTTGCAGTATCAGCGCGGAAATCGTTCAAGGTATGTACGAACGGCCCTGAAGGCTTCCCCCTTCGGAGCAAGCGGAGGGCTCCCGTGCCCGCGGCAACTGCCCCACACGGGCGTGCATCTGATTTGCGAACGCGACGCCGTCGAGACGGGCGCGCGCCGAAATTAAATCTCCCAACAATTAGTCAGGTTCAGCGCACGGAGGATTTGCGACCGATGAAAAACGTGTTACGACTTCTGGTTTTTACCGCGCTCGTCACGGTGTTCGCGCTCCCGTCATACGCGCAGGACGCGGCGGCGCCCGCGCCCGCGCAGACGCCCGCCCCTAGCGGGCCCTGTACCGAGGCTGAAGCGAAGAACGCCCTCTATTCCAAATTCAGAGAGAACTTCAATAAGAGCGCCGATCTGCAAAAGGTCGCCTACGAGTCTGGCAAGGAGTACCTGGGCAAGTACGGCGCCTGCCCCGAGGCGGCCGACCAGCAGATCGCCAAGTACATCCAGAACTGGGTGACCAAGTACGAGGCGGCGACGCTCGAATTCAACTGCACGAAGGCCATCAACGATACTCCGGCCACCGCGTTCACGGCCTGCAAGCCGTACATCGACGCCAACCCGGACAACCTGAAGGGCTACCTTCAGCTCGTCACCGCCGGTGTGAAGAACGTGCAGGCGAAGAACGAGGCCACCAACGTCGAGGCGGCCAACGCCGCGCGCCGCGCGCTCCAGCTCCTCGAACAGGGCAAGACCTCGGACGTTTGGCTGCCGTTCACGAGCCAGGCCGAGGCCGCGCCCGGGCTCAACTACTACATCGGCTTCTTCACGCTGAAGAACTCGCCCGCCGAGGCGGCCAACTACCTGCGCAAGGCGGCGCAGTCGAATAGCTCCTTCTCTAAGGAGCCGACGACCTACGACTTCCTCGGCGCGGCCTACATCAACAGCGAGCTGAAGGCGCTGGTCACCGAGTACAAGGCCAAGCACGAGGGCAAGGAGGCGACGCCCGAGAGCGAGGCGCTGCTGAACAAGATCAACGCCGTCACGCACCGGATCGTCGACGCCTACGCGCGCGCCGTGGCGCTGACGACGGCCGGCCCCGCGAAGGACGCGCGCAGGGCTAACCTCGTCACGTTCTACAAGCAGCTCAACAACGACTCGGAGGCGGGTCTGAACGAGTTGGTCGCCGGCATCCTCGCGAAGCCGATCATGATGCCGGGCCAGGAGCCGGCGCCGCCGACCACGTCGCCCTCCACCACGGGCGCGAACGGCACCGCGACGCCCGCGACGACAACGACGACGCCCGCTTCGACGACGACGACTCCTCCCGCGAAGCCGGCCACCCCGGCGCAGAAGCCGCCGCGCAACTGAGCGGTAGACGGTCGCTCGAAGACTCCGAACGCCGGGCGCGCCCGAAGACGAAAGTCTGACGGCGCGCCCGGCGTTTTTCTTGATACAATCCCGCGCATGACGAACGAGGAGAGCCCCGTCCCGGCCGAAGAGAGTTCCGCCCCGCCCGCGCCAGACCTCCGCTCGCTCGAAGAGAACATCGGCTACAGCTTCCGCGACCGCGGCCTGTTGGAGCGCGCGCTGACGCACCGCTCGTGGGCGCACGAGTCTGTGGGCGCGCGAGGCGAGCGCGAGGCGCGCTCGCTGCACAACGAGGCGCTGGAGTTCGTCGGCGATTCCGTCCTGGGCCTCGTCGTCGCCGACGCGCTCTTCCGCTCGCACCCGGCGGTGACCGAGGGCGAGCTCTCCCGCATGAAGCACCGGCTCGTCAGCATGCCGACGCTGGCGCGCGTCTCGCGCGGGCTGGGATTGGGCGAGCACCTGCGTATGGGCCGCGGCGAGGAGAAGACCGGCGGCCGGCGCAAACGCGCCCTGCTCGCCGACGCCTTCGAGGCGCTGCTCGCCGCCGTCTTCCTCGACGGCGGCTACGCGGAGGCCGAGGGCTTCGTCCGCAGGGCTCTGGGGAGTGAACTGGTAGAGGCGACGCCCGAGTCGGCCGCTGCCGCCGACTTCAAGACGCTGCTTCAGGAGCGTCTACAGTCCGAGCGCCACCTCTCGCCCACCTACGAGGTGATCGAAACAGAAGGCCCGCCGCACGCGCGCACCTTCCACGTCGAGGCCGTCTTCGACGGCGAGCGCGTCCGCGGGGCGGGGCGCACCATCAAGGCCGCCGAGATGGACGCCGCCTGCCGCGCCCTCGAACTCATCGGCCCGCCACCCGGTTCGGATGAGGAAGTGAAGGAGCCGGACTCGAACGCGCAGCAGAGTGAAGACGAAGAGATCGCTAGTTGACTTCAGACCGGTCGAAGAACTCGTGCGCCCACATGAAGCGGGTGCCGGCGGCGCGGGCCGCGCCCTCGTCCTTGTCCATGTCGCCGACGAAGAGCGTCTCGTGGGGCGCGGCGCCGAAGCGACGCATCAGGCGCCGCAGCATCTCGGGCTTCGGCTTGCGGCAGGGGCAGCCCAGGTGCGGCGCGTGCGGGCAGAGTTCGACGGAGCCGTGCGGCGGCTTCGTCACTCCGAAAGCCTCGACCACCATGTCCTCAAGCAGCCCGCGCGCGGCCGCGAACGACAGATAGCCGAGCCCCACCCCGCCTTGATTGCTCGCCACGCCGAAACGCGCCCCGCTGTCACCCCAGCGGATTTGCGACAGGCGCTCGCGCACGCCCGGGATGATCTCCCACTCGCCGGGCCGGTTCGGGCAGGGGAGCCCCTCCACGGTCGTGCGCCGCAGCGTCCCGTCCGCGTCGAAGATGTAGAGCCTGAACGGCACCTCAACGCTCACGGCCCGAGTCTACGTCCTAACTTTTAATTAAGGCTGTTGCTTGTGTGGAGAAAGTGCGTTGACTTCAGCGGAAGCGGTCGCAGTCGATGCCGTACTTCTTCACTTTGTAGCCGATGATGCGCTCGGTCGTGTCGAGGAGCTTCGCGGCCTTCTTGCGGCTCCCGCGCGCCGACTTCAAAGCGTCCTGGATGATGTCGCGCTCGTACGCCTCGACCGCCGACGAGAGAGACAGGCGCGTCACCGTGCCCGAGCCTTCGGCCGTCTGGAGGCTGGGCGGGAGGTGGTGGCCGTGGATGACCGAGGAGTCGCAGACGACGACGGCGCGCTCGACGACGTTCTCCAACTCGCGCACGTTGCCGGGCCAGTGGTAGCTGGTCAGCATGTCGATGGCGGGCGTCGAGACGCGCTTGATGTGCTTGCCGTGCTCGCGCGCGTACTTCTCAAGGAAGTGGTCGGCGAGGAGCAGCACGTCGGGCTTCCGCTCGCGCAGCGGCGGCATGAAGATGGTGAAGACGTTCAGACGGTAGTAGAGGTCTTCGCGGAACTCGCCGGCGGCAATGGCGCCCTCAAGCTCCTTGTTCGTCGCGGCGATGAGCCGGACGTTGACCTTGATGGTCTCGGTGCCGCCGAGGCGCTCGAACTCGCGCTCCTGAATGGCGCGCAGCAGTTTGATTTGAGTCGAGGCGTTCAGCTCGCCGATCTCGTCGAGGAAGAGCGTGCCGCCGTCGGCCAGCTCGAAGCGCCCCTTCTTGCGCGCCATCGCGCCGGTGAACGCGCCGCGCTCGTGGCCGAACAGCTCGGCCTCAATCAGCGTCTCGGGCAGCGCCGCGCACGAGACTTTGACGAACGGTTTGCCCGCGCGCAGAGAGTTGTAGTGGATGGCGTGCGCGACCATCTCCTTGCCCGTGCCCGACTCGCCGCGCAGCATCACCGTCGTGTTTGTGCGCGCCACCTGCTCGACCTGCTCGTAGACGTGGCGCATCGGGTTCGAGCTGCCGACGATGTGGCCGAAGTCGAAACGCTCGCGCAGCTCCTGCTTGAGGTGCGCGTTCTCGTCGGCGAGGCGCGCGCGCTCCGACTCGACCAGCCGCTCCACCTTCACCGCCTGCGCCACCATCGAGGCGACGATCGCGAAGACCTTCGTCAGCCGCTCGAAGTCGCGCGCCTCCGCGTAGGGCACGTCCACGCCGAGCACGCCGACGGCGCCGCGGCCGACCGAGAGTGGCACGCAGACGAAAGAGACCTCCTGCCGCGCGGCCGTGCGCTCGCGCCCCGCGACGCGCTGAAGCATCAGCGGCTCGCGGCTCACCTGCGGCACCACCACCGGTTTGCAAGTCTCCGCGACGCGCCCGACGACGCCCTCGCCGACGCGGTAGACGGCGCGGCGCGCCGCTTCGTCGTCCACCCCGTAGCAGGCTTCGACGTGCAGCTCGTCCGTGTCCGCGTCGATCAGCATGATGAAGGCGCGCTCGACCGTCTGCGTGCGCCCGAGCAGTTCGAGCGCGCGCCCGAGCGCCGGGCGGAGCTGCCGCGCGTCGGCGAGCGTCTGCCCGATCTCAAGCAGCGTCGCCATCTCGCGCGCGTCCGTCTGTCCCTGTCTGAGAAGTTGCGGAAGGCTTTGGGGAAGGTTGAAGACGTTTTCCATGAAGAACCCTGTTCGTATCGAACCGCACGCGCCCCGCGACGCACCCGAACTTTAAAGACGGCATCGTAGAGGCCGCTTCGCCCGCCCGTCAAGGCTCTGCAAGTCCTTGTTAAGAGCCGGCCGACTTCACCAACTGCGCGACAGATTTGTCGCGCCCTTTATTTGAGACGACAGAATTGTCGCATTTTGTAACCGGTTACGTACTCCGCGCCTCGCACCAACTGTCCTGAATCTTGCCGCCCGCGACCCTCAAGTCGCCTCAATACGCACGACTACCGTCAAAATCACTTTCAAATTCACTCGCCGCGACGGGCGCGACATTTTTGTCCGGCGCGTTTGCGGGCGCGACAATATTGTCTTCACCGCCGGGGACGGACGAAGGTCGTAGAACTTCGACTCCGCGCCCGAAAACTCGTCGAATAGCCTGTCACATCGCCCGACGTGTCGCACACGCCCCCGTGCATAGCGACGGCCGTGCCGCGTGGCACGTGCGTTGTTAACCGGAGTGCACGTAGACAGCCTTCACCGCCGACAGCGCCGGAGCCGCTGTGCGGGAGTCGCTACTAAAAACTTAAACGGGAGAACTCGATGATGAGAAGGTCTTGGGGTGCTTCGAGGTGTGTCTGTTCTGTGCTGCTCCTGGCGGCGTCGCCGCTCGCGGCTTTGGCCCAAGGGGCGCAGACGCAGACGGACGCGGCGGTCGCGGAGCGCCTGTCGAAGCTCGAAAGCGCGGCCGCCTCGGCGCAGACGGCGGGCGACAACGGCTGGATGCTCGTGTGCGCGGCGCTCGTGCTCTTCATGACGGGGCCGGGGCTGGCGCTCTTCTACGGCGGGCTCGTCCGGCGCAAGAACGTTCTGACGACGATGTTGCAGAGCTTCATCCTGATGGCCGTCGTCTCGGTGCTGTGGGCGCTGTTCGGCTACAGCGTGGCGTTCGCCGAGGGGACGCCATTCGCGGGCGGGCTCACGCACGCGTTCCTGAGCGGCGTCGGCTCTGCGCCGAACGAGACTTACGCGGCGACCATCCCGCAGCAGACCTTCATGATCTACCAGTTGATGTTCGCCATCATCACGCCCGCGCTCATCACGGGCGCCTTCGCCGAGCGGATGAAGTTCAGCGCGATGCTGGCCTTCACGGTGCTGTGGACGAGCGTCGTCTACTTCCCGCTGGCGCACATGGTCTGGGGCAAGGGCGGCTTCCTAAACGCGGCGCTCGGCGGCAGCATCCCGGCGCTCGACTTCGCGGGCGGCACCGTCGTCCACATCTCTTCGGGCTTCTCGGCGCTCGTCTGTGCGCTCGTCGTCGGCCGCCGCGTCGGATTGGGGCGCGAGAAGATGGAGCCGCACAACCTTGTGTTGAGCCTCGTCGGCGCGTGCATGTTGTGGGTCGGGTGGTTCGGCTTCAACGCGGGGAGCGCCCTGTCTGCGGGCTCGCTTGCGACGAGCGCGTTCGTGGCGACGCACTTCGCAGCCGCGGCGGCGACGCTCGGGTGGGTGGCGGCCGAGTGGGTGAGGACGGGCAAGCCGACGGTGCTCGGCGCGATCTCGGGCGCGGTGGCGGGTCTCGTCGGCATCACGCCAGCCTCGGGGTTCGTGACGCCGATGTCGGGGCTCGCCATCGGTTTCATCACGGGGCTCGGGTGTTTCCTGGCGGTGACGGAGTTGAAGAAGCGGCTGGGCTACGACGACTCGCTCGACGTGTTCGGCGTGCATGGGACGGGCGGCACCATCGGCGCGCTCCTGACAGGCGTCTTCGCCACGAGCGCCGTCAACCCGATCTTCAAGGACGCGGCGGGCGGCGCGCTGCCCGTCGGGTTGCTGGAGGGGAACGGCGGGCAGGTGCTCAACCAGTTGATGGGCGTCGGGCTGACGGTCGGCTTCGCGTGCGTCGCCTCGTTCGCCATCCTCAAGATCGTTGACCTCTTCATCGGCCTGCGCGTGAGCGAGGGGCAGGAGGTCGCGGGGCTCGACCGCAGCCTGCACGGCGAGGAGGGCTACGACCTCTCGCCCGAGCCGGCCTACGCGCTCGCGGCCTCGTCGGAGACGGCGGACGTGGACTTCGCCGGTTACGGTTCCGAAGTCGCGCTCGAAGGCGCGGGCGGGGACTGACACGACTTCAGACCCGCGCGTGCGCCTTCGACTTGAGGCGCGGCGCGGGCACACTTCATCGCGGGGGCGCGGGGCGCGGCGGGAGGACGCTTAAAGGGGGTGGACTTCCTCTTCAGACCTCGCGCCTCTGCGATGAATACCTTTCAAACCTCACGCGGTAAATCTCAACCTGCGGGCGCCCGACCTCACTTAAACCTGACAGACTTGATCAACTCTTCGAACGCCTGCACGTCAGTTTCGTCCACGTAGGAGAAGGCGAAGAGGAGTGCGTAGCCGTCCCTGACCGTCGCGAAATATTTCTGCGCCACGACCGAGGCGCCAATGGTGAGCTTAGCGTCCGCGGCGGCGAACGAGACTCTGCCGACCCTCTCGGTACGTATCGGCCCGGTGAGTTCAAGCGTCGCCGAGCTGATTTTGGCGACGCGCATCATCTGCGTGAGGTAGTCGCCGCCGGTCTTGATGACGGCCGTCGGGATGCGCTCGGCCAGGAAGGAGAGTTGGGCGTTGAAGGCCCCCGGCGGGGGCGCGCTCAGGTCGTACTTCGAGACGCTGAGCAGGAAGACCGTGCGCTGCATGGAGGCTTCCATGCCGGTCTTCTCCTTCGCGGTGCCTTTGCCCTCTTCGAAAATCTTCTTGCCGGATTCGAGGAGGGCCTGCCGCGTGGCCATGTCCTGTGCGACCCAGCCCCGCGGGGTCGAGAAGGAGATTCGGAAGAAGTCGTTCGTGTACGTCCCGCCTTCGAGCCGGCCCTGGCTGACCGGCACCTCGCCCTGGGCGGCGACGGGCGGCAGGCGGCCGACATTTACGGGAGCCTGACCTTTGGTCTGAGTTCGTCCCCCGGCCTGCGCGCGCGCGCCGTCGGCCGCCGCGAGGGCGAGGGCGGAGATGAGAGTCGTTGCCAGCAGTCGTTTCATAGTCTTTCTCCGGCCGCGTCTGTGCGGCCGCTCAGGGGTGTGAGCCGAAGCGCGCGACGAAATCTTCGGCGGAGAGGCCGCCCGCTTCGGCGAGCTTGGCGACCCAGGCGTCGTCGGCGAAGTCTTTCTTATTAATCCTGACCATGTAGTCGCGGGCGACCTGATAGCTCTCGGTGTCCACGTCCACGGGGCGCTCGCGGCCGCGGCCGCTCTCCGACTCGACCAGCTCGGAGAAGGCAATGGGGCGAAACTCGCCGCCCTGAATCATAATCATCGTGCCCGAGCCGCCGCCGTGCAAATGCCGGAAGGCCGCGTAGCCGAGGTCGCGCGCGTACTCGGCGTCGTAGGGAATAGGCGGCGCGCAGCGCAGCTCATACCCGATGGTCTTGTCCACGAGCGTGACCTTGATGCCGCGCCGCTCCAACCGCGCCTGCACCTCGCTCTTGACCTTGCGGCCGAGGTCGATCTCGGCGACGCGGATGTTGCCCTGCGCGTCGCGGTCAACGTCCTGAAGCTCGGCGACCTCCTCCGGGTCGAAGAGTTCGACCAGCGCTTCCGCCAGCAGCACGACGCCGTGCGAGCGACCCATCGCGCGCCGCTTGATGATGGAGCCCTCGACCACGTCGCAGATGTCCGCGAGCGAGACGCGGTCGCGGCGGAACTCCTCGGGGATGATGGTGCAGGTGGCGCTCGCGGCCTTGCCGATGCCGAGCGTGAGGTGGCCGGTGGGCCGCCCCATCGTCACGCCCAGATACCACCTTCCGGTCGTCTTCGCGTCCTCCATCAAACGCTGGACGAGCTGCACGCCGACGTGGCGTGCCGTCTCGAAGCCGAGTGTGGAGACCGAGAGCGGGAGTGACAAATCGTTGTCGATGGACTTCGGCACCTGCACGACCTTGATGGCACCGCTGGTCGCGCGCTCGACGGCCGCGGAGCTGCGGACGAGGTCGTCGCCGCCGACGGTGACCAGCGCCTCGATGCCGAGCTTGCGCAGCGCGGCGACGGTGTTGTCGAGGCTCTCGGGGTCGCGCGTGATGTCGGTGCGCGAGGTGCCGAGGATGCTCCCGCCGTCGAGGTGTATGCGCGAGACCTCGTCGATGGTCATCTCGTGCTGCTCGTCTGTGTAGCGCTGCGACAGCCACTCGAAGCCGTCGTGGAAGCCGACGGGCGTGCAGCCCATCTTGATCGCCTCGATGACGACGGCGCTGATGACGCCGTTCGTGCCCGGCGCCGGCCCGCCGCCGACGAGGATGCCCAGTCTTTTAATAGCCATAGTTTTTAAAAGTGATAAGTGATGAGTGATAAGTGATAAGAGAAGGCACGCGGCACTGGTTTCCTCTTATCACTCATCACTCATCACTAAGCGGGCACGTGCCCGCTCAGATAACCGAACTTGTCGCGGAACTCTTCCGGGGTCATGTTGCCGGCGCCGGCGAGCTTCGAGACCCAGTAGGCGTCTTCGAAGTCTTCGGGTTCGAGCCGGATCATGTACTCGCGGGCGACGCGGTAGCCCTCGCTCTCGATGTTGACCACGCGGACGCGTGTGCGCCCCGTCCCGGGCTCGCGGATGTCGTTGAAGGCGATGGGCACCATGCGGCCGCCCTGGACGCTGACCATCGCGTCGGAGCCGCCCGCGAGCAGGAAGCGGACGGCGGCGTAGCCGAGGTCGCGGCAGTAGGCGGCGTCGAAGGGGATCGGGTCGGCGCAGCGCAGCTCGTAGCCAATGTTCTTGTTCGTAATCGTCACGCGCAGGCCACGCTCAGCGAGGCGCCCCTGCACCTCGACCTTGACGCGGCGCGCGAGGTCAACTTCGGCGAAGCGGATGTGGCCGTGCTCGTCGCGCTCCACGTCCTGTAGCTCGGCCAGCTCGGCCGGGTCGAGCTTCTCGATGAGCCCCTCGGCCAGCACTGCGACGCCGAAGTGCCTGCCCATCGCGCGGCGCTTGATGATGGCGCCCTCGACGATGTCGCAGATGTCGGAGAAGGCGACCGTCTCGCGGTCTACGAACTCCTCGCCGATGACGGTGAGCGTGGCACCGGCAGCCTTGCCGATGCCGAGCGCGAGGAAGCCGGCCTTGCGCCCCATCGCGACGACGGCGAACCAGCGCTTGGTCGAGCGCGCGTCCTCCATCAAGTTCTGCACCAGCTCGACGCCGACGTGGCGCGCGGTCTGGTAGCCGAAGGTCGGGATGTGAGAGGGGAGCGGCAGGTCGTTGTCGATGGTCTTGGGGACGTGGACGACCTTGATCTCGTGGCCGGAGCGTTCCGCGACGAAGCTCGAAGAGAGCGCGGTGTCGTCGCCGCCGATAGTGACGAGGTGCGTGACGCCTAAACCCCGCAGCGTCTCGATAACGGCGCGCGTGGCCTTCTCGGACTTGGTCGGGTTGTCGCGGGCGGTGCCGAGGACGGAGCCGCCCCGCAGGTGTATGCGCGAAACGTCCTCGATGCGCAGCCGGCGGACGTGCGACGAGTCCTCGCGCATGAGCCACTTGAAGCCGTCCTGCACGCCGAGGACTTCGAAGCCGGTGTTGATGGCCTCGATGGCGGCGGCCGAGATGACGGCGTTGATGCCGGGCGCGGGGCCGCCGCCCACGATGATGGCCAGAACCTTTTTGTCAGACATGCCGAGCGGACTGCCCTTCGGTACGTTTTAATGAAAGCAGGAATTGTACCGGAGCGTGCGTGTTTCTCAAAAAGGGTGAGGGAAGTGAAGTGTGCTGAGTGATAAGTGATAAGAAGCTGTCAGCCGGCTGCGGTGAAGAACTCTTTGCGGCCGACCTTCTCCAACAGTTTTACTCGGAACCTCCCGGGTGGGATAGTAACTCAAAACCGTTATAATCTCGGAAACCATAAACCGCGCGGGCGTTTCGAAGGGGGCAACGGATGGAGCAGAGAGAGTTGGGCAAGAGCGGCCTGAAGGTCTCGGCGCTGGGGCTGGGCTGCATGGGGATGTCGGAGTTCTACTCGGGGCGCGACGACGAGGAGTCGTTGGCGACGCTCCATCGAGCGCTTGAGCTGGGCGTCAACTTCCTCGACACGGCCGACATGTACGGCGTGGGGCGCAACGAGGAGCTGGTCGGGCGCGCGATACGCGACCGGCGCGAAGGGGTTGTGCTGGCGACGAAGTTCGGGAACGTGCGCGGCGAGGACGGGAGCTTCCTCGGCGTCTCGGGGCGACCCGAGTACGTCCGCACGGCGTGCGAGGCTTCGCTCCGCCGCCTCGGCGTCGAGGTGATAGACCTCTACTACCAGCACCGCGTTGACCCGAACACGCCCATCGAGGAGACGGTCGGCGCGATGTCGCGTCTGGTCGAGGAAGGGAAGGTGCGTTACCTCGGCCTCTCCGAAGCGTCGGCCGAGACGGTCAGTCGCGCGGCGGCCGTCCACCCCATCGCGGCCTTGCAGAGCGAGTACTCGCTGTGGACGCGCGACGTGGAGGCGGAGATTCTGCCCGCGTGCAGGGAACTCGGCGTCGGGTTCGTCGCCTACAGCCCGCTCGGGCGCGGATTTTTGACGGGGCGTTTCGAGAAGCCGGAAGACCTGCCCGAAGACGACCGCCGCCGCCAGTTCCCGCGCTTCAGCGAGGAGAATTTCAGTCAGAACATGCGGCTCGTCGAGCGCGTCCGCGAGGTCGCGTCGGAGAAGGGTTGCAAGCCCTCGCAGCTCGCGCTCGCGTGGGTGCTGGCGCAGGGGCCGGATGTTGTGCCGATACCGGGGACGAAGCGTCGCACCTACCTCGAAGAGAACGTCGGCGCGGTCGCTGTCGAACTGACGGCGGAAGACCTCGCGCGTATCGAGGCCGTGCTGAGCAGCGAGTCGGTGGCGGGCACGCGCTACCCCGAGCAGTCGATGGGCACGCTCAACCGTTAAGGACTTATTATTAGCAGTTGAGTGTAACCGAGAAAGATTTAACGCAGAGGCACAGAGACACGGAGGCACGGCTTGTTGAGTGATAGCGCTTGAAGCTGTGCCTCCGTGCCTCTGTGTCTCTGTGTTGAAATCTCACGCCATATGCTCTCGAATGAAATGCGCTCTAAGAGTCGTATAGAAAAGAATCGGCGCTCCTTAAAAAAGGAGCGCCGATTCTTTTGTGAGCGTGCCCAAGTCTGGGGCAAGGAACTTTGTTGACTCGTCACGCGCGCCGCCCTCACACCCACTATGAGAGCCGCCCGCGCATCCCCGGCGCGCTTAGACCGTCCGCCGGCCCGTCAAGAGGTTGATCACGAAGACGACGAGCGCCACCACGAGCAGCAGGTGAATCAAACCGCCGCCGATGCCGCCGATAAGACCCAGCAGCCAGAGCACAAGCAGAATTACCAGAATCGTCCAAAGCATCGTACAAACCCTCCCTTTAGTTTCAGAAATTGTTCAAACCGGCCCACCATCCCTCCCGGTCGGACATCACTAGGGCAACGGCTATGCCAGCACCGCGCGGCGGCGGCCCGGATGAACCAAACTCCTGAAACAGTGAGACTTAATCGCTGCAACCCCCCCTTGGCATGGATGGGAGACGACAGCCTCCGGGTGTACTGATAACGAGTCGGCCGTGTTTACTTTCGCATCATCACCAGATTTGGCAGCGCCTGTCGGGCGGGCGCACCATCGCGTCGCCGGCCTTGCACTGGAACGCCTCGGCGAAGGCGGGCATGTTCGAGAGCGGGCCGTTGACGCGGAAGCGACCCAGAGGGTGCGAGTCGGTGGCGACGCGCTGGCGCGCGGCCTCGGGGCGGATGTTCTGCGCCCAGACCTGCGCCCACCCGAGGAAGAAGCGCTGCTCGGGCGTGAAGCCCGCGATGGTCTTCGGCCGCGGCTTGCCCTCCAGAGATTTTTTGTAAGCGGCGTAGGCCACGGTCAGCCCGCCGAGGTCTGCGACCGACTCGCCGACGACGAGCTTGCCGTTCTGGTTGAGCCCGGGCTCGACCTCGAAGGCGTCGAACTGCTTGACGATGCAGTCCGTCCGCTCGTTGAACTTCTTGAAGTCCTCGGGCGTCCACCACATGACGAGGTTGCCGTCGGCGTCGAACTTCGAGCCCGAGTCGTCGAAGCCGTGCGTCATCTCGTGGCCGATGACGGCGCCGATGCCGCCGTAGTTGAAGGCGTCGTCGGCGCGCTCGCCGAAGAACGGCGGCTGGAGGATGCCGGCCGGGAAGACGATCTCGTTCATCGAGGCGTTGTAGTAGGCGTTGACCGTCGGCGGCGACATGCCCCACTCGGCGCGGTCGATGGGCTTGCCGATCTTGCCGAGGTTGCGCCGGAAGTCGAACTGCCCGACGGAGACCGTGTTGTTGTAGTAGGCGCCGCGGCCGACCTGGAGCGGCTCGTAGCTGCGCCAGCGGTCGGGGTAGCCGATCTTGCGGACGAAGGCGTCGAGCTTGGCGATGGCGCGCCTGCGCGTCTCGTCGCCCATCCAGGAGAGCGTCTGGAGGTCTTCGCGCAAAGCGGCGACCAGATTCTTGACCATCTCCTGCGCGCGCGCCTTCGCCTGCGGCGTGAACGTCCGGTCGATGTAGAGCTGGCCGAGCGCCTCGCCCAGCGCGCGGTCGGTCGAGGCCACGCAGCGTTTCCAACGCGGCAACTGCTCCTGCGTGCCGTTCAAAAACCTGCCGTTGAAGTTGAAGCTCTCCTCGACGAACTTCGCCGAGAGCGTGTTCGAGGCGGCGTTGGCGAGGTGCCAGCGCAGGTAGGTCTTCCAGTCCTCGACGGGGACTTCCGTGAGCATCCGGTCGAGCGCCGCGAAGTAGGGCGGGTGGCCGACGTTGATCTTCGCGACCTCGGGCAGGCCGATGTTGCGGAAGTAGAGCCCCCAGTCGAAGTGCGGCGTCAACTCAAGCAACTGCGCCTTCGTCTTCGGGTTGTAGCGCGCCTCGGGGTTGCGTTGCTGCACGCGCGAGGCGGAGTTCTCGGCGAGGCGCGTCTCGACGGACATCACTGTGCGCGCCGCGGCGGCCGCGCTCTCGGCGTTGTCGCCG
Organism: Pyrinomonadaceae bacterium; assembly: GCA_040510435.1. Classification (GTDB taxonomy): domain Bacteria; phylum Acidobacteriota; class Blastocatellia; order Pyrinomonadales; family Pyrinomonadaceae; genus QHXN01. The sequence goes on along the minus strand of JBEVJD010000178.1, from coordinate 14,672 downwards.
AGGAGTTGGAAGGTGCGCGCGACGTGCGCGACGTACTCCTCGCGAATCTTCCGCGAGCGTTCGTTGTCGTTCGTGTAGTAGTCGCGGTCGGGCAGCCCCAGCCCGCCCTGCACGGCCTGCGCGATGATGGCCTGCGAGTTCTTGTAGTCCTGCACCGCGCCGAAGCCGAAGAGCGCCGGGATGCGGTGCGCGTGGAAGCGCGCGACCTCCTCCTGCACGCCGCCGATGTCCCTGATGGCCGCGATGCGCGCCAGCTCCGGCTCCAGGGGCTTCGCCCCCTGCGCCTCGACCGACGCCTCGTCCATGCAGGCCGAGTAGAAGTCGGCCAACTTCTGCTCGTTACTCCCCGACTTCAAGTTCTTCCGCTTCGCGAGCCCTTCGAGGATGCCGTGAAGCTGCTCGTTGTTCCGCTCCGACAACTGCTCGAAACGCCCCCAGCGCGCGTACGCGGCCGGAATCTGGTTCGCCGCCCTCCACCCCCCGTTCGCGAACTGGTTAAAGTCCTGACACGCCGACGCGCCCCGGTCGATGCTCGCCAGGTCGAACCCCGGCAGCGCCTCCGTCTTCCCCGCGCCGTTCTGACTCCGCACCGCCGAACCGGTCGCCCCCACAATCAACGCCGCCGCCGACACCGCCGCCAGCACGACGACACACCGAAGCCGCACAGATTTCATGACAACAAGCTCCTCGAAAATTTTCTTGACTGCTATTCGCGGGGGATATCTGGAATGACAGGATGATAACAGCGGATGAGGGTTTTGGTAAGCGACGACACGTGCTTCTGGCGACCCTTGACAGCCCGCAGGCACAAGCATATCTTTCCTGTGCCTGCCCCTTACACACGCTTGGCGGGCGACCTGACCCTAGCCACCGCAGGCGCGACCGCGGTGGAGGTCATAAAGCTTTTCTGACAATCTTGCGAACCATCTTAAGACGCCCGGACGGGTGTCCACATAGGAGCTTCACGATGAAAAGAGCTTTCAACGCGGCCCTGATTCTGGCGCTGGGCTTATTGATAGGTTGGGGCATGTCCGATGGCAGACTGTCCGGTCAGGCGACGGCGGCGCCGCAGGTTTCCGACCAGGAGCGTGTCGCCAAAAATAAACAGACTATTCTCTCTCGCCTGAAGCGCGACACTGTGGAGTATCGTGGTGATGGGGGCGGACAGAGGGTCAAATCCGAATGGGTGGATAAGGTGGTCAGAGACTATACCCACCAGAAACTAGTCCTTGCCGGTGAACTGTCGGTGGGCGAAAGATACGAGTTGAGCACTCGCTGGATTTTCAAAGATATGAAAGTCACTTTCCAGGAGCTTTTCAACCTGAACGCCGAGGATGACGAGAAACTTCTCCCCCTCAGTTACGGTTCCGAGTTGCTGAACCTGATTCCGAGCCACGCGTTTGAAGGGATAACGATTCTCGGCAAGGGCGGAGAGGTCAAAGGGCCGTACAAGCGTAGCGCGGCCATCGTCGGCCCTTCGCTGATGATGGCCAATGCCAAGCACCCGAGGTTCTTCAGATACACGCCCCTCATCTTCCCCCTCTACGCAAACAGAGAGGGTAAGGAGAAGCTCTCACTCGGACTCGCCCGCGACGCTTACACCGTCAAGTGGAAAGACATCAAGAACAAGGTCGTTGATGACATGTCCGACACTGTTCACGTTGAGAAGCTGAAAATTCTGCGAGACTACATCACCGAGGAGGAGTTCGACGACCTGCACTGAGCGTCATGGCCCGGCACGGAGCCATACGAAACAGCTCAGACCGTGAGCGAGTACAATCCTACGGAGTGGGTAAAACTCAAAGAGGCGGCGGGAGGTAATTCCGCCGCCTCTTTGAACTTTACAGGCCGGCCGTGCCATCGCAAGGCAGACGTAAGGGCTCGAAGACTGCCTCGTGAATTCGTCGGAGGACATCTGCCGCCACCGCGGCTGAGAATCTTCAAGTGCCTGACCGCTCCCCAAAAGTGATAAGCGGTCAGCACGGTTCGCCATTGACTTTCTTCCTGAAACGTTATATTAACCGCCCTGCCCCAAGGCTCCCTCACCATAACCAGGAAAGGAACCTACGATGAAAAGGACACGCATCCTTGTCGCAACGCTGATGCTTTGCGCGCTGACGTTAGGCTTGGCCTCCTCTTCCACCACCACCCGCACGGCGAAGGCCCTTGACGCATGCACCGACTGCCAGGTGAAGGTCAATACCCTCTACAATGCGTGCGCTGACCTCTACGGGGAGAACGCGTACTGCGGCGACATCTACAACGACGGCATCGTCTTCTGCTACGCCACCGTCTGCGAGCAGTGACCAACGCCCCGGCCGCGACCGGCGACCGGCCACACGCACATTGCCCAAGGGCGAGGTCTTCGACGGCCTCGCCCTTCTACTTTCCTCACCCAACCGCGCCCGCAGAGTTCGCGCAGCACTTCCTCATAAGCCTCAAATGCGCCGCTTCTGATTTGTCAGACCTCTTGGTCAAGCCACTTACGTTGTAGTCAACCTAAACTGTAGGGGCAAAGCCGCCACATTGGGAATCGGCACACTACAGGCACACAAAAAAGAAAGGGCATCCGATTTGGATGCCCTAACTTATTGGTTCGATTGATGAGCCGGACTGGGCTCGAACCAGTGACCCGCTGATTAAGAGTCAGCTGCTCTACCAACTGAGCTACCGGCCCGTGTGCGGGAACAAAATTACACGGGGGGCAGAGGCGATGTCAAACGCGCTGACGGAGAAGGGCGAGCGGGGAAGCGGAGTGGGCTTCCCCGACCTCTGCGCGACCTTCAGCGCATCATGCGCTCCGCGGGAATCTGCTTGTCCACGACGGGGCGCGTGGGCGCGTTCGCCAGCTCGGAGGCGAGGATGAAGACGGTGCGCGTGATGTTCTGCATCTTCCGGTAGTCGATCTTGTCAGCGCTGTCCGTCGGGCGGTGGTAGTCCTCGTGGACGCCGTCGAAGAAGAAGACAATCGGCACGCCGTGCTTGGCGTAGTTGAAGTGGTCGCTGCGGTAGAAGAGGCGCTCCGGGTCGTTCGGCTGGTCGTAGTGGTAGTTGTACTTCAGGTTCAGATACTCGCGGTTGACGGTCTCGCTCAGGTCGCCGAGCTGCGTGCTCATCATGCGCGAGCCGATGACGTAAATCTCGTCCGGGCCCGAGAGCATCCGGTTGGCCGGGTTCGTGTCGCCCTCCTTCTTGCTGCGCCCGATCATGTCTATGTTGACCTGCGCGACGACCTGCGCCAGCGGCACCGTCGGATAGCGCGTGAAGTACTCCGAGCCCCACAAGCCCTTCTCCTCGCCCGTGTGCCAGACGAAGAGGATGGAGCGCTTCGGGCGCGGCCCTTTCGAGAAAGCCTCGGCCATCGCGAGCAGGCCGGTCGTCCCCGAGCCGTCGTCGTCCGCGCCGTTGCAGATCGAGTCGTCCCCGACGGGGCGACAGCCCGAGGTGCCCGTCGCGCCCACGTGGTCGTAGTGCGCGCCGAGCGCGACGTACTCGCGCTTGAGCTTCGAGTCACCGCCCTCGATCACGCCGACGACGTTCTGCGTGGTTGCCTCCGTCACCGCGAGCTTGACGTTCAAACGCAGGCGCTTGTCGGCGTTGAGCGCGAACGCCTTCGGCTGCGCGGCGCCCGCCGGTGCCTGCGCGAGCTTGAGTACGCTGGCGCCGTCCAACGGCTCGCCCGCGAAGAGCGCTTCGAGCATCGTGCGCGAGGGGATAATCGTGACCAGCCCCGCCGCGGGCGCCGCGGGCCCCTCCTCCTCGTCGTCATCCGCCGCGACGCCTTCGAGGCGCGGGACGGCGTAGGAAGCCCGCGCGATTCTGAACGCGCCGTAGCGCCAGTACATGTCGAAGTTGCGCGGGGCGAGGACGAGCGCGCGCGCGCCGTGCTTCTGCGCGTAGCTGATGGGGCTCTCCCAGTCGCCCGCGCGCAGGGACGAGAAGGGGATGCCCGGCGGCGGCACGATGCCGTCGCCCGAGACGACGACGATGCGGTCGCGCACGTCTATGCCCTCGTAGGGGTTGATGTTCTTAGACTTGATGACCCAGCCGTAGCCCGCGTAGACGAGGGGCGCGTCGGCCTCGCCGCTCGTGCGGCCCGAGGGCAGGAAGTCCATGCCGATGCGGAAAGAGCGTTCGCCGAGCTGCGCCTTCGAGTTCTCGCGGTCAACCACCGTCTTGTTCAGCGCGATGCTCTGGAAGTAGGAGCCCTTGTCGCCCGCGGGCTTGACCTTGAGCTTCTTGAGACGGTCGGCGATGAACTGCGCGGTCTTGTCGAGCTCGGGCGAGGGCGTGTCGCGCCCCGCGAACTCGTCCGAGGCGATGACGTACAGAATCTCCTTCATCGCCTCGGCCGTGATGCGCTCGGCGGCCGTGCGCGCCGCCGCGAAGTAGGGCGAAGGCGCCCCCGCCGCGACGCGCGCGCCCTGCGGCTGCTGCGCGAGCGTCGCGGGCAGCGGCGGCAACAACAGGCTGGCCAGCACCAGGCCGACCGTAGTCAATCTACGCATGTCTCCTCCAAACGATTACGTCTGCTGCGATAAGTGCAGGTTGTCTTCGATGATAAACCGAAGGACTATCGTTTGCCAGTTGCGAGGAAATAGCCGATTGAAAAAGGGATTTGAAAGGCTTTGCCTTTCGAGCGCCGGCCCGCTGGCAAGGGGGCGGCGGGTCGTGTTATTTTACAGCCGACTTGAATACGCGCCCGTAGCTCAGTGGATAGAGCGCTTGCCTCCGGAGCAAGAGGCCGTAGGTTCGACTCCTACCGGGCGTATTCGACTTTCCGTGAAGTGTTAAGAATTAGACAGTGCGCGTTCGTCGAGCCCGCCGAACTTTCTCAAAGTATCTAGCCCGCTCAAACTTCAGATCGCCCAGTGTGAGGTGAAACTGTGTCCAGAAGATTCCAAGCGCTGCTCCTGACTCTCTCTGTGCTGCTCTCGGCGTTCATACCGGCGCGGGCCCAGAGCCAGCAGGACAAGGACAAGCAACTGCAAGACGCGCAGAAGAAGATCGAGCAGTTGCAGGAGGCCGTGAAGAAGCCCGAGCCCTGGGACGTGGAGGGCGACCACGGCCCGACGACAACGGTCGAGTTCGACACGGACGAGGGCACCTGGATGAGCTGCGACGTTTCGCCCGACGGGCGCACCGTCGTCTTCGACATCCTCGGCGACATCTACCGGATGCCCATCACCGGAGGGAAGGCAGAACTGCTCCTCGGCGGCGCTTCGTGGGAGTGGCAGCCGCGCTTCTCGCCCGACGGCAAGTGGATCGCCTACACCTCCGACCGCGACGGCGGCGACAACATCTGGGTGATGGACGCCGACGGCAAGAACCGGCGGCAGGTGACGAAGGAGACGCAGCGCCTGCTCAACACGCCCGACTGGACACCCGACGGCCAGTACATCCTGACGCGCAAGCACTTCGTGGACACGCGTTCGCTCGGCGCGGGCGAAATCTGGATGTACCATGTCAACGGCGGCGGCAAGGGCGTGCAGTTGACCGAGCGCCCGAACTGGACGGCCAACATCGGCGAGCCGGTCGCAGACCCGAAGGGGCGCTTCGTCTACTTCGTCGCCAGCACGGCCTTCGACTACAACAAGAACGTCTACGACAGCATCTACTGGATCGACCGCTACGACACGCAGAAGGGTCGCCGCTCGACCTTCGTCCGCGGCGCGGGCGGGAGCGTCCGCCCGGCGGTCTCGCCCGACGGCAAGTACCTCTCCTTCATTCGCCGCGTCGGTTTGAAGAGCGCCCTCTTCCTGCGCGAGATAGACACGGGCCGCGAGTGGGCGGTGTACGACGGCCTCACGCACGACCAGCAGGAGACCTGGGCCGTCTACGGCACATACCCCGGCTACGCCTGGACGCCCGACGGCAAGTCAATCGTCATCACCGCGGGCGGCAAGTTCGTCCGTCTCGACGTGGCGTCGAAGAAGGCGACGCCGATTCCTTTCACCGCGCACGTCTCGCAGAAGGTGACGGAGGCCGTGCGCTCGCCGATCAAGGTCGCGCCCCCGAGCGAGCGCGCGAGGCTCCTGCGCTGGGCGCAGCGCGGCGGCGGCCGCGTCGTCTACAGCGCCCTCGGCAAAATCTACGTGAAGGAGGGCGACGCCGCGCCGCGCCGACTCTTCAACACGAACTATCTTGAGTATGCGCCTTCTCTGAGCGCCAACGGGACGCGTCTGACGTTCGTGACGTGGAGCGACGCGGAGAAGGGCGCGGTCTGGACGGCCAACGCCGACGGCACCGACGCGCGACGGCTGACCACCGTGGGCGACCAGTACGCCAACCCCGTCTTCTCGCCCGACGGGACGAAGATCGCTTATCTGAAGGGGCGCGGCAGCGTCTACCATGAAGAAGATTTGGCGAGCGACTCGACCTTCGAGATTCACTACTGGGACGGCTCGCGCCACAACTACGTGATGGACTTGCAGAGCCGCGGCACCAACGCGCGCATGCCCGTCCTTTCGTTCGACCGCGACGGCGAGCGCATCTACTTCATGGAGGCGGGCGGCGGCCCCGGCGGCGGACCGACCGAGCCCGCGCGATTCATCACCTACCTCTCCAGCGTCAAGCTCGCGGGCGACGACGCGCGCAGGCACATCGAGGGCGGCTACGTCACGGAGATCGTGCCCTCGCCCGACGGCAACTGGGTCTTCTTCAAGGAGCAGCACAAGCTCTACGTCGCACCGTTCCCGAAGGTGGGCAAGACCGTCCGGCTGAGTTCGACCGAGACGGGCGTGCCCGTTCGCCCCGTCTCCGCCACCTCGGGCGACTGGCTCGCGTGGTCTGCCGACAGCAAGACGGTCGGGTGGACGGCCGGCGAGAACTTCTACGAGCAGTCGCTCGACAACGTCCTGCGCGCGCTCGCCAAGGACGAGAAGGCGCCCGCGCCGCAGAAGACCGTCGTCGGCTTCGACTTCGAGCCGGCGCGGCCGCGCGGCATTGTCGCGCTCACCAACGCCCGCATCGTCACGATGCGCGGCGACGAGGTGATCGAGAAGGGAACCGTGCTCGTCGAGGACAACCGCATCAAGGAGGTCGGCGCGCGCGTTGCCATCCCCGCGAACGCGAAGCGCATCGACCTCGCGGGCAAGACCGTCATCCCGGGCCTCATCGACGTGCACGCGCACATGAGCTACGACACGCTCGACATCATCCCCGAGAAGCAGTGGCCCTACTGGGTCAACCTCGCCTACGGGGTGACGACGACGCACGACCCCTCGGCCGCCACGCAGACCGTCTTCGCGCAGTCCGAGATGGTCAAGGCGGGCGCGATGACGGGGCCGCGCATCTTCTCGACCGGCTACATCCTCTACGGCGCCGAGAACCCGGAGAAGGCCGTCGTCAACTCCTACGACGACGCGCGCGCGCACCTCGAACGCCTGAAGGCCGTGGGCGCCTTCTCCGTCAAGAGCTACAATCACCTGCGCCGCGACAACCGGCAGCGCTTCATCCGCGCGGCGCGCGACCTCAACATGATGGTCGTCCCCGAGGGCGGCTCGACGTGGGCCTACAACATGTCGATGATCCTCGACGGCCACACCGGCATCGAGCACGCCGTGCCGGTCGCGCCGCTCTACAAGGACGCGCTGACGCTGTTCGCGAAGAGCCGGACGGGGTACACGCCGACGCTCATCGTCGGCTACGGCGGCATCTGGGGCGAGAACTACTGGTATCAGCAGTCGAACGTCTACGAGAACCAGAAGCTTTTGCGCTTCACGCCGCGCGCGAACGTCGAGCCGCGCGCGCGGCGGCGGATGCACGTCTCGGGGGATGACTTCTATCACTTCGAGCTGGCGAAGACGGTGAAGGATTTCGTGAAGGCGGGCGGCAAGGCGCAGCTCGGCGCGCACGGGCAGTTGCAGGGCCTCGGTGCCCACTGGGAGCTTTGGATGCTACAGCAGGGAGGGCTGACGCCTCTGGAGGCGCTCCGTGCGGCGACGCTCCACGGCGCGCAGTACCTCGGGCTCGACGGCGACCTCGGCTCCATCGAGCCGGGCAAGCTCGCAGACCTCGTCGTGCTCGACAAGAACCCGCTTCAGGAGATACGCAACTCCGAGTCGGTGCGCTACGTCATGGCCAACGGCGTGCTCTACAGCACAGACAACATGGACGAGGTCTACCCCAACCCGCGCCCGCGCCCGCCCTTCTTCTGGGAGCGCCGCGGCGAAGGCGTGCTGGCGGGCAGCGAGCCGTGAGGAAGGGTGTTGGGTAAAAGGAGGGGGATGGGTGTTGGGTGTTAGGTGTTGGGTAAAAACCGCTTCTTACCTAACACCCAATACCCAACACCCTCCTACCGGCTCGTCTTCCTGTCTCCGTAGGCGCCGCCGATCTGGCCGGTGCCCTGGCCGGCGACGTTGGGCTCGGTGGAGCCCTCGCCCTCATTGTCCTCGCCGGTGCGCGGTTTGCCCTCGCCCGCGTTGTCGGAGTTCGAGCCCTCGCCGGTTGACTCGTTCTTCGGGAAGCTCTCGCCGCCCTCGCGCTGTTCTGCCATCGTGCTCCTCCCCTGTCTGTAAAAGGTCATGTCGTACGGGATGCGTGCGCGGCCTCTGCCGCTCGGCTCGGGTGTCGCAAGGGATGTGCCCGAGCGTGAAGGCGTCCGGGAACTTCCGAAGGGGCGGGGCGTGTAAGAGGGCACCATGCGAGAGGTCGTGTTCGAGAGTCGCGCGTGCGGCGCGTGCGGGGCGAATGTCCCGGGCGGGCGCGGTGACGTGTACGTCTACGCCGAACGGCGGGGCGGGGTGTTTCTCAGGAAGTTGGAAGAGACAGTGTTGAGGGGTGTGACGCGCGAGCGTTCGGGGCTCGCGTACGCGGCGGGGTACGCGGGGCTGCTCTCGCTGTTCCGCTACTCTTTCGCGCCGCTCACGCTCTCGGGCTGGTGGCCTGCGTGGACGCTCGGCACGGGGCTCACCCTCGGCTTCAGCCTGCTGGCGCCGCTGGCCCTTTTGCTGAGCTTCGCCGCGGCCGTGTCGCTCGACCGCTCAGCGTTGAAGTCCGGGAGGCTCCCGGCGCTCGTCGGCTTCGCGGCCGGATGGCACGGCAGCTATGCGCTGCTCTTCCTGCTCGACGAACTGTGGCAGTGGCTCGCGGCCGTCTCTTGAAGAAGTTTTCGTTTAGAAGAAACTGGCGACGGCGCGGTAGACCCAGAACGAGACGGCGGAGATGAGCGCCGCCAGCGGGATTGTCAGAATCCACGCCCAGACGATGCGCCCGGCCACGCCCCACTTGACGGCCGAGAGCCGCCGCGTCGCGCCGACGCCGACGATGGCGCCCGTGATGGTGTGCGTCGTCGAGACGGGGATGCCGCCCCACGTGACGCCGATGATGGCGGCGGCGGCGGCCGACTCCGCGCTGAACCCGCCCACCGGCTTGAGCTTCGTGATGCGCGAGCCCATCGTCTTCACGATTCTCCACCCGCCCGACAGCGTCCCCAGCCCGATGGCCGCGTGGCAGATGAGCACGACCCACATCGGGATGTCGTTAGACGCGTTCGCGTCGAAGTTCGAGGCGACGAGCACGCCCGCGATGATGCCCATCGTCTTCTGCGCGTCGTTGCCGCCGTGGCCGAGGCTGAAGAGCGCGGCCGAGACGAGCTGCCCCTTGCGGAAGAACCTGTCTACGCGGTGCGGCGACCAGCGCCGGAAAATCCACATCACCGACACCATGATGACGAGGCCGAGGAACGCCCCGATGATCGGCGAGAGTACGATGAAGATGAGCGTCTTCGTCCACCCCGCGGGCAGGATGACGCCGAAGCCCGACGCCGCGACGGCCGCGCCCGCGTAACCGCCCACGAGCGCGTGCGAGGAGCTGGACGGGATGCCGTAGTACCACGTTATCAGGTTCCAGACGATGGCGCCGATCAGCCCGCAGAGGAGCACCCACAACTGCCAGCCCTGCGGGATCGCCTTGATGTCCACCATGTCCTTCCCGATGGTCTTCGCCACGGCCTCGCCGAGGACGAGGAACGCGATGAAGTTGAAGAAGGCCGCCCACACGACCGCCGCGCCCGGCGAGAGCACGCGCGTCGAGACCACGGTCGCAATCGAGTTGGCCGCGTCGTGGAACCCGTTGATGTAGTCGAAGATCAGCGCGATGACGATGATGACGACGACGAAGGTGATGGTGGCAGTCATAGGTCTGGGAGTGATGAGTGATGAGTAATGGGTGATGAGAAGAGGGCGCGGGCCTTCTCTTCTCTTATCACTTATCACTCATCACTCATCACTGCCTTTCATGCGTGCTTGATGATGATGGTCTCGATGATGTTGGCGGCCTGCTCGCAGCGGTCAACAGAGGCTTCGAGCTTGTCGTAGATGTCCTTCCAGCGGATGATGCGGATGGCGTCGGGCTCCCCCTGGAAGAGGTCGCCGATGGCCTCGTGGTAGAGGTCGTCGCCCTCGTTCTCCAGGCGGTGTATCTCGACGAGGCGCGGGGCGATGCCGGCCGGGCGCTCAAGCGTCGAGACGACCTCGTGGAGCTGGACGGCCATGCGCTGAATCACGTCGCCGAACTGGCGCGCGTAGTCGGTCGTCTCGCGCACGTTGTACATGACGACGGCGCGGGCCGCGTCGTCGATGAGGTCTACGATGTCGTCGAGCGCGCCCGAGAGCATGTAGATGTCCTCGCGGTCGAAGGGGGTGATGAAGGAGGTGTTGAGCTTCTTGGAGATCGAGTGGGTCAGCTCGTCGCAGGTGTGCTCGATGGTCTTGATGCTGTCGAGGTGCGTCTTGAAGTCGCTCGCGTTGCCGGCCAGCATCTCGGCGAGCTTGCTGGCCGCGTCGTAGATGTGCGAGGTCATCTGGCGGAAGAGGACGAAGTATTGCTCTTCCTTCGGTATCAGGCTGAAACGTCCCATGAACGGATTTCTCCCTGCCCGGCTGGTCTGACTGTGTTGGAACGAGAGCCGAAATATAGAACAACGCCGCCGCGATGTCTATCTCGCCGCATGAAGCAGGAGTAAACGCGGGCTGAACGGCGGCGGCCGGTTGTTGTCCCGAACGGGTTCGTCGTATCCTCGGGGCCTTCTGCCGGCGGGTGAAAACAATGATGACTCTTCGCTTGTTCTTAACTTTGGCTCTGACCCTCTCGACCTTTTCGGCGGCGGCGCGCGCCGAGCGCGTGACCCCGGCCGGCGAGGTCGTCGTCGTGTTGAGTGAGGAGTTTCTGAACTCCCTGCTCGTGGCGGTGGCGTCGCGGCCGGAGCCGCCGAGCTTCCCCCTGTCGAAGGGCGGCGAGGGGAAGAAGTGCGAGAGCCGCGTGCAGCTTCTGCCCGAGGCCCAGGGGACGCGGACGGCCGTGCGTTTCGCCGACGGCCGCATCACCGCGCCCGTCGCCTTTCGCGGCTCCTATGAGGCGCCGCTCGTCGGCTGCCTGCGTTTCGAGGGCTGGGCCGACACGTCCTTCCAGTTGGAGTTTGACCGCGCGCGGCAGACGCTCGGCGCGCGCGTCACCGTGCGCGACCTGAAACTGAAGAACGTCCCGACCTCTCTGCTCGGCGGCGGCCTGACCGGGCTCGTGCAGGACGCGATTGACGAGCGCGTCAACCCCGTCGTCATCCTCCGCGCCGAACAGCTCGGCGCGCGCGTCCCCGTCACCCGCACCGACGAGCTGCGCCTGCGCGCCTCCGACGTGCGCCACGAAATCGCCGGCCGCGAGCTGCGCCTCCGCATCGTCTACGAGATCGTCCACCCCGACTGACCCGCAACACTTCCGACTGACAGGCAGGAACCACTCGGCGCGCGCGGTGTCTATGTGAACACGCGCGCGCGACGACTTCGGCGCCGGGTTCTTCGAGCCCGACGCGACGGCACACGTCTGTCAGGAGAAGGCTATGCTTCAAAGAATAACGCCGCGGCGTGCAGCGTCGTGGGCGGCACTCGCTCCATTTCTGTTTCTTCTTTGCGCCGTCGCGCTCGCGCCGAGCGCCGCCGCGCAGAACGCGCCGCAAGGCGTGGCGCCGGGCTCGCTCGAAGCCTTCGGCGCGCGCGGCCGCGCGCGGGGTTTGTGCCCGCTCAAACACACGGACGTGCGCGCGAGCGTCGCGGGCTTCCTCGCGCGCGTCACCGTGACGCAGGAGTTCGAGAACCCTTTCGGCGAGAAGATAGAGGCCGTCTACACCTTCCCTCTGCCGCAGGCCGCGGCCGTGGACGACATGACGATGCGCGTGGGCGGGCGCACGGTGAAAGGGAAGATCATGCGGCGCGAGGAGGCGGGCGAGGTCTACCGCGCCGCGCGCAACGCCGGGCAGGTGGCGAGCCTGCTCGACCAGGAGCGGCCCAACGTCTTCACGCAGTCGGTCGCCAACATCATGCCCGGCGAGCGCGTGACGGTCACCATCAGCTACGTCGAGACGCTGAAGTATGAGGCGGGCACGTACGAGTTCGTCTTCCCGATGGTCGTCGGCCCGCGCTACATCCCCGGCACGCCCACGGGGCGCAGGCCGCCGCGCGGGAGCGGCCGCCGGCACGGCACCGACCGCGTCCCCGACGCCTCGCGCATCACCCCGGCCGCCGCGCAGTACGGCACGCGCGCGGGGCACGACGTGTCGGTCGAGGTCTCGCTCGACGCGGGCGTCCCCGTCGAGGCGTTGAAGTCGTCCTCGCACGAGATAGACGTTGAGCGGCCGTCGCCCAAGAGCGCGCGCGTGAGGCTGCGGAGTCTCGACGCCATCCCGAACAAGGATTTCGTCCTGCGCTACGACGTGGCCGGTGAGAAGATACGCGACGCCGTGCTGACGCACCGCGACGGGCGCGGAGGCTACTTCACGCTCATCCTACAGCCGCCGCGCCGCGTGACGGCCGAGGACGTGACGCCGAAGGAACTGGTCTTCGTCCTCGACACGTCGGGCTCGATGGAAGGATTTCCAATCGAGAAGGCGAAGGAGACGATGGGGCTCGCGCTCGACAGCCTCAACCCGCAGGACACCTTCAACCTCATCACGTTCGCGGGCGACACGCACGTCCTCTTCGACGAGCCCGTGCCCGCGACGAGGGAGAATCTTGCGAAGGCGCAACTGTTTCTCAAGACGCGCGAGGGCGGCGGCGGCACGGAGATGATGAAGGCCATCAGTGCCGCGCTCGAACCCTCAGACGCGCAGGGGCACGTCCGCATCGTCTGCTTCATGACCGACGGCTACGTCGGCAACGACTTCGAGATCATCTCGGAGGTGCAGAAGCACCCGAACGCGCGCGTCTTCTCGTTCGGCATCGGGAGTTCCGTCAACCGTTTCCTGCTCGACAAGATGGCCGAGCACGGCCGCGGCGCGGTCGAGTATGTCTCGCTCGAAGACGACGGCTCAGCGGCTGCGCGCCGCTTCCACGAGCGCGTCCGCAACCCTCTGCTCACGGACATCCAACTCGACTGGGGCGGCCTGCAAGTCACGGACGTGTATCCGCGGCGCATCCCAGACCTCTTCGGCTCCGGCCCCTTGATCGTGAGCGGGCGCTACGCGGCCGGCGGGCGCGGCGTGGTGCGTCTGCGCGGGACGATGTCGGGGCAAGCCTTCGAGCGCGAAATCGCCGTCGAGCTGCCGGAGTCACCGGCGGGCAACGACGTGCTCGCCACGCTCTGGGCGAGGCGGCGCGTGGAAGACCTTCTCGGCGAGGACTACGAAGGGGCGCAGTCGGGCGAGACGCGCGAAGACCTGCGCGAGGAGATCGCGGGGCTCGGCCTCGAATACAGGCTGTTGACGCAGTTCACTTCGTTCGTCGCCGTCGAAGAGACGACCGTCACCGACGGCGGCAAGCCGCGCCGCATCGACGTTCCCGTCGAGACGCCCGCGGGAGTGAATCCTCAGGAGGTTCCGGTCAACAAGTCGGTCAGCGTGATTGTGGGCAACGCCAACGCCAATCCCATGACCGTGGGGCCGGTCGGAGTTGTGGGCGGCTCAGGCGGCGGCGGCGGGCGAGTCATGAGGCGTGAGATGGCTATCGTCGCGCCGAACGTCGTGGTGGATGAGTCGCCGCCATCGCCCACGCCGAAACCGTCTCCCGCGCCCAGGCCGCAGACGGGCGTGTCGGGCGGCATACTGAATGGCAAGGCCATCTCGAAGCCGCAGCCCGCCTACTCGCCCGTCGCGAAGGCCGCCAGAGCGCAGGGGACGGTGGTGTTGCAAGTCACATTAGACGAGGCCGGGCGCGTCATCTCGGCGCAGGCTGTAAGTGGTCATCCGCTCTTGCGGCAGGCGGCGGTGGAGGCCGCGGGCCGGGCTCGGTTCTCGCCGACGCTGCTCTCGGGGCAGCCGACGAAGGTCACGGGCCTCCTCACTTACAATTTCACCACGGGCGCGGTCACGGAAGTCACGTCGCCCGCGCGGCACGACCCGGAGGAGCGGAAGCGGCGAGAGTTCCTGTCCCGGCTGCACCCGTCCGTGGCTTCTGTCGTCGAGAGACTGCGCGGGGGGGACGCGACGGCGGGCGCGGAGGAGGCGAAGTTCATACGCGACGGCAAGGCCGAGCTGCGCATCTGGCTCAAAGAGAAGTCGCCCGTCGTGCTGGCGCAGCTCAGGGAACTAGGCTTCGAGCTGATCCTCGACGCGCAATCGACGGGGCTGGTCGTCGGCCGCCTGCCCGTCGAAAAGCTCACGGCCCTCGCCGACATCAGTGCCGTGCGCTATGTCGCGCCGCAACAGTAAGGCTAAACGGAGTAGACAGTAGACAGTAGTCAGT
>JBEVJD010000177.1:0-3159 GCA_040510435.1 Pyrinomonadaceae bacterium | reverse complement strand
CCTTCAACCTCTACCGCTCGACGGGCGGCGGCCCCGCAGTCCAGCTCAACGCCGCGTCGATTACCGACAGCACCAACTTCGTCGATACGGGCGCCGACCCCACACAGGCGAACGCCTACTTCGTGCGTCCGGTCGTCGGCGGCGTCGAGGGCGCGCCTTCCGCGCCCTTCACGCTCCCCGCGAACGCGGGCGTGCAGCAATACCTCAACGTCACACTTCAGATGCCCGCGGGCGGCACCACCCCCGACGGAGTCGCCTACACCTACCGCACGCACGACGCCTCGGTCGGCGACGTGGACGGCGACGGCGAGTACGAGATTCTTCTGAGGTGGGACCCGACCAACTGGAAGGACAACTCGGAGAGTGGCTACACGGGCAACGTCTACCTCGATGCATACAAGCTCGACGGCACGCGGCTCTGGCGCATCGACCTCGGCCGGAACATCCGCGCCGGCTCACACTACACGCAGTTCATGGTCTATGACCTCGACGGTGATGGCAAAGCCGAGGTCGCTTGTAAGACCGCCGACGGTACCGTTGACGGCGCGGGCACGGTCATCGGCAATGCGAACGCAGATTTCAGAAATTCAGACGGCTACATCCTCACCGGCCCCGAATTTCTCACCGTCTTCAACGGTCTGACGGGCGCAGCGACGGCGACGGTCAACTACAACCCGCCGCGCGGCAACGTCGCCGACTGGGGCGACACGTACGGCAACCGCGTTGACCGCTTCCTCGCAGGGATAGCTTACCTCGACGGCAGGCGCCCGAGCCTCGTCATGGCGCGCGGCTACTACACGCGCGCCTACGTCGCCGCCTATGACTGGCGCGACGGCCAACTCACCAACCGCTGGAACTTCGACACCGGCCATGAAGGCACGTCGAACCCCTACTCCGCCTGGCGTCACCAGGGCGCGCACTCCCTGACCATCGGCGACGTGGACGGCGACGGCCGCGACGAGATCACCTACGGCGGGGCGGCGATTGACGACGACGGCACGGGGCTCTACTCGACGCAACTCGGCCACGGCGACGCGCTGCACATGTCAGACATGGACCCCAGCCGTCCGGGTCAGGAGGTCTGGATGGTGCATGAAAGCCCGGCGGACTACGGCCCGAACGGCCTCGAATTCCGCGACGCGAAGACCGGCCAGCTCATCTTCGGCGTGTCGGGTCAGGGCACGGACGTGGGCCGCGGCGTGGCAGGCGACATCGACCCGCGCTACCTCGGCTACGAGATGTGGGGCTCGCGCGGTGGCCTGATGGCGACCAACGGCGTGCAGATTACGCCGGGCCGCCCCAATCAGCAGAATTTCATGGTCTGGTGGGACGGCGACCTGCTGCGCGAAATTCTCGACGGCACGACCGTCTCGAAGTGGGACTGGAACACCGACAAGGCGAACGCGATCCTCGCGCCCGCCAACCTCGCGGTCAACGGCACGAAGGCCACCCCGCTCCTTTCGGCGGACATCCTCGGCGACTGGCGCGAGGAGATTATCTGGCGCACCGACGACAGCACGGCGCTGCGCATCTACACGACGACCATCCCCACTTCTAACCGCATCTACACGCTGATGCACGACCGCCAGTACCGCGAGGCCATCGCCTGGCAGAACGTCGGCTACAACCAGCCGCCGCACCCGAGCTTCTACCTCGGCGAGGGCATGTCGGCGCCGCCGCAGCCGAACATCGTGACCTCGCTCGCGGAACTGCCCGCCATCCCGCCGGCCGTCAACTCGATCAAACGCTACGACCCGTTCGCCGAGCGCACTGGCGCGGAGAGCGTGACCTTCCGCGTCACCTTCAACACGGCCGTGACCGGCGTGGACGCCTCAGACTTCGCCCTCACGACCACCGGCGGCGTTACCGGCATGGTGACGGGCGTGACGGCCGTGAGCGTCTACGCATACCACATCACCGTCGGCTCGCTCGCCGGCACGGGCACGCTCCGGCTCGACCTCAAGTCGAGCGGCACCGGCATCGCAAGCACGAGCGGCGTCCCCATCTCCGGCGGCTTCACTTCAGGGCAGACTTACTATCGCGTCATTCTCTCGTGGATCAACCCCGTCACCGGCGGCCTGTGGAGTGACGGAGCAAACTGGGAAGGCGGCCTGGTGGCCGACGGGCTGGGCAGCGTGCCGACGTTCGGCAGCTTCGACCTGACGGCGAACAACACCGTCCTCCTCGACTCGCCCCGCACGCTCTCCGGTATCACGTTCGGCGACGCGAACCCGGCGAGCGCCGCGAGCTGGATCATCTCCCCCGGCGACAACCCCGACAACGCGCTTACACTTGCCGTGACCAACGGCCTGCCGGCCATCACGGTCAACGCCCTCGGCACTAACGCCACGGCGACCATCGCCGCGCCCGTCGGCAGCGCCAGCGGTCTGGTGAAGGCCGGCGCGGGCACGCTCGTCCTCACCGCCCCGAACGTTTACGGCGGGGCGACCAACGTCAACGGCGGCACGCTCAACCTCGTCCCGGGCGGCACGCTCACGACGACGACGATGGACCTCGCCACCACCACGCGGCTCAACCTCGCGGGGGGCACGCTCAACGCGAGCGACCTCGTCACCGTCAACGCCAGCGGCAGCCCCATCACGTCCGCGAACTTTATCATCGACTCGGGCACGGCCAGCGTCGGCGGGCTGCGCACCAACAGCAACGACGGCGCGATCATCCGCGTCAACGGCGGCACGCTCAACGCCGGGAGCGTCACGTTCCAGCGCGGCAGCTACGGGACGACGCCCGCGTACGCGCTCGGCTTCATCGTCGCCTGCGGCGCCATCAACGACTGCGGTACCGCCAACGTCAGCGGCCCCATCGCGCTCGGCACGAGCAATTCGAGCGGCGCGATGTCGGTCGAGGGCGGCACGCTCAACGTCGGCGGCATGATCACGCTCGGCAACCAGCTCACGGCCGGGCGCGGCGGCGCGATGCGCGTGACGGGCGGCGTCTTCAACTCGACCGAGACGGCCAACGGCATCGTGATGACGAGGGCGAGCAGCGCGAACGCCAACAACGTAGCGTTCGCCACCTTCTCGGGCGGCGTGAGCACGGTCGAGAAGTTCACGCTCGGCTTCAACTCGTCGTCCACGGCGGGCTCGGCGACGATCACGCTGAGCGGCGGCTCGCTCTACGTCGGCTCGGGCGGCATCG
>JBEVJD010000176.1:0-8983 GCA_040510435.1 Pyrinomonadaceae bacterium | reverse complement strand
CGCGCAAAATCTTCTTCGTCAACGGCTGGCTCGCGGCCTTCATCGGCGGGCAGTGCGACGCGCGCGCGGCCGGCCTCGTGCGCGACTTCCTCGCGCGCCGGCCCGCGCTCGACCGCGACCTGCGGCTCAAAGTCCTGGAGGCCGCCGACGGGCTGGAACGCTGCGTCCGCGTCCGCGAGAAGTTCGCCGGCGAGGCCGCGGACACGACGCGGCGCACGCCGTGATAAAATTTGACGCGCGAGACTTCACCTTGAGCGGGGGCCGCCACAACCCCGGGGAGTCAGACGACATGGACACTGAAGTATTGGAGCAGGCGACCGAAGAACGCCTCATCCGACGCCGGGCGTCCGTCGAAGAGTTCTGGTCGCTCCCCGAGTCCGTTCTTCCCACCGAGTACATCGACGGGGAGATCATCATGGCACCCACACCAACTGTTCCGCATCAAAGGGCTGTTCTCAAAATGGCCTCCGCGCTCCAAGAATTCGTCCTTCAGAACGGACTCGGGGAGGTATTCGTCTCGCCGCTCGACGTGGTGCTGCCGTCCGGCGACGTTGTCCAGCCGGACATTTTTCTCCTCAACGCAAGACAGGTCGAGCGGGCCGGCACGGCCAGCCGGGTCGAGGAGGTTCCGCCGTTCCTGGTAGAAATTCTCTCGCCGAGTTTGATGAAGCACGACGCGATCAGAAAGCGCGCGCTCTACGAACAGAACGGCGTGCGCGAGTACTGGATAGTTGACGTGAAGGAGCGGAGCGTCGCGCAGCTCGTGCTCCGCAAGAAGCATTACGTGTTGACGGAGTTGGGCGAGGCGGAGACGATCAGGGGCGCGGTGCTGTCGGGCTTCGAGATGAAGGTCGGCGGGCTGCTCGGCGTGTGAAGGTTGAGAATAAGGCGGGGGCTGTCGGGGTGATGCTGAAGGACGGGCGGCTAAAGGTCGTCACTTACAACGTGCACAAGTGCGTGGGGCTCGACCGGCGCGAGCGGCCGGGTCGCATCGCGGCGGTGCTGCGCGAGGTGGACGCGGATATCATCGCCCTGCAAGAGGTCGTGAGCGTCGAGTCCGACTCGTCGCGCGAGGCGCACCAGGCGCGCTACATCGCGGAGGAGCTGGGCTTCCAGTTCCACCTCGGCGAGAACCGCAAGCACCGCGGCGGCGCCTACGGCAACGTCGTCCTCACGCGCCTGCCCGTCGCGCACTGCCACAACTACGACATCACCTGGCGCTGGCAGGAGCCGCGCGGCGCGCTGCGCGTGGACGTGCAGCTCGACGGGCCGGGCGCGGAGGTCGTGCACCTCTTCAACATCCACCTCGGCACGGCCTTCGTCGAGCGCCGCCACCAGGGTCGCAAGCTGTGCAGCGAGTCAGTCCTGCGCGACCCGAAGTTGACGGGGCTGCGCGTCGTGCTCGGCGACTTCAACGAGTGGACGCACGGGCTGGCGTCGCGCCTGCTCTCGCAGGAGTTGCGCAGCGCAGACCTGCGCCAGCACCTGCGCACGCGCCGCACATACCCCGGCGCGCTCCCCTTCCTGCACCTCGACCACGTCTACTACGACCACGCGCTCGAACTCGAACGGCTCACGCTCCACCGCAGCCGCCTCGCGCTCGTCGCCTCCGACCACCTCCCGCTCGTCGCGGATTTTAAGATTAGTAGGCAGGAGGCAGCAAAAACCAGTAGTCAGTAGTCAGTAGTTGAAAGATTAAAGACGGCGCGGGACTCATTGGTCGAAGATGAGCCCCGCGCCGTCTGCTTCTCTACTGGCTACTGACTACTGTCTACTGACTACTCTTTTCAACTGCCATCTGCCCACTATTTCCGCGCGAGGACGACCGGCGACTCTTCGCTGGCGCGGACGCGGCCGTAGAAGGAGCGCACCTCGGCGTACTTGTCGGCGGGGATGGTGGCGGCGCGCTGGACGAGCTTGCGCGTGTAGAGGAGGTGGCCGTCCTTTATCTCGTAGCTCGCGGAGTAGGAGCCGAACTGGGAGTCGATCTTGACGGGGTCGGGCAGTTCGTCCACGTCGAAGCCCGCGGGCAGTTTGAAGCGCGCGGTCTCGTTGAAGGACTTGCTTTCGAGCACGACCGGGTGCTTGCGCGTCGTCGGCGCGAGCCAGGCCGTGCCCGTGCGGCCGATGACCGCCGGCTGAAAGACGAGCAGGCGATCCTGCATCGACTGCCCGTAGCTGGCGGCCGTGAACTCGACATCGAGGGCGAAGCGACCCTCGGCGTGGTGGTCGGCCGGCTCGATCTTGGTGAACTTCGCGCCGGTCGCGCCCGCGCCCGCCCAGCGCTCGATGACCTTCTGGTAGTCGCCGCGCGACAGCTCTTTGAAGACGCCGCGCTCGAAGGCAGCCGACTGCCCGACGGTGCGCTCGCGGACGACCGCCGTGATCGAGCCGTCGGAGGCGAGCGTCACGTCGGCCGTGCGCTCGACCGTGTTGGCCTCGGGCGGCATGGCGGGCATGCGCAGCAGTTGGCCGTCGCCGCCCGCGACGACGAGCGCCCAACTCCCCTGCTCGTGGTCGGGCAGGTCGCCGACCGGCGTGTTGGGGTCGGTCGGGTCGAAGATGAGCAGACGGCCCAGGGACGGGTGCGTGACGACGGAGGGCGCCTGCGTCTCTTCCGAGACCTTGACGGCGATGATGCAGTGGTTGAACTGGTGCGGCGAGGGCCACTCCTCGCGCACGTAGGTGCGGTCGCCCGAGTAGATGGCGACGGGGTAGGCCGTGATCTTCAGCACCCGCAGCATGGCGCGCATCAGGTTGGCCTTGTCCTTGCAATCGCCGTAGTTCTTGGCGAAGACCTGATGCGCCGCGTGCGGGCGCATGCCGCCGCCGCGGTTGAGCCCCATCTGGATCGAGATGTAGTGGACGGCCTGCGCGTAGCGGCCGACCGCGGCAATCTTCTCCAGCTCGGTCTTGCAGTTCGCCGTCAGCTCGCGCGCCTTGAGCGCCAGCGCGTCGTCGGGCTCGGCCTGCGGGTCGTGCAGGGTCGCGAGCCAGCGCGAGACCTCCTGCCAGTTGTCGAAGCCCGGGTTCATCGCGGCGCGCGAGGCGTCGGCCGGGTGGTAGCTGACGGCGAGGCGCGGCGCGAGACTCGACATGCTGGGGCCGTGCACCTCGTGCTCGATGGGCGGCAGGTCGCGCAGCTCCCACGTGTAGGTCGTGCCCGCGACCGCCGGCTCCAACTTCGCGTGGTTGAAGACGACGCCCGTGGCGCGCCAGCCCGCCGGCAGCGTCACCGAGAAGCGCGAGACGAGCGCCGGCAGGTCGTCCTGAAAGTCCCAGTCGTCCTGCGAGAAGACGGTGCGCTCCTCGGTCACCGACTGGTAGCCGAAGACGGTGCCGGGCAGCTCCACGTCGTCGCGCGCGGAGATGACGCGCAGGCGCGCCTCGTCGTACACGTCGTTGGCGGAGAGCGCCATGTCGGCCGTCTCGTCCTTGCCGTACTTCTTCGCCTCGCCGTTCGGGCGCAGGAGCCACGCCTTGAGGTCGCGCACCTTGCCGGAGCCGGTCAGGTAGAGGGCGTGGGCGCGCGCCTCGTCGCGCCCCTCGCGCGTGAGGACGCGGACGGCGTAGTTCGTCGTGGTCACGATGCGGCCGTCGTCGCCGACCGTGACGTTGCGCTCGTGGTGGAGGACGACGGCCTTGACCTTTTTGTCGTAGGTGGGCGCCGAGGCCGCGGCCGCGCTCTTGAGCCAGGCGGGCACGTCGTCACCCGCGGCGGCGGCCGGCCGCGGCGCGGGGGCGACGGCCGCCAGCAGCGCCGCGGCGCAGAGCGAGAGGGCGAAGAGGTTGATACGTCGGAGCATGTTCTTAATTCCTTTGTCCGAGAGGCAAGAAAAGGGTGACGAGTGATAAGAAGAATCCGGCCCGCCGTCTTCTCTTATCACTCGTCACTGATCACTCGTTACTTAGCACTTACGGCGGCGCCCTGCTTGAGGGCGATGGTGTGGCCTTCCTGCTTGTGAACCACGTCGAAGTACTGCTTGAGCGCGGGGTAGGTGGTGGGCGGGTAGAGCGACGGCGAGCCGCCGCCGCGGCCGAAGTAGAACTTGCGCTTGTAGACGAGCGTGCGCCCGTCCTGGGTCACGCCGGCCGACGGCTCGTACTTGCTCAGGGTGTCGGCGCTCACGGGCGCGGGCGCCTCGGCGTTGTCGAGCGCGAAGCCCTCGGGCAGAGTAATCTCGACCCTGTCCTCCTCAGACCAAGGGTAGTGGAAGTAGACCGAGTGCCGGCGCCCCGTGGTGGGGAAGATCGGCCCCAGCCCCTTCTGGAAGAAGGCCGGCTGGAGGAAGAGCCGTTTGCCCGTGCGCTGCGCGTAACCCGGCACGCGGACGTGGAAGCTGTAGACGAAGGGCTTGGCCGGGTCACTCGCGTTCTCGACCTTGACCTCGGTCAGCTCCGCCCCGCCGAGTCGCTCCTTGAACCTGTTCCTGAGCGTCTCCTCGCGCTCGGCGGGCGAGTCGTCGTCGTTGTACTCCTTGAGGTCGGCGGCGAGATGTCCCGTGTACTCGATTCTCACGTCGCCTTCGAGCGTGCCGTCCTCGGAGAGCTTGAAGGTGGCGGTGCGCTTCTCCAGAGACATCTCGGGGCCCGAGAGCGGGGTCATGATGAAGGTCGGCTCCTTGGGGTCGGAGAGCAGCGCCTGCTGCCCCTCCTCCTGCCAGCGCAGCATCCCGAAGGGGACGTAGACGCTCGCCGGGTCGTAGAAGCGCCACTGGCCGTCCACCTTAACCGCGATGTCGTAGGTGCGGATGAAGTAGTCGTCGGGGAACGACGGGTCGAAGAAGGTGTCGCCGCGGTCGCCGAGGTTGGCGAGCCGCGCCTCGAAGCCGGCGGCCGAGGCGAGGGCGGCGAAGAGCATGTTGATGTCGCGACCCGTGCCGACGCCGCGCTTGAGGGTGTCGGCGGGCGACTTGTTCTCCTTCGCCTTCTCGCGCTCGGCGGCCGTCATACCGTTGGAGTCGTCGTAGAGGTTCTTGATCTGCATGCGGCAGAAGTCGAAGAAGCGCGCGATCTTCTGTTCGGGCGTCTGGGCGTCGCCGGCCAGTTCAGTCGCCTTGCGCTTCACGTCGTCGTTGACCTTCATCTCCGACTTGGCCGACTCGTAGACGCGCTTGCCGTACTCCTTCCAGAAGCGCGCGGCGTCGAGCTTGTGATCCTCCGTGTAGAAGACGAGCATCCACGGGCGCACGGCGTAGGCGGGCGGCATGTGCGGCTCCTCGCGGAAGGCGGGGATGCGCGACATCGTCGTCGAGTAGAAGCCGTCCTTCTCCTTCTGGAAGGGCGTGTTCTCGCCGTTGAAGGTCTGCGCGCGCATGCCGTACGTCCAGCCGGGGAACGAGATCGGCTTGATGTAGTACTTGACCTGCACGACGGGGATGTCGCGCGAGAACTCAAGGCGGTCGTACTGGCTGAGCGAGTCGCCGCGCACCTCGCGCCAGCGGTACTCGATGATCGAGCCCGGCTCGACGCCCGGCATGGCGAAGGACTTGGCCTTGACCTTGAGCCCGCCGGACTTGACGACCGTGCGCTCGAAGATGTCCTCCTTCTTCAGCTCGACGATAGTGCCGTCGGGCTTGATGGTGCGGCCGGCGATGTCGCTGATCTTGATCTCGCGCCCGCCGAACTTGGGGGCGAGGATGTCGACCTTGCTCTGCGACTCGCGCCCGCGCTCGTTGTAGATTTTGATGCGGACGTAGTGCCGGAGCACGGTGCGGGGCGCGTAGCCTTCGGCCTCGTCGGCCACCCGCACCTCCCAGAAGAGCGCCTCGGCGTCGGCGTCCTTCTCGACCGTGGGCGCGGAGAGCGCGATCTCCGACGGGTCAACGGGCTTCCAGTCCTTGTCGCCGCGGCCGAAGGCGCGCGGGGGCGCACAGAAGATGAGGGTGAGCAGACAGACGAGCGCGCCGGACGCTCCGGGGCGCAAACGGGGGAAATGGGACTTCATTCTCTTGAACCTTTCGGGGCGGAAAGGCCTGACGGAAACGGTCGGGGTCGGACGTACAGGCCGCAACGGATGAAATTGATGTCACTCGACAACAAGGGAGGCGTCGCCGTGACAAGGGCGAACGGACGCTGGATTTTACGACGAGAAATTGGACTGAGCAAGCGGGAAAAGCCGTGAACCGTGAACCGTGACAAGTAGAAGACAGTTTTTAACTTGTTACGGTTTACGGTTCACGGTTCACGGCTTTTCCCCCTGCTTGAGGGCGAGGGTGTGGCCGTCGTGCTTGCTCACCTGGTCGAAGTAGCCTTTGAGGTTCGCGTAGGAGCCGGCGGGGAAGCGGAGCATCTGGTCGCCGCCCTGGCCGAAGTAGAACCTGCGCGTGTAGACGAGCGTGCGGCCGTCCCTGGAGACGCCGGCCGCGGGCTCGTACTTGCTGAGGTCGCCCGCGCTGAAGCCGGCCGGCGTCTCGGCGTTGTCGAACGTGAAGCCCTCGGGCAGAGTGATCTCGACCCTGTCCTCCTCAGACCACGGGTGGCGGAAGTAGACCTCGTGGCGGCGCGTCGCCACGGTGAAGCGCGGCGCCAGTCCCTTCTGGAAGAAGGCCGGTTGGAGGAAGAGGCGCTTGCCCGTGCGCTGCGCGTAACCCGGCACGCGCACGTGGAAGGCGTAGACGAAGGGCTGGACGGGGTCGGTGACGTTCTCGACGCGGAGGTCTGTGACCTCGGCGCCCATCTGCGTCTTCCACATCTCGACGACCATCTTCTCGCGCTCGGCCGGCGAGTCCTCGTCGTTAAACTCCTTCTTCTCGACGGCGAGGTGGCCCGTGTACTCGATCCTCACGTCGCCTTCGAGCGTGCCGTCCCCGGAGAGTTTGAACTTGCCCGAACGCCGCTCGACCGACTTGTCGGGGCCGGCGGCGACGCTGCGCACCCAGACGGGCAGCTTCGGGTCTGTGACGAGCACGTCCTGCGCCTCGACGGGCCACGGCTTCATCCCGTAGGGCGTGTACCTCCCGGCCGGGCTGAAGAGCTGCCAGCTCTCGCCGAGGCGGACGGCGATTAAGGCCGAGCGGAGGAAGCTCCAATGCATGTAGCTGCGGTCGAAGAAGAAGTCGTCGTTGCTGCCCGAGAAGGCCACGCGCGCCTCGAAGCCGGCGGCGCGGGCGAGCGCGGCGAAGAGGAAGTTGATGTCGCTGCCCGTGCCCTGCTCGCGCTTGAGCGTGTCGGCGACCGACTTGTTGTCCTTGAGTTTGGCGCGCTCGTCGCGCGTGAGCCCCGAGGCGTCGTCGTTGACGTTCCTGATCTTGATGCGGCAGAAGTCGTAGAGGCGCTGGAGCTTCTCGGCGTCGGTCTTCGCGTCGGCGACGAGGCGGGCGGCGGCGGCCTTGACCTCTTCGTTGGGCTTGAGTGCGCCCTCGAATCTCACGTAGTAGCCGCGGCCGGCGTCGTGCCAGTACTGCTCGGCGTCGCTCTTCGTGTCGGCGGAGTAATAGACGAAGACCCAGGAGCGGACGGCGGCCTCGGGCGGCATGCGCGGCTCCTCGCGGAAGGCGGGCATGTTCGTCTTCGACAGACGCCAGAAGCCCTCCATCTCCGAGTCCTTCTCGAAGCGCGCGTCGCCCATGTTGATGGCGCGGTAGCGCGTGTTCCATTCGGACTTGAGGTAGTAGGTGACAAAGCGGACGGGGATGTCGCGCTGGAAGTCGAGGCGCAGGTTGTCGTAGCTGCCCGGCCGCACCTCGCGCCAGCGGTACTCGATGACCGAGCCCGGCTCGACGCCCGGCAGCGCGAACGATTTGACCTTGACCTTGAGGCCGCTCATCTTGACGACCGTGCGGTCGAACACGTCCTCCTTCTTCAGCTCGACGACGGTGCCGTCGGGCTTGTTGACGCGGGCGGCGATCTCCTTAATCTGGCTCCCGCCGAGGTAGGGCAGCTCGACCTTGCTCTGCGCGTCGCGCCCGCGCTCGTTGAAGACCTTGATGCGGACGTAGTGCCTGAGCGACACCTCTGAGAACGGCGAGTCGTCGATGACGACCTCCCAGAAGAGCGCCTCGGCGTCGGCGTCCTTCTCCACGACGGGCGCCGAGGGGCGGAGGTCGGAGGCCGGCAGAGGCTTCCACAACTCCTTCTCCTTGTCCGCGGCGGCGGCCGTGAAGGCGAGTGCGAGCAGGAGGGCGAGCGCGCCGAACGCTCCGGCGCGCAGACGTGCGAAGGGGGATTTCATCGCTTGAACCTCTCGGGGCGGAAAGCGCCTGACGGAGACGGTCGGGGGTCGGGCGTGCAGGCTGTTTAAGGTGACCCGGACGGCACTCGACAGGGAGGCGTCGCCGTGAGCGGGCCGGCGGACGCAGGATTTTACGACGCGAACCGAGTAAAGGCAAAGAGGATGTTGGGTGTTAGGTGTTGGTTAAAAACCGATTCTTCCCCAACACCCAACACCCTCTTTTGCCTTTGCCTTCCGCCTTTGTTAATTTCCCGGAGGAGGGTTTTGAGGGGATGAATTTCGGGACTTTAACGCCGAAGGAGTTCGGGGAGCGCGTGCGCGGCGGCGAGGACTTGCTGCTGGTGGACGTGCGCGAGCCCGAGGAGTACGAGCTGGCGAGGGTCGAGGGCGCGCGGCTCCTCCCCTTGAGCCTCTTCAACGAGTGGGCGCCGACGCTCGACCCCGCGCGCCCCACCGTCTTCATCTGCCACCACGGCATCCGCAGCGCGCAGGTCTGCGCCTACCTCTCGCGCCAGGGCTTCGAGAAGGTCTACAACCTCTCGGGCGGCATCGACCGCTGGTCGACGGAAGTAGACCCGTCCGTCTCGCGCTACTGAGGCAGTGGGCAGTAGGCAGTTGAGAGATCAGGTTCGCGCCGCGTTCCAGCCCCGGAGGGGCGTGATGTTTATAGCTCCCGCGTCCTAAATGAGCCCGAGCCCCGTCAGGGGCGACATCAACATGCCGCTCCTCCGGAGCTTCGCGGATTAATAATCGTCTTGAGCTATAAACATCCCGCTCCTCCGGAGCGAAGACTTTAAAAACTGCCTACTG
>JBEVJD010000175.1:0-7653 GCA_040510435.1 Pyrinomonadaceae bacterium | reverse complement strand
AATCTGCTCCTGCCGGAGCCGGCATGGCGCGAAAAACAGGCACGGAAGCGGCAAAGCGCATGAAATAAGGCCGTTCCAGCCGCCCCTCACGCCGCGTCCTTGCCGCCGGGGTCGCGCTCTGACCGTTCACGGCCCACCCGGTAGCGCCTCCGCATGTCGTCGAGGATCGCCTTCAGTTCGGGGCTCGGCTCGGGGCGCTTCGCCTCAGTGGTCTTGATGAGGCGTAGGCGGCTAGCGGCCGGGGGCTCGATGTCAGGCTCATCCTTCCGCTTGGCGCTCACGGCTTCGCCTCCCGACTCTTCCGCGACGATCTACGCGGGGTCTTCTCGGGCTTAACCTTCGGAACGGGGCCGCGCTTTGGTTTGACGAAGGTCTTGAGCGCGGCTACCGGAATGAGCCAGTAAGACCCGACAGGCGAATCCTCCCGCCGCGCCCCCGGCAATCGGCCTTGCCGACACCATAGATTCACCGTCGAGCGCCCCACCTGTAACCGCTCGGCCGCCTCGGCGGCTGTCAGTTCTTCCCTCATAGTTTCCGCTTATAGCACGCCTGCTAAGAAACAGGCAAGTACATTCTTAGCACCCCCACTAAAAACCTTTTGACAGTAGCTAGTAACCCTGCTAACATCTCTCTCGTTCGACGATATTTGAAAAACGACGCTGGGGAGAAACGGGGCGGCTGGCCTTCAAGGTTAAAGACTCCGAATCCGGCGGCAATAGCGGCGGGACAATCACGCCACGCCGAAACGATCAATGACTTAACCGGAGGCGGAAACCACATGCTGAACATCAACCCCGAGAGATTACAGACGACGGCACACGAGGCTTTCAACCGTGCGCAGGGCTCGTGCCGCTGGCAATCGGCCATCACTCGCGCTCTCCAACTTCTGAGGGATTCGGTTTACTGGCACCCCACGGCCGACGGCGCACTCCTCATCCTCTCGCCCGACTCGTCCGAGATTTACGAGGCCAGCGGCCAGCGGTGCGACCGCATAGACGGCGAGCGCCGCGTTGCATGCAAGGCGTTCGCGCAGAACCAGCCTTGCAAACACCGCGCGGCTTGGAAGCTCCTTCAGCGATACAACGAAGACCGGGGGCAGTAAGCCCCCGCGTCTTGCTTCGCCTCCGACCGATGAACAAGGCCAGAAGGGAAACGGGTCGCCAGCACGCGCGAACGCGCCGACGACCCACGGCCACAACCTACCAACGAAGGGATAAGTAGATGACCACATCGAAAGTACAGAAGCGCGGCAAGGGCCGCAAGGCCGCAGGCGGCGCGCGGAGATTGACGCCCGAGCAGGAACAGGCCGTCAGGGCGAAGGTGGACGCGGACGCCGAAGCCGCACACCCGCGCGCAATGGCCGCCTACACCGAAGCCTTCACACTCTACCTGCACAACGCCGACGCGCTGAAGGTCGCGGGGCGCTGCGTCGAGATATGGAACGCGCAGTTTGCCCGCGATAAGGAGCAGGAGACGAGCGGCGCCACCTACTTTATGTCGGCCGGTATTGACCCGATGCTGGAAGCATCCAGCGACGGCCTCATGGTCGCGTCACCCAACGACGAACTGTTCACCTACGTCTTCACGAGGGCGGCGGCCGAGTTCAAGGACGACCCGGCCCCGAACGAGTACACGGAACTGCTCGACCTCATCAGGCGCGTGGACGAAGGCGCAGACCTCGCGGAACTGCACCGCCAGAAGTACGGCGAAGGGGAGGCGCAGCAACCCGACCCGGACGCCGAGTTAATCCGGCGCATCCTCGCGGCGGCATTCAAGGCGGACGAGGCGCGCGCGGACGCCGAGAGCGGTTCGGCGGCGTCGGGCTCGATACTGGACTTAACCACCGACATCACGCACGAACTCGACATCTTCGTCATCCACCCCGAGATTTTCCCCGCTGTGCTGCCCGTCCTCGTGCGCGAAGTGCGGAAGCTCGAAGCGGAACGCAAGGCGACGAAATTTCAGCGTCAGGTGCGGCGTCGCGTCGGCGCGGCCTTCCGCAAGATCGTCAGGCAGGCGGGAGAGTAGGCGAGACAGTAAAGCGGGGCGCGCTCCACTCTTGGCGGACGAGAGCGCGCCCCTCGGCCACGGGTCACAGCCTTTGAAGGGAAGGAACCAATGACCACCACGAAGAAAGCACAAGGGGGCTCGCAGGGCAAGGGGCGCCGCGGCCCGGTAGACGCGGACGACGCCGCACGGAGGAGGGAAGCGGCGCGACTTCTGGACGCCGCGGTCAGCACCCACGGAACGCCCGACTTCATCACCGACGCGATTGTCACGGCCGTCAACGTGGCCTGTAGTGACAACGGCCTGAAGCCGCCCGCATGGCTCACGGAGCCCCACGGCGACAATCAGGGCGACTCGCTCGCCGAACTGTGGGAGCGTCTGCCCCGCATGTACGACCTTAACCTTGAGCCGAAGAAAGACCTGGCCGGGCTCATCTCGGCCGTGCTCAAGCACCCCGACACTCCCGCCGACCTTTACAGCGCCATGCGCCGGGAACTCGCCCGGCTGACCGAGGCGGGCGACGTGAACGAACACCCCGACGTGATCGCGGTCGCGCTGGCCGTCCACAAGGCCGAAGAGAAAGGCGGCGCGGGAGAGTAGGTGAGACAGTGAAGCGGGCCGGGCGTGTGTTGCTGCACACGCCCGGCCCTTTGGCCACAGTTCAGAGACTTTGGAGACATCCGACCATGACCGACAAGAAACTACAACCGACCGAAGCCGGGGGCAAGCTCGGCCGACGCGACTTCGCGCAGACCTTAACGATGCTGCTCGCGCTTCTTACCATCGCGCCGCGCGTCAGGGCTTCGTCTGACCCCTGCGAGGTAACGGCCGAGCGCTTAGCGGCATTCCTGGAGGCGCCCGAGACCCCGCCCGCCGTGCGGGACATCATCCGGTGCGCGTGTCAGGCGATAGACGAGGCGGCGGCCTGTGCCACCTGTACCGAGGAAGAGTGTACCGGTAAGTGCTACGTCTTCCACGGCAAGCCCGGCAGCATCACGCCCGAAGATGTCAGGCGCGTAATGCCCGACCGGCTACGAGATGGCGGCCACTATCGGCTGCACTTCTACGGGGGAGACCTTGACCTGCGCGACCCGGCGGAAGGGGGTGCGCGATGAAAGCAGCATATCCGCCCGAGCAACCGCCCGTTCATTCGGCCTGGTACGACTTCAAATACGTCAGGCGGCAATCCGACACGATTGACAGCAGCCTGACGGCCGAACGCATCCGGCGCCTGTACGAGTCGCCCGACCTGGGCAAAGTTTCGCGGCTCATCACGTTTGATATCGAGACGGGCGTCGAAATGATGATGCTGTGCGCCGGGATGTCACCCGCGCGGGAAGTCCCGTACCACATTCAGTACCTCGCCGCCCATCAATACGTGCAGGACTTCCACGCCGGGCTCAAGTTTGCGACGCACGAAGCCATCGCACGCCTCTTCGGCGTGTCCCGCGCCTCGACCATCGTCAGCGACGCCCTCGACAGGTGGGAGAAAGGTGACGGGTCGTGAACACTGAACAGAGAAGGGAGGGGCGCACCGTGCGGCCCCTCTTCAACCGCAACGCCCGACACGGCCGCCGGCATCCCCGGCAGAGAAGGGGGCGGCCATGACACCGGGCGCGCAGATGTGGGAGCGAGCCCACGCCGCGAGAGAGAAGCCCGAGCCCACGCGCAACGCACTCGCGGTCAAGCGCAGACACGACGGCCTGCGCGCCCGGGGGCTCTGCATCTTCTGCGGCTCCAACCCTGCACCCGTGGCGCTCTGCGGCGAGTGCCAGAGACGCCAGTCCGACCGCTGGCGCGAGCGCTACCGCGAGAGCGTCGAGCGCACGGGTCGCACCGTCCGACCCTACCGGAGAAAGGCGGTGCGGCCGTGAAGGCGGTCGAGGTGTTGCGTGTCGCGCTGTTCGCCCTCTGGCGCGCGTCGCGTCGCCCGCTCCGACCATCCCAGACCGCGACGCCTGCCCGCTTCAGTGAGTCCCGCCGCAAGGCGCTCTTGAAGCTCGGGGGCGCCTGCGCGTGCTGCGGGCTCGGGATGGAATTCGGGCGCGCGTTAGAGCTGCATCACGTAAACCTAAACGGTGATCTGCACCGCAAGGTGCTCCGGGCCTTCAGCGGGGGTTGTGTGACGTGGGTGTTAGAGACCCCGGCCCCGCATCTCGGCCTGTTCGCCCTGGAGCCGTTGTGTATCGTCTGTCACCGCATGACGCACGAGGAAGGCGTCTGCCCGCATCGGAGAAAGGAGAAGCAGAAGCGGGCGGCGTGATGATGAGTCATAACATGGTGTCGGTATCTCCGACTCCATCGGGGCGGGTCTCTTCGGGGGCTCGCCCCGATTCTCATGCTGGCAGAATTATTTGCCTAAAGCATGAATTTAACTTACATATTTGCGCTGAGTACACACATAGTTTTTGCCTTCGTGTGAGGTACATCTCATGAACAAACAACCACTCCTCATCCGAGACGCTTATAACTTCGGGCCGCCCCCGCCGAAATCGCGCGAGGCCCCGTGGGAGAAGCTCTATAGGTTCTTCTTCGGCGACGATGTCTTCATTTCTTACTCGCGTGCCGATGCGATTCGCTACGTCCCGAGTTTGGCAGCGTGCCTTGCCGAGAAGAGGCACATCTGTTTCTTCGACCAGTTGGCCGCCGACCCGAGTGAGGATCTGCCGAGGAGGCTGAAGAAGAAAATCCTCAGGAGCACGGTCTTCGTCCTCGTCGGGACGCGTGGGGCCGTTGCATCCTCTGCCGTGCGCAAGGAGGTCGAGTTGTTTCGCCGCACGCGCAGGCCCTTCATTCCGGTGGACGTGGATGGCGCGCTCGTCGAGCAGGAGGGCTGGCGGGACGTGGTCGGCGTGGCGAAGATACGCGAGGATGGCGCGCGCGTGCGCGCCGGCGACCCATCGCCCGAAGTCGTCAGCCTCATCAACGACTCCTTCCGCTACACGCGGCGTAGCCATTGGCTGCGCGCCTCGCTGCTCGCGGGGGTCAGCGTCGTCCTCCTCACCGCCGCCGCCTCGCTCCTCGTCATCGACGCCGCGCGAGCCGAGGCCGCCTCAATCAGGCGGCAGGCCGACTCAGACGTGGCCGCCGCGAACCAGAAGGTCGTCGAAGCCGAGCAACGCCTGCAAAGCCTCACCGCCGACGCGGTCCTCAGCCGGGCCGACGCCGAGAAGGCCCGCGCCGCGGCCGACGCCGCCGCCGCGGCGACACAGACAGCAGTCACACAACAGAAGGCGGCCGAGCAGGCAGCGCGCCGCGCGCACGAACTCGAACGCCAATCCGCCGAACGTGCCGCGGAGAGTTTGCGACAGGTGGCGGGCTCGCGCGCGGCCCTCATCTCGCGCGAATACGGCATGGAGACGGACGCGCTCGCGCTGGCCCTCGGGGCGGCGGAGGAAAGCCTCTCGCGTCGAGGCGGACTCTCCGGGCAGGTGCTCGCCGGCCTCGCGGCGGCGGCCACCGCCGCCGACTACTCGCTCCCGCTCGCCAGCGTGGTGCCGTTCTCGTACCCCTCGACCCAAGTCTCTCCGGACGGCGAAAAGGTCTTTGCCATTTTCCGCGACACCGTTACGGTCTCGGACAGGCGGGTGCTGTGGGACGTGAGGACGGGTAGGCAGACCGACCTCACGTCGAAGATGGACAGTGTCGCCCACGCGTCATTCTCGCGCGACGGCGGGCGACTCGCCATCGCCTCCACCGTCGCGCCCGACGTGTGGGCGACCGAACTGCGCGTCTGGGATCTGACAGGCCCCGAGCCCAAACTCTTGGAGACCGGCTGCGGCCGGCGTAGGGCCACAATCCACCAGGTTGCGCTCGACGGCGACGGCAGCCACGCGGCCATCTACGAGTGGCCCCAGTCAGGCAAGGCCCAACTCGCCCTCTGTGAAATAGCCACGGGGCGCGAGGAGGTTTTACCGCTCGTCTATCTCTCGGACGAAGGCTTTGACGTGAGCGTTGGCGGCGGGCTCGCTTTCACGGCGGAGGATGAGCCGGCGATATACGCCATCACGCGCAAGCCCGACTACGGCGTCCGGAGCAAGGTCATCTACTTCCCGCGGACGGGCAGGGCCGTCACTCTCAAGACGCCCGGCGGCCAGGAAGGCGAGCGGCTCGCAGGCTTCGGCGACGACGGCTCCGTCGTCATCCTCAAGACACGTGTCACGCCGAACTACGTGACGGACGTTCCCGACCGCGTCGTCTACATCCAGAGCCCGGACGGGAACTTGCGCAAGCTCTCCGGCTACCGCGGCTCTGTCCAGTCCACGTCGGTCTCGGGCGCACTCGCGCGCGTCGTCACCGTCGGCGGCGGGCGGATGCGCCTCGCGGACGTATACCACTCCCCCTCCTTCGCCGTCCTGCGTGGGCACCTGCACCGGCTCAACTCGGTCTTCTTCTCCCCCGACGGCGAGACGGTTCTGACGGTCGGCGGCGACGACACGGTGCGACTCTGGGACGTGCGAACCGGCGCCCTGCGCCACACACTCGCGCTCTCGAGCGATCAGCCGGACGACGACCGGCCGGACAGCAGTCCCTCCCTCAGTTACGTGGCCTTCCTGCCGGACGGCTCGCGGGTCGTGACGGCCAAGCATGGCGCGGTACAGGTTTGGGACGTGAAGACGGGTCGGCCCACTTGCCCCGGGTTTGGGTCGGTGCTGTACGCGAGGCCGCCTTCTATGGATGTCGCGTTCGTCGCAGGCGGCGATTACGTGATGGCCCACATCTGGCGCGGAGTCAACGAGGGAGGTCTCGTAACTTTCATGGACGCCCGGACGTGCCGACCGGCGGGGGCGTTCGAGTTCAGCAGAGGGGAAGGGTTCCTGTCATTCTCCGCCGACGGCGCGGGGATACTTACCACCTCCTGGACCTCGGGCGGCGGGTGGGAGCTGAAGTTCTGGAGCCTGCTGGGCTTGGAGTTTAAGGAAGGCGCCCTGATGCGGCCCTCCGTCTCCAGCCTCGGCCGGGGCCCCGGTTACGTCCTGAGCGGCTCGTCGGCGGGCGGCGCGCTGATGCTCGTAGACACTTTGCGCGACGGCGTGCACGTGTGGGAGCGGGGCGCGACGAAGGGCGTGAGGCTGGAGGGACTGCAAAGCAATCTTTACCTCTACCGATCCTTCCGCACTTCCTTCTCGGCGGACGGAACCCGCGTGGCCGTGGTCACGAACACGGAGGCGCGCCTGTGGGACGCGCACTCCGGCAAACTGCTCATGGCGTTCCCCTGCGAGGCGGACGCGTCGGCAGTGCATCCCGTCTCGCTATCGCCGGACGGCTCCAAACTGCTCATCGCCGGCACAGACCACACCGCCAGAATCTACCCCACTTCGCCGGAAGGCTTTCTCGTGGCCGCCAAACGTTTGTTAGGCAGGTAGCGCTGCTCGGGGCGCCGCCGACGGATTTTTCTTTCCCCGTTCATTACACGGGGCCGTACGCTTCTGACCTATGCCACGCGCGCCACGCCGGCGCAGACTGCACGATTCGCCCCCGAGACGAGCGCTGATACACCAGAAACGATTCCAGGGCAAATACGCGCGAAGTTTTTCTTGCCGCCGTGGCTGTGGAGGGGCAAGATACGAGCGTCGCGGGCTGGCCCATTCGGCTTTTACGGCCCTATTACGTAGTTTGACCGAATCATTCGGCAAAATAGTAGTT
>JBEVJD010000174.1:0-4112 GCA_040510435.1 Pyrinomonadaceae bacterium | reverse complement strand
CCTTAGTTGACGTAGCCGCCCGGTTCGCCGCTTTCGCCGCCGCCTCCCTCTTCTTCACGGGGAGCTTCGAGCGCGGGGCGTGCCTCTTCTTCTTCGAGGCTCCAAATCTCGTACAGGTCGGGTGGGACTTCGGTGACGAAGCGGGAGGGGCGTTGGAGGACGGTTTGTCTTGAAGAGTAGTCGGTGACCATCAAAGGATATGTGATGTAGAGCTGGTCGCGGGCGCGTGTGAGGGCGACGTACCAGAGGCGGCGTTCCTCCTCTTCGCCTTCGGTGTCGCGCAGGCTGCGGGGCGAGGGGAACTTGCCGTCCGCGGCCCAGAGGATGAAGACGGCGCGCCATTCGAGCCCCTTGGCCTGGTGGACGGAGGAGAGCGTGAGGAGTTCGTCCTCGTCGCCGCCTTCGACCACGTCCTCACCGGTGAGCCCCTGCGGCGCGCCGTAGCGCTCGGTCGAGAGCAGCGAGAGTTCGGCGAGGAATTCGTCCGCGGAGGTGTAGCGCGAGGCGTAGTGCGCGAGCTGGCGCAGGTCTTCGAGTCGCGCCTCGGCGTTCTCGTAATTGTTTTCGAGGTGGTCTTCGTAGCCGCGCGCGAGCACGGTCTCGATCTGGCGCGCGGGCGAGTTGCGTACCTCGTCGCGGACGAGTTCTTCCAGCAGAGAACGAAACTCAGGCCAGCCCGCGCCGCGCTTCGACGCGGTCGCGTCGGCGTCGCCCCTGATGACGAGAGCCAGAGGGTCTGGGGCGAGCTGGATGTGCTCCCAGATGCGATTCGTCGTCGCCGCGCCGACGTTGGGGATGAGGCGCAAGACGCGCTTCCACGCCAGCTCGTCGCGCGGGTTGGCAACCAGTCGCAGGTAGGCGACCACGTCCTTGATGTGCGCCTGCTCGAAGAAGCGCATCCCCGAGCGCACGCGGTAAGGGATGCCGCGCCGCGTCAGCTCAAGCTGTAGTTCGAGCGAGTGGTAGTGCGAGCGGTAGAGCACGGCCAACTCGCTCAAGGGCAGCCCCTCGTCGCGCAGCTCAAGCAGACGTGACGCGACGAAGGCGGCCTGCTGGTCTGCGTCGCGGCAGGGGACGAGCGCGGGCTGTAGGCCCTGCGACGGACGCGCGGCGCGCAGAGTCTTCGTGAACTGCCGCCGGTTCGAGGCGATGGAGACGTTGGCAACGGCCAGTATCTCGGGCGTCGAGCGGTAGTTCGTCTCAAGGCGGTAAACGCGCGCCTCGGGGTAGCGCTTCGGGAACTCGTAGATGCCTTCGACCGACGCGCCGCGGAAGGCAAAGATGCTCTGCGCGTCGTCGCCGACTACCATCACGTTGCGGTGTCGGACTGCGAGCAGGTCAACTATCTCCGCCTGCAACTTGTTCGTGTCCTGGTACTCGTCAACGAGTATGTGCTCGAACTGCTCCTGGTAAATCCGCGCGACCTCTTCGCGCTCTTCGAGCAGGCGCTTCCAGTTGAGCAGCAGGTCGTCGTAGTCCATCACGTTGCGCTCGCGCTTGCGCTCCATGTAGAGGCGGTCTACGCGCGTGATCTGCTGCACGAGCGGCTCGAAGTATGGGTAGCGGCGCGGGACGACATCCGTGATGGGCGTGTCGGTGTTGGTGGCGAAGCTGATGATGTCTTGCAGGACTTCCGCCTTCGGAAAGCGGCGCGCCTTCGTGTCCACGCCGGCCTCGTCTACGCAGACCGAGATGAAGTCTTTGGCGTCCTCCACGTCGAGGATGGAGAAGTTCGACGTGTAGCCCAGACTCTCGGCGTGGCGGCGCAGGACGAGGTTGGCGATGCGGTGGAACGTGCCGCCCCAGACGCGGCGCGCCGTGTCCCCCTGGCCGCCCGTCAACTGCTCGACGCGGCGGAGCATCTCGCGCGCGGCGCGGTTCGTGAACGTCGCCAGCATCACGCGCGCAGGGGCGACGCCGTGCTCGACGAGATAGGCGACGCGGTAGGTGATGGCGCGCGTCTTCCCACTGCCCGCGCCCGCGATGACGAGAGCGGAGCCCGCGGGCGCGGTCGCCACCGCCAACTGCTCCTCGTTCAGCTCCTCGCGGTAGCGCGCCAGCCGGTCGGGCAACTGCGACCCCGCCGGCCGCTTGATGACGTAACGCTTCATATCTCACCGGCTTATAGCACGCGCGCGCGCGGCGCGTAAATCGGCACGGCGCCCGTGCTATCATCCACTCAACGCCAGCGGAGGCCGCCAACTCACGCACGGGAGAAAAGCCATGTCTGTTCAAGAAGCAGCGCCAGTTCAAATAACCAGATATAGCTTCACCGTCGCCGAGTATCAGCGCATGGGCCAAGTCGGAATCTTCTCGGAAGACGACCGCGTGGAGCTTGTCTGCGGGGAGATAATCGAAATGTCGCCGATTGGTGAGTCACACGCCGCCTGCGTCGGGCGTCTGACGCAGGATATCACCCTGATGCTTCTGCGAAGCGCCATCGTCTGGGTGCAGAACCCCATCGTGCTCGACGACTATTCCGAGCCGCAGCCCGACGTGGCGGTGCTTAGGCCGCGCGCGGACTTCTACGGGCAAGCGCACCCCAGGCCGGAAGACGTGCTGCTCATCATCGAAGTCTCGGACGCGACGCTTGCGTACGACCGGAAGATAAAGGTGCCTCTCTATGCGCGCTCCGGCATCCCTGAGACGTGGATCGTCAACCTCCCCGAAGAGCACATCGAAGTGTACGCTGACCCCGCTGGCGGCATCTATCAGATGATCGAGTCTTACTCGCGCGGCGAAGAGGTGCAGTCGCACACGCTCGCGTCCCTGCGCGTGCCGGTCTCAAAAGTCCTCGGCTGAGTCGGCTTTGCATTTGCGGCGGGCGGCGGGTAGGATGCTGGCCGAGGACTCTTCGGAAAAATTAGAACAGCCAGCGAGGTCAAGTACGATGAAATTTCCCGGTGGCATGAACCTGCAACAGATGATGAAGCAGGCTCAGCAGATGCAGGAGAAGATGCAGAAGGAGATGGAGGAGATGGTGGTGGACGCCACGGCCGGCGGCGGCGTCGTCACCGTCCAGATGCGCGGCACCAAGGAGGTCGAGTCCATCAAGATCGACCCCGAGGCGGTCAAAGAGGGCGACGTGGAGATGCTGCAAGACCTCATCGTCGCCGCCGTCAACGAGGCCGGCCGCAAGATTGACGAGGCCATGAAGTCCAAGCTCGGCGGCATGCTCCCGCCCGGACTGATGTAAGCGTGTTAGGTGCTGGGTGCCGGGTGCTGGGTAAGAACCCGGCTTCTCCCCAGCACCCGGCACCCAACACCCAACACCCCTATGCTTGAGTACTCCGAGCCCGTCACCAAGCTAATCGACGAGTTCAAGCGCCTGCCCGGCATCGGGCACAAGTCGGCGCAGCGGCTCGCCTTCCACGTCCTGCGGATGACGCAGACGGACGTGGAGCGCTTCGTCACGGCGCTCGAAGAGGTCAAGCGCAAGATCGTCTCCTGCACGGTCTGCAACAACCTGACCGACGTTGAGCCCTGCCGCTTCTGCTCCTCGACCTCGCGCGACCGCTCGATGATCTGCGTCGTCGAGGAGCCCTACAACCTCGTCGCCGTCGAGAAGACGCGCAGCTACAACGGCCTCTACCACGTGCTGCACGGGAGCCTCTCGCCCATCCGCGGCTTAGGCCCCGAAGACCTGCGCCTCGCCAATCTTCTGCCGCGCCTGCGCCCCGAGAACAACGACGACGTCGAGGTGCGCGAGGTCATCCTCGCCACCAACCCCAACACCGAGGGCGAGGCCACGGCCAGCTACATCAGCCGCCTCCTCAAACCGCTCGGCGTCCGCGTCACGCGCATCGCCATGGGCATGCCCGTCGGCTCCGACCTCGAATACGTCGACGAGGTCACGATGGACAAGGCGCTCACCAACCGGCACGAAATATAAAAAAGTAGTCAGTAGACAGTAGTCAGTAGGGAAAGATGAGTGCCGTTCTCCCTACTGGCTACTGACTACTGTCTACTGTCTACTGCTTTTAGAATCGGACGTGCTCTTCGGGCGCGCCCTGTTTGCACTCGGTGCAGGCGTCGCTGCTGTCGTACCTCTTGGCGTCGAAATCGACGAGCGAGAGGATGGGGACGGGCTCGTCGCCGGGGACTTCGAGACG
>JBEVJD010000173.1:0-4697 GCA_040510435.1 Pyrinomonadaceae bacterium | reverse complement strand
GCATCTCCATCCCCAGGTTGGGGCTGTGCCACGAAGTGATCCGACGCTCCATACAGAAAGAACCCTCCTCCGCAAAGTTTGCGCGACAGTGAGCCGGTAGCCCGTTTCTTGGTATTGCCTGATTCCGACAGATAATCCCTCAACCCGCCCCCCCGGCGCAAGGCCGACCCCGCCGTTTGACACCCCACCAACCCCTCTGCTATAAAAATTTCCGCCCGCGCGGGACACTCCGTACGCGCGGGCGTTCCAATCCGCAGTAGCTCAATGGCAGAGCATTCGGCTGTTAACCGAAGGGTTGTAGGTTCGAGTCCTACCTGCGGAGTTAATAATGTAAGGAGCGGGGCACCTAAATGGTGCCCCGCTCCTTTTGTACCCACGGTTATGTTCTCACCCGCTACTAACA
Source organism: Pyrinomonadaceae bacterium (assembly GCA_040510435.1). Taxonomy (GTDB): domain Bacteria; phylum Acidobacteriota; class Blastocatellia; order Pyrinomonadales; family Pyrinomonadaceae; genus QHXN01. Next base: position 4,294 of record JBEVJD010000173.1, on the reverse strand, counting down.
TTAAGCGGCGTGCGTGAAGGCGTGTGTAAAGGGAGACGCCGCCTTGTCGCTTCGACGTTGGGCGTCGGGCGGCGGCGGCGGCGTTTGGTTATGGATGGGGCCGGGGCCGTTAGTCTTCTTTCTTCTTGGTGGTTCGCTTTCTCGGGGCGGCCGGGGCCGCGGGGGTTTTGGGCGCGCGCTTGCGGGCGGGTTTGGGGGTGGGTTGCTCTTCGGGCGCGGGGGCGGCGTCGGGGGGGAGGGCGGAGAGGACTTGCCTCTCGGCCTCCAGCCAGTCTTCGAACTCGCGCCCGGCGTGGCCGCCGCGGAGCCGGTACAGTTCGTATGCGCGTTGGGCGATGACGCCCCTCAGGTCTGTCGTGTTGTCGGTCTCTATCATCTTCAACTCCTGAATCTGGGGGAAACCCCTCTAACAGTATTCACGGACACTCTAAACACACGGCGCGCGGTTGTGAAATTGATAATGTTTATCCGCCCATAAATCCCCGCCGCGCTGCTGGGGCTCAGGGAAAGTTCCGGCTCACCATTAAACGCAAGGACACGGCCTGAAGACTTGTTACTTCGGGCCGTGTCAGTGTGTTTAACTTCTGATTTAGCCGTGCGGGCTCAGAAGGAGAAGGTGCCGTAGAAGGCGCCGTTCTCGCCCGTGCGCTGCCAGGCGTCGCCGGCCGCGCGAGATGAGAACTGTTTGCAGATTCCGAAAGGTGGTGTGGACTGTTTGATACAACAAAAGGGTCGCCGCCGCAAGGACAGTAGGCAGTAGGAGTAGTTAAGGTGAAGGGGGTTGACGTGTGAGGCGCCAGGCTCCGCCCTGAAAACTCGGAGGTTCGAGTAAATTACTCGGGTTTCCGAGCAAAAAACCGGACTTTTCACCCTCCGAACTCGACATTCCGAGCTTTGTTGGTCGGAACATCGAGCAAATTACTCGGAACGTCGAGTAAATTGCTCGGAGCGTCGAGCAAATTACTCGGAATGTCGAGCTTTTTGCTCGGAACGTCAGAGTAATTTGCTCGGAGTTCCGAGTTCCGAGCCCGAAGCGCCGAGTAATTTGCTCGGATGCTGGGGCAAATTTCTCGGCGCTTCGGGCAGGATGCGTGGGAGTTCTCTAGCAAGACGGCGAGTCAGTAAAAAAACATGCGGCGCGTCTCACCTTTCGGGTCGAGCGCGCCGCTTTGTACAGAAAATGCCGGCTACTGTCTACTGTCTAACGCCATCTGCTTTCTTCTCATCTGCCTCGCGGCGGGCGTCCTGCTCGGCGACGCGTGCGTCGAAGCGCTTCTGCTGGTCGGGGGTGAGCAGGGCGCGGATGCGCGTGCGCGCGGACTGGCGGATGGCGTCGAAGCGCGGGCGCGCCTCGGTGCGTAGCGCGCGGTACTCGTTGCGCGTCTCGTCGAGTATCTTGCGCACCTCGCCCGACTGCTGCTCGTCGAGGTCGAGTTCGCGCCGCATCTTCTCGAACATGTGCTCGGGGTTGCGCTTGCCGCCGCGCGACTCGCCGCGCGCGGCGCCCGCGCGCAGGCGGTAGGCGCTGTCGAGGAAGGCGCCCGTCGCGCAGCCGAGCGCGAAGACCGCCGCCACCGCCAGCCAGAGCTTGAGCCGTGTGATGCCCTTCATCTCGAATTCTCCCCCTCGCCGATGATGGTCGAGAGCACCTCGTCGTTCGAGGGCGTGCGCGCGTCGGCGAAGACGACCTGATCGAAGTCTGCGTCGCGCTCGACGAGCAGCGTGTCGGCGCCCAGCCCGAAGCCCGGGGTCAGGTCGTTCGCGCCCGACGAGAGGAAGAGCGCCAGCGCCGCAACGGCCGCCAGCGCCATCGCCGGCACCGCGCGCCACACGACCCCGAAGAACGCCGGCCAGCCCTCGCCCTCCTCGCGCCGCCGCCGCTCCTCCTCGATCCGCGCGCGGACGCGCGCGTAGAGGAAGGGGGAGTCGGCGATTGCCGAGGCTTCCAGCTCGCCCGCCGCCGAGGCGCGGACGACCTCGCGCGCGACGCGCTCAAGCCGCTCCGTGCGGGCGTCTTGTCTCTTTTCGCCTGCCATCTCTCTCAACAACCTCCCGGCGCTCGCGGCACCTCAAATTCCTCGCGGGCTCAAATCTAAGGACGCCCGCCGAGCCCCGTCAGTTACAGAAACCTCTCCAGCACGCGACGCAGGTGCGCGCGTGCGCGGTGCGCGCGCACCTTGACCTTCGACCCCGTCCAGCCCAACAGCCCCGCGATCTCCGCGACCGACAGCCCCTCCACGTCGAGCATGACGAGCACGAGCCTGTCGTCAGGGCTTAAACGCGCGAGCAGCTTCGAGGCGAGGTCGCGCGAGACGGCCGCGCCCTCTGCGTCGGAGCCGGGGCGCAGGCGCTCGGCGAGGCGCGACGACTCCTCCTCGGTCAAATCTTCGAGGGCGCCCTCGGGGCGGCGCTTCTGCCGCCGCAGCTCGTCGTAACTCGTGTTGAAGGCGATGCGCGCGAGCCAGGCGGCGAACGAGGCTTCGCGGCCGCCCCCGAACTCGCCGAGGGCGAAGTAGGCTTTCGTGAAACTCTCCTGCACGACCTCTTCGACCTGCTCGCGCTGCCGGAAGAAGCGCGAGGCGATGAGCGCAACCCGCCGCCGGTGGCGCCGGAACAGCTCCTCGAAGGCCGACTCGTCGCCCCCGCGCGCGAGCGCGGCGAGTTCGGCGTCCGCCCGCTCCGGCTCGCGGGTCGGCGCGTGACCGGAGATGTCCGCCGTCTCGTCCATACCAAGGGCCAACCAATATCACACCCTCCGCGCGGAAAATAAAGCGGCGGCCCTTAACTCGAACTTAAGTTAAGGGCCGCCGCTTGGTGTGCGTCGGGTGTCTGGCTCGACGACGCTACTGGAGTTGCATCTGCCCCTGCCGCGCGCCGCGGCGGGACTGGCGGCGCTGCTCGCGCTGCTGGCGGGTGGCTTGAAGCTGTGCCTTCTGCTCCGAGGTGAGCACGTTGTACATCTCGTGCATCATGCGGGCGTGCGCCACCTCGCGCTCGACCTGCGCGTTGGCGCGCGCCTGCGCGGCGGCGCGGACGGCCGACTCGTCGAAGGCGCCGCCCGCGAACGGGTCGAAGCCGCGCGAGTCCTGCCCGCGGTTCTCGCGCTCCGCCCTGAAGGTCGCGCGGTAGCGCTCCTCGATCTGGCGCAACTGCTCCTGCTGCGCGTCCGTCAGGTTCAGCTCCGCGCCGAAGCGGCCGAAGCCGCCGCCGCGACGACCGCCGCCGCGACGGCCCTCGCCGCGACCCCACTGCCGCTCGGCGCGACCCTGACCTTCGCCCTGCTGACCCTGCTCCTGCGCCGACACGCCGACGACGCCCGTCAGCGCAAAGCCCGCGGCCAGCGCGAGGCCGCCCACAATCTTCCCGATACCCTTGAGTCTCATCTTCTCTTTTTTCTCCGTGCTGTGATGAATTACGACGGGCCGCACGGGGACGCAGGGGAGACTGAACCCTCTAGTCCGGCCATTCGAAATGTAAGACGCACGGCCCCGCGCCGCGGTTACAATTTTTTAAGTAGACAGTAGACGGTAGTCAGTAGCCGGTAGAAAAATCCCTCTTTCCACTGGCTACTGACTACTGTCTACTGTCTACTACAGAAATTTTCAGGGGGTGAAATTGATAAGCCGGCGGGCGGTCGTTTATACTTGCCCGTGCCCAAGAAGTTTGAAGTTAGAAACGTTGCGTCGGTGAGAGTTCCCCTGTGACAACGGCCTCACAGCAAGAAGTGACCAGGCTGCTCGTCCGTCTGACGGACGGCGACCGCGGAGTGCTCGACGATCTTTTGCCCGTCGTTTACGGCGAGCTGCGGCGCCTCGCGGCGAGCTACCTGCGCAAGGAGCGCGTCGGCCACACGTTGCAGCCGACCGCACTCGTCCACGAGGCGTACATGCGTTTGGTTGACCAGACGCAGGTGCAGTGGCAGAACCGCGCGCACTTCTTCGGCGTCGCCGCGCAGATGATGCGCCGCATCCTCGTCGATCACGCACGCGCCCACGAGGCCGAGAAGCGCGGCGGCGAGTTCCAGAAGCTCTCGCTCGACGAGAACCTCGACGCCGCGGGCGCCCCGCGCGACGTGAACCTCGTCGCCTTAGACGACGCGCTCAACCGTCTGGCCGAGATGGATCCGCAGATGTCGAAGATCGTCGAGCTGCGCTTCGTCGGCGGGCTCTCCGTCGAGGAGACGGCCGAAGTCCTCGGCGTCAGCGCCCCGACCGTCAAGCGGCAGTGGCGCATGGCTAAGGCGTGGCTCTACGGACAGGTCAAGCCCTCTTGAATGGCGAACGGTGAACAGTAG
>JBEVJD010000172.1:0-26081 GCA_040510435.1 Pyrinomonadaceae bacterium | reverse complement strand
ACCAGACCGTCGAACTCCTGCCCGCCGTCGCGCTGCGTCCCAAGCACGGCGTGAAGATGAAGCTGGAAAAGCGTTGACGAAAACGCCGCGCAACATTCCGCCGCGGAGCGGCGCATGAATTTAGCCCGGCCTTGTAAGGCCGGGTCGAGTTGAGCGGAACGACGCCGCGTCGCGTCAGCCACGCCGGGGTGGGCCCGGAAGTTGCCGGCGTCGCTGCCGCGCCGCGGCGTCCTCAATATTCGGCTTCCCCGGCCTTGAAAGGCCGGGCTAAATTCTGTTCGCCCCTAACGGGGCTCCGAACCCTCACCTGCGCGGGAAACATTGTGCCTGCAACGCTTTAGCTCCTCCGCTCCCTAACTCTTCGCCGGTCTCAAGAATTTCTCAAGTCGTGCGCCGTACATTGGCTCTGGTTTTAGCATCAGGGTCTTGCCCGGCCCTGTCCGTCGGAAAATTTTCGCCCGGGAGATGAAGCGTTGAATGCCTCACTGCGAAAGCTCAGAGGAACTCACATGGTGCAGGTGATCCCCGAAAAGATCGCGCCCCCGGAGGAGTTGCCGCGCGTCTCGCGCGGGCGGCTGCTGACGACGCTCAGGGAGAGCATGGAGGGCTGCAACTCGACCATCGTCGCCGGGCGCGCCGGCACCGGCAAGACGATGCTCGCCAACGATTTCGCGCGGCGCGCGGGCCGCCGCCTCGCGTGGTACAAGCTCGACGCGCCCGACTCCGAGCTGTCGGTCTTCCTGCGCCACCTCTGCGCGAGCCTGGCGAAGGCGCGGCCGGGCTTCGGCGAGATGACGCTCGGACGGCTCGGCGCGGACGCCGCGGCGGCCGACGTGCCTCTGGCGGTCGAGTGCCTCGTCTACGAACTGATCGAAGCGAACGAGCCCGTGCTCGTCGTCATAGACGACCTGCACCTCGTCTACGACGCGGAGTGGGTGGTGCCGCTGTTCCGGCGTTGGCTGCCGCTTTTGCCGCCGGAGGTGCACGTGATGCTTTTGGGGCGGAGCCTGCCGCCGACGCCGCTCTGGCGCATGCGCTCGAAGCAGACCCTGTGCGTGCTCGACGAGGAGACGCTCGCCTTCACTTCGGAGGAGGCGCGCGCCCTCTACGCCAGCTACGGGCTGGCGCCCGAGCGCGCCGCCGCGGCCCTCTGCGAGACGCGCGGGCGGGCCGCCACGCTCGACGCGCGCGCGCGCCGCGAGTGGGTCGCGGAAGAGGCCGAGCGCGCGCCCGCGCCGCGCACCATTCGCCACTCGGGCCGCCTCTCGCTGCGGCTCGTGAAGTCTCCGCGCAAGTCTTTGGGTACGGCCTGAACGGTACCGCGAGCGGGTGCGTGCCGCGGCGCCGGGCCCGCCCGATGTCACCGCGACCCGCTCGCGGTACTGTTCGGGAATGCAGGCGCGTTTAAGGTATACTTCCCGACCCGACCCAGCCCCGTAGGTTCTCGTAAACATTCGCGCAGACCGAGCCGAGTCCCCCGGTTCGCCCTGCCCCGGGCGAGCCCCGAAGCTTAAGGAAGCGATGTCGAACTTGCCGCACCGCCACGAAGGGAGCATCCACGACACGCAGCCGCCCGGGACGGCCGCGGTGCCGCAGCTCCCGACGTTCTTCCTGCGCACGAAGCTTCTGCCGCCGCGCCCCGCGCCGTCGCTCCTGCCCCGGCCGCGCCTCGTCGAGCGCTTGCAGCAGAACCTCGCGCACGCCGTCACGCTCGTCACCGCGCCGGCCGGCTCGGGCAAGACCACGCTCGTCGCCGACTTCATCCGCACCGGCGGGCACCCGTTCGTTTGGTATCAGTTGGACAGGGCCGACTCCGACCCGCTCGTCTTCCTCGGCTACGTCACGCACGGCATCAAGCGGCTCGTCCCGGCCTTCGGCGACGCCACGATGTCCTACATGCAGGAGGCGAAGGAGCTGGCGCAGTCGCCCGAGCGCGCCGTGGACGTGCTCTTAAACGAAGTGCTCGATTGCGTCGAGCAGCAGTTCATCCTCGTCCTCGACGACTACCATCACCTCGGCACCGAGACGCCGGTTCACAAGGTGGTTGACCGCCTGCTCGCCTACCTGCCCGACCTCATCCACGTCGTCATCATCTCGCGCGACATGCCGCCGCTCGCGCTCGCGCGCATGAGGACGCAGGCCAGCCTCGCCGTCATCGACCGGCAGGAGCTTCTCTTCACGGACGACGAGACGCAGGAGCTTTTCCGCAAGGTCTTCGACTTAGAATTAACGCCCGAGCAGTTGGCCGAGTACCGCGAGCGCACGCACGGCTGGATCACGGCGCTCCAACTCGTCCGGCAGGTCGCGCAGCGGCAGGCGCTCGCCCGCAGCGGCGAGGCGGCGGCCGCGCCGCCCGACCTCGTCGAAGTCCTGCGCCAGAGCGAGCGCGACATCTTCGACTACTTCGCCGAAGAGGTCTTCGCCGACGAGACGGAGGAGGTGCAGCAGCTTCTCCTTCGCGTCTCCCTGCTCGAACGCGTCGAGCCCGACGCGTGCAACCGGCTCTACCCGCAGTCCTCCGCGACGCTCAACACGCTCGTGCGCCGCAACGTCTTCATCTCGCTCGCCTCCGACGGGCGCGGCGAGGAGTACCGCCTCCACCCGCTCTTCCGCGGCTTCCTCCGGCGCCGCTTCCGCGCCGAGCAGGGCCGCCCGGCCGTCGCCGCCGAGCACGCGCGACTCGCAGACTTTTTCCTTGAGCGCGAGCAGTGGGAGCAGGCCATGCACCACCTCGTCGCCGCGGAGGACTACACGCGTGCGGCGCAGACCATCGCCGAGCGCGGTGGCGCGTGGATCACGGCGGGCGCCATCTCCTCGCTCGCCTCGTTCGCCGACGCGCTGCCCACGCAGGCTTTGGAGGCGCACCCGCGCGCGCTCGCGCACCGCGCCGAGGTCGCGCGCCTGCGCGACGAATACGACCACGCGCAGTCTCTCTTCAACCGCGCGGCGACGCTGCTGCACGAGCACGCGGACGCAGAGGGCGAGGCCGAGGCGTTCCACTCGCTCGCCACCATCGCGCGACGGCGCGGCGACTGCGAGACGGCCTTCAACTACCTCGACCGCGCCGTCGAGCTGACGGACGAGCGCTCGGTGGTGCGGACGAAGTGCGGCAACACGCGCGGCCTCTGCCTCGTCGGCATGGGTCAGTGGACAGAGGCCGAGCGCGAGTTCCGTTGGGCCTTGCAGTCGGCCGAGGAGCGCGGCGACCGTTATTACGCGCGCCTCATCGCGCACAACCTGGGCACGCCCGCGGGGGGGCGTGGCGACTTCGGCGAGGCGCTGCGCTGGTACCGCCGGATGCTGCGCGACGAGTCCACGGGCGCGCCGCCTGTGCCGCAGGAGGCCGTCGCGCACCTCAACATCGCGCGCTGCCACATCCTCATGGGCGACTTCGCCTCGTGCGAGCGCCACCTCGACCGCGCGCTCGAAATCTGCCAGCTCTTCAACCTCTCGGCGCTGCGCGGCGAAATCTTCGAGTGCTACGGCAACCTCTACTACGAGCAGCGCGACCCGGCGCGCGCCGTCGAGTTCTACGACCGCGCCGAGCGCGTCTACGACGAGGCGGGCGTCGAGGTCACGCGCACCGAACTGCTCGAAGAGCGCGGCCTGCTCGCACTCCAACTGGGCGACCTCGGGCAGGCGCGCTCGCTGCTCGACCGTCTGGTCGAGGGCCGCGCGCACGACGAGATGGGCCGCCAGCGCGCGGTCGTCGCGCGCTCGCGCGTGCTGCTGGCGCAGGGCAAGTTCGAGGAGGCGCGCCGAGACCTCCACCCCGCGCTCGAATACTTCCGAGCGCACGGCGTCTACTGCAACGAGGCGCCCGCGGCGATGCTGCTCGCCGTCTGCGAGCACGCCGCCGGAGACGAGCCGGCGATGATGAGCCACCTGCGGCGCGCGCTCGACCTCGCTGCGCGCTACGACTACGAGTACTGGCTCCGCGGCTGGGTCGCCGACTACCCGCAGGTCTTCGGCACTTCGGAGGCGGCCGAACTGCTCCCCGCCGATTTGCGCGAACAACTCCCCGCGAAGGCGGCCGAGGCGCGCGCCGCGGCGACCGCCGAGCGCCCGGCCTTCGTCGTCGTCCCGCAGGCGCCGTCCGCAGACCTGACCATCCGCATGCTCGGCGCAATCGAAATCTTCCGCGACCCCGCGCGCCCCTTCTCGCCCGACGCCTGGGTCACGCGACGCGCGCGCGACATCCTCTGCTTCATCGCCTCGCGCCGCCATCGCCGCGTCTCGAAGGACGCCATCATCGACACCTTCTGGGGCGAGTCGGACTTCGGCTCGGTCGAGAAGAATTTCCACCCGACCATCTCGCACATACGCAAGGCGCTCAACAGTAACCAGCCGTTGAAGCAGAACTTCCTGCTCTACCGCGACGGCGACTACCAGCTCAACCCGGAGTTCTCCTGCCGGATCGACACGGAGGAGTTCGACCGGCTCGTCGCCGAAGGCGATGCCGCGCGCCGCGCCCGCGACGTGGAAGGCATGGCGCGCGCCTACGAGGAGGCGGCCTCGCTCTACCGCGGCGAGTTCATGCAGGGCTCTTACGACGAGTGGGTCGAGGAGCAGCGCTCCTACAGCCGCGAGCAGTATCTCCGCATCCTCGAAATCCTCGCGCAGACCGCGCAGAAGGCCGAGGACTGGGCGCGTTCGCTCACGCTCGCGCAGCAGATTCTCCGCGAAGACCCCTTCCGCGAGGACGTGCACTGCCACCTCATGCGCGCGCACGCCGCGCAGGGCAACCGCGTCGCCGTCCGCGAGCAGTACGAGACACTACGCAGGCTCCTCCGCAAAGAGCTGGGCGTCGAGCCCGCCGCCGAGACGCAGAGAATTTACAAGGAACTGCTCAAATGATTTTTGGCGGAAGCCCGACCGTGAGGGAGGGCTCATGTCTTCCACTGTTGCGCGCTCAGGGAGTTGAGGAACCCTCCCTCACGGTCGGGCTTCCGTCGGGCCGTAGCAAGGAAAAAGAATAATTTACAAGAAAACTGTAACATTTGAATTAAGAGGACGATGTACAAAGTTAAGGTCAGTTTTTGGCGCGCACACCTCGCAGTAAGCACCTCCTGCTCCCGACGCGGGCCCTGCCCTGCAACGCGAGCCGGAAACCGTAGAAGCCCCAAAGCCCCTGAGATGGTTCGAACCTCTATCGCGCACAGACTCCGCCGGGCCGCCGCGTTGGCGCTCGTCGCGGTGCTGTGTGCGCTGCCCGCGCGCGCCGGAGTCCGTATCCACGGCACGCAGGGCGTCATCTTCACCGGCGCCGACGGCATCTACTACGATCAGGTCTCTGGGCTCTCGCTCGTGGGGGCCGACGCGCTCACCTTCCAGGTCAACGGCATCACGGGCACCACGATGACCAACGGCGTCGTCTTCACGGGCGCCGACGGCGGCAGCTTCGCGACCGTGGACGGCGTCAGTTACACGGGCTCGAACTCCTACGGCGCGGCGCGCGTGGACGGCATGAACGTGAGGAGCGCCGACGGCGTCATCTTCACCGGTGCCGACGGCGTGGTTTTCACCGGCGCCGACGGCACGACCTGGACGGCCAACTCAGTCGTCGTGCGGCAGGCTAACGGCGTCGTGTTTACGGGCGCCGACGGAGTCGTCTTCACCGGCGCCGACGGGGTCGTCTTCACGGGCGCCGACGGCGTGGACATGTCGAAGGCCGACGGCGTGACGGCGAAGGCCGTTGACCACGCGCGCGTGGACGGCGCGGCCAAAATCGTTGCCACGAGGACGGACGGGACGGTCTTCACCGTCCCGCCGCAGGGCGTGGTCTTCACGGGCGCGGACGGCGTCGTGTTCACCGGCGCGGACGGCGTCGTGCTGCGTGGGGCCGAGACGTTCCGCCTGCTGGGCGTGGACGGCCTCGTCACGAACGCGGCCGAGCCCGTGGGGAATGGCATCGGGCTGATGAGCTTCGACCCCGAGCTGGCCAAGACGCTCGACGGGCTGACCGACGACAGCAACGTCAACGCGGCCGTCGTCTACCACCGCCCCGTGACCGACTCGGACATCGCCGACCTCAAGGCGCTCGGCGTCCGCGGCGGCACGCGCTTCCGTGCGCTGCCCGTCGTCGTCGTCACGGCGACGAAGGAGCAGATCGCCGCCGTCAGCGAGCTGGACGCGGTGCGCTACATCACGAACGACCGCACGCTCCAGTGGAACGCCGACACCAGCCGCTCGCAGACAGGGCTGCTGCGGATGCGGCAGGACAACGACCTCCAGCGCTTCCGCGGCATAGGCACGCTTCAGGGCAACGGCATCGTCGTCGCCGTGCTCGACACCGGCCTCGACTCGACGCACCCGGACATCTCGAAGAACGTCCTGCGCAACGTCAAGCTCGCGGACTTTCAGGGCGCGAACCTCGTCGAGTTCCTGCCGCCAGCGAACATCGAGAAGCTGCCGACGACCGACCAGTTGAGCGGCCACGGCACCTTCGTCGGCGGCATCATCGCGGGCAGCGGCGCCAGCTCCGGCGGCAAGTACGCGGGCTACGCGCCGAAGGCGAAGCTCGTCGGGCTCTCGGCCGGCGACGCCACGCTCTTCAACGTGCTCGCGGGCTTCGACTACATCCTCTCGCACCCCGAGCTGAACATCCGCGTCGTCAACTGTAGCTTCTCGGCCAACACCGTCTACGACGAGAACGACCCCGTCAACGTCGCCACGCGCATGCTCTACGAGCGCGGCGTCAACGTCGTCTTCTCGGCCGGCAACTCGGGGCCCGGCATGCACACGCTCAACCCTTACGCGGCGGCGCCGTGGGTTGTCTCGGTCGGCGCGCTGGACGAGCGCGGGCGCCTCGCCAACTACTCGGCGCGCGGCGACTTCGGCCACCGCAACTTCCGCCCGACCCTTTCGGCCCCGGGCACGAACATCGTCTCTTTGCGCGCCGCGGGGACGAACCTGACGGGGACGACGGGGCTGCCCGCCGATTTGAAGGGGCTGACGGCGACCGAGCTGCCGTACTACACGACGGCCTCGGGCACTTCGTTCAGCGCGCCCGCGGTGGCGGGCACCATCGCGCTGCTGCTCGACGCCGACCCGACGCTCACACCCGCGCGCGTGCGCGACATCCTCCAGCGCACGGCGACGCCGCTTCCGCCCTACTACCAGCACGAGGTCGGCGCGGGCGCTTTGAACACGCACGCCGCCGCGTTGCAGTCGGCCTTCCCCGGACGGCAGATCGGCCTCTTCCGCGCCGTGCTCAACCGCGGGCAGGTGCGCTTCGTCAAAGAGCCCGTGCGGACGTTCTCCGGCACGGTCAACCCGGGCGGCGCGGTCGAGGTTTCCTTGAGCGTGCCGGCCGACGCCGTCTTCGCCTCGACCGACATCGCGTGGGGGCCTCTGATTACGACGAACGACCTCGGGCTCGTCACGCTCACCCCGTGGGGTCAGGTCGCGGGGCAGTCGAACTATTTGAACCTGCCCGGGCTGACGAGCAGGCGCGAGCGGACGCTGGTCGCGCTGCCCTCACAGGGGACTTGGCGCGCGCGCGTGACGCACACGCTCTCGGTTGTGGCGACGCCGCAGGAGTTCGCGGGCGTCTTCGAGACGGCGCGCGCCGAGTACGCGCCGATGACAGACCTCGCGGGGCTCGACGCCTTCACGGTCGATAACATCCGGCGCGCGGTCGCGGCGCTGGCGATGTGGCCGCACGCCGACGGGCTCTTCCGCCCCGCGGCTCCCGTCTCGCGCGCGGAGATGGCCGAGGCGATGATTGCGGGCGCGCGCATCCCGCAGTACGTGCCGAACACGCCCTCCTTCGTGGACGTGCTGGACACGACGACGATGAACTTCGCGGAGGGCGCACAGCCGCTCTTCCCGGACGCCGTGCGCGGCGGCGCGTTCCGCCCCGACGACCGCGCGACGCGGCTCGTGGCGGCCGTCGTGCTCGTGCGCGCCGCCGGGCTGAGGACCGAGGCCGAGTCGAAGGCGGGCGTCTTCCTCCCTTACACGGACGCGGCGACGATACCCTACGAGTTGCGCGGCTACGTGCAGGTGGCCGTCGGCCACGGGCTCATGACTTCGGCGCAGCAGTTCAACCCCTCGGGCGCGCTCACCCGCGCCGAACTCGCGCGCGGCATCTCGACCATCCTCCTGATGAACATGGTGCCGTAAGCCGAGAACACGCACTTGAAAAGCGGGGCGCGGCCGACTTTAATCAAGTCGGCCGCGCCTTCGTCTTTTCGCGCGACACAAATATAGAATGGGAAGAAATTCATCACACGGAGAGAGTAATCATGGACTGGCGAGTTTTTATGACGACGTTTGCGACGATCTTTCTGGCGGAGATGGGCGACAAGACGCAGTTGGCGGCGATGACGATGGCCGCCGAGACGAAGCGCCCGCTGACGGTCTTCGTCTCGGCGGCGCTGGCGCTGGTCTGCGTCTCGGCGCTCGGCGTCGCCGTCGGCGGCACGCTCGGCCACTACCTGCCGCTCGAATGGATCAGGCGCGTCGCCGCCCTCGGCTTCATCGCCATCGGCGTCCTCATCCTGCTCGACAAGTTTTAAGGGGTGTTGGGTTCTGGGTGTTGGGTTTTGGGTAGGAAGAGTGTTGGGTGTTTTAGATGTTGGGTCAGAAGAGACTGTTTTTACCCAACACCTAAAACCCACAGAAGGCTTGCCGGAAATGACGGCGCAGAGTAATCTCTCCGCGGGTGATGCTGAAGGATTTCACAGGCGTGTTGACGAGGGTGCTGCTGGCGGCCGCGATTGTCTGCGCGACGGCGGCGGCCGGTCTCGCCGCGCCGCGCGGGGCGCGCGCCAACGCGTGCCCGATGAGTCGAACGCACGCCTGCTGTAAGAAGGCGCGCAGGAAGGCGGCCGACGCGCCGCGCCTGACGCCGTCAAGGCTCTGCTGCGTCACCAACGCGCCGCAGCCCGCGCCCGCGGGGGCGAGCTACACCGTCCACCCCGCGCCCGGCGCCGCCAGCGACCCGCGCCCGGCCGCCTCCGCAGTCGAGCCCGCGCACGCGCCGCTCCACGCGCGCGCCTACGCGCAGACCTTCAGCCCCTCGCACTCACCGCCCGCGTACATACGCCACGCCTCGTTCCTGATCTAGACGATTCTCAAGGCCGCAGTGTGTCCGCACGCGGCTGTTCCCAAAACATCGAGTGAAGTCGGAGCGCGGCCCTTCGCCCGTGAGCGCGGGCCGAAGCGCCCGCGCCCCCGTGTAAACGACCCCGAAAAGTTGGAGGAGTTATGAGCAACGATTTGAACGCCCCCGAATCTGTCCGCGAGGGCAAGCGCGCGCAGTTCGCGCAGGAGCCGGAAGGACGGTCGAACAGCAACGCCGTCAAGATTCTCGCGCTGGTCGCCGTGGCATTCGTCGCCGTCGTCGCCTACTTCGTGACGGGCGTGGGCGGAGGCGGCGGCGCGGCTTCGGCCGTCGGTGCCGGCGACGGGAAGCTCAGGGCGGTGAACGGCGAAGTCTCCCTGCCCGTCTCGGAGCTGAGCGGGCAGGCGCGCTTCTACGAGTACAAGACGGAGGCCGGGAAGACCGTGCGCTTCTTCGCCGTCAAGAGTTCGGACGGCGTCTACCGCGCTGCGCTCGACGCGTGCGACGTGTGCTTCCACGCGAAGAAGGGCTACAGCCAGGAGGGCGAGGACATGGTCTGCAACAACTGCGGGATGCACTTCCACTCCGCGAAGGTCAACGAGGTCAAAGGCGGCTGCAACCCCATCGGCCTCGAACGCAAGGTCACCGGCGACAGGCTCAACATCAGCGCCAAAGAGCTTGAGGCCGGCGTGAGCTACTTCTAAAAGAGAAGTTCAAATTTACTTAAGCGGGGAAGTTTTTTATGCGCATCAGCACCATCGCTTGGGCCAACCTCAGGCGGCGCAAGAGCCGCGCGGCGCTGCTCGTCGCGGGCGTGGCGATAGGCATTGCGACCGCCGTCGCGCTGCTCACGCTCAGCCGTTCGATCAGCGAGGAGATAGGGCTCCAGCTCGACCAGTTCGGCGCCAACATCGTCGTCGTGCCGAAGTCAGACCAACTGGCGCTCGACTACGGCGGCGTCGCGGTCGCGGCCGCCGCCTTCGACGTGGGCGAACTCACAGACGAGGACGCGCGCCGCATACGCGAGATTCCCTACGCCAACCGTCTCGCCGTCGTCGCGCCGAAACTCCTCGGCGCAGTTGACGCCGGGGGGCGCAAGGTCGTCGTCGCGGGCGTCGATTTCGAGAGCGAGTACGCCTTGAAGCGCTGGTGGCGCGTCGTCGGCGAGAAGCCCGAGGGCGCGGGCGAACTGCTCGTCGGCCACGACGCGGCGCAGGCGCTCGGGCTCATCGAGCCCGCGGCGGAAGACGCTTCTCGTCCGTTGGCGCCGACTTCGACGAACACCGTGGACGCGTCGCAGCACGCGACGATGTCGGCCGAGGAGCACGCGGCGATGAGCCGCGCCGCGCCGCAGCACTTTCGAATCACGCGCGACCGTCTGACTCTGAGCGGGCGCGAGTTCCGCGTGGCGGGCGTGCTCGCGCCGACGGGCGGGCGCGAGGACGCGCTCGTCTTCGCGGGGCTGGCCGAGGTGCAGTCGCTCCTGAACCGGCCGGGGCGTCTGAGCCTCGTCGAGGTGAGCGCGCTCTGCAAGGACTGCCCCGTCGAAGACATCGTCGGGCAGATCGCGCAGAAGCTCCCCGGCGCGAAAGTCTCCGCGCTCCAACAGGCCGTGCGCGCGCGCGCCGAGGCGGTCGGGCGCCTGACGCAATTCGGCGCGGCCGTCTCGGCCGTCGTGCTGCTCATCGCCGCGCTGCTCATCTTCACGACGACGACGGGCGCCGTCGTCGAGCGCACGAAGGAGATCGGCGTGATGCGCGCCGTCGGTTTCCGCCGCGCGCACATCGTCAAGGAGATGATGCTTGAGGTGTTGGCCGTCAGCGCCCTGGGCGGCGCGCTCGGCTGGGCGGCGGGCGCGGCCGCGTCGTGGGCGCTCATGCCCTACTTCAGCCAGACGGGGCGCGGCTTCGAGGTTGACCCCGCTCTGGCGGGCCTGGCGCTCTTCGCGGCGCTCGCCGTCGGCGCCTTGAGCAGCCTCTACCCGACGCTGCGCGCGTCGCGGCTCGACCCGTCGGAGGCCGTCCGGCACGTGTGAGGAGTTTGAAGGAGATGTCTTTCATCGTCGTCGAAAACGTGGGCAAGATTTACGGAGCGTCCGCGGGCGGGGCGCCCGCGCGCGTGCTCGCGGGCGTGAGCTTCAACATCCGCGAGGGCGAGTTCGTAGCGCTGATGGGGCCTTCGGGGTCTGGGAAGACGACGCTCCTGACGGTCGTCGGCGCGATGAACCACCCGACCGAGGGGCGCGTCGCCGTGGACGGCATAGACGTGTACGCGCTCTCCGAGGAGCGGCGCGCGGACTTCCGACGCGAGTACCTCGGCTTCGTCTTCCAGCAGCACCACCTGATGCCGTACCTCTCGGCTGTCGAGAACGTGATGCTGCCGCTGGCGACCGTCCGCACCCCTTCGCGCGAGAAGCGGGAGCGGGCGATGGCGGCGCTGGGAAAAGTCGGGCTGGGCTCGTTGGCGGCGCGTCTGCCGAACCAGCTCTCGGGCGGCGAGCAGGGGCGACTGGCGATTGCGCGCGCCGTCGTCAACGCGCCGCCGCTGCTGCTCGCCGACGAGCCGACGGGGGCGCTCGACACGCGCACGGGCGAGGAGGTGATGAGCGTTTTGCTTGACCTCAACGCTCGCGGCCAGACCGTGCTGCTCGTCACGCACAACCCCGACAACGCGGCGCGCGCCGGCCGCGTGCTCCACATGCGCGACGGGGCGCTGGCGGGCGAGACGGCCGGCGTGCCGCGGCGCCCGGCGGCCGCGGGCGAAGTGTTAATGACAACCAGTTCTTGAAACGGAGGAATCGTTAAAGTGAAGAAGATGATTATGACAGTCGTCGCACTCGCGCTGCTCGCGGCCTGCGGGTCGGGCGGGGCGGGCGACAAGGAGATTAAGAGCGGCAAGGTCGGCGCGCTGACGGTCACGCTCGCCAACTCGGACGGCGTGCTCCGCAACGGCGACCAGGAGCTGACCGTCACCTTCAAGGACGCGTCGGGCAAGGCGGTGGACGTGGGCTCGGCCTCGCTCAACTTCCACATGCCGGCGATGGGCTCGATGGCCGTCATGAACGACCCGGCCACGCTCACCACCACCGCGACGCCCGGCGTCTACCGCGGCAAGGTCAAACTGGAGATGGCCGGCGACTGGCAGGCGCAGGTCGCCTACGAAGGCCCCGCCGGCAACGGCAAGGGCTCGTTCCCGGTGAGTGTGCAGTGAAAGCAGTAGACAGGAGACAGTAGTCAGTAGTCAGTAGGCTCCACTTGATGACGTTGAGGATGACAGCCGCACGGTTCAAGCGGCGAAGGCTTTTCTACTGACTACTGGCTACTGGCTCCTGGCTACTCGTTCTTATGATTTCAAAACTCATCGAGCTTTCGCTGCGGCACCGCGCGCTGGTCATCGCCGTGTATCTGGCGTTGGCGGCGTGGGGGTACTGGGCGCTGCTGGCGACGCCGATTGACGCGATACCAGACCTGTCGGACAACCAGGTCATCGTGTTCACGGACTGGCCGGGGCGCTCGCCGCAGGAGGTCGAGGATCAGGTCACGTACCCGCTCGTCACCAGCCTGCAAGGCTTGGCGGGCGTGCGGGTCGTGCGCGCGTCGTCGGCGTTCAGCTTCTCGATGGTCAACGTCATCTTCGAGGACGACGTGGAGCTGTACTGGGCGCGCACGCGCGTGCTCGAACGCCTCAACCTCGTGGCGGCGCAACTCCCCGAGGGCGTCCGGCCGACGCTCGGGCCGGACGCGACCGGCGTCGGGCAGGTCTTCTGGTACACGCTCGAAAGCGAACGGATGTCGGCGCGCGACCTGCGGACTTTGCAGGACTGGTTCGTACGTTATCAGCTCAACTCGGTGCCGGGCGTGGCCGAGGTCGCTTCGGTGGGCGGCTACGTGCAGCAGTATCAGGTGGACGTTGACCCGAACCGTCTGCGCGCGTACAACCTCCCACTCTCCGCGGTGGTCGAGGCGGTCGAGCGCTCGAACACGAACGTCGGCGGGAACGTCGTCGAGCAGGCAGGGCAGTGGGCCGTCGTGCGCGGGCTGGGGCTGATCGAGTCCACGACGGATGTCGAGAACATCGTGCTCGGCGCGCAGAACGGCACGCCGGTCTTCGTCAAGAACGTGGCGGAGGTGAAGTTGGGCAACGCCTTCCGCACGGGCGCGCTCGACAAGAACGGGACGGAGGCGGTTGGCGGCGTGGTCGTCGCGCGCTACGGCGTCAACGTGCTTGAGGTCATCGAAGGGGTCAAGCACAAAATCGAGGAGCTGAAGCCGGGGCTGCCCGAGGGCGTGCGCGTCGTGCCGTTCTACGACCGCACGCAGCTCATCAACCGCGCCACCGACACTTTGAAGTGGGCGCTCGTCGAGGAGTTGATACTCGTCACGCTCGCCAACCTCCTCTTCCTCGCGCACTTCCGCTCGGTCTTCATCGTCACCGTCCCGCTCCCGCTCGCCGTCCTCTTCTCGTTTCTCTTCATGAGGTACTTCGGCATCACGTCGAACATCATGTCGTTGGCCGGCATCGCCATCGCCATCTCGGATTTGGTGGACGCCGGCATCGTCGTGACGGAGAACGCGTACCGCGCCATTGAGCGGGAGGGCATTGACACAAAGGATCGGGCGCGCGTGTGGCGGGCGGTGCTCGACGCGACGAAGACGGTGGGGGTTCCCATCTTCGCCTCGATGGCGATCATCGTGCTGGCCTTCGTGCCGGTCTTCGCTTTGACGGGGCAGGAGGGAAAACTCTTCCACCCGCTGGCCTTCACCAAGACGTTCGCCATGTTCGGCGCGGCCTTCATGGCGGTGACGCTCGTGCCCGTACTCTGCACCTACTTCCTCGGCGGCAAGCTGCACCCCGAGGAGTGGAACCCCATCATGCGGTTCCTGCGCGCGGTCTACCGGCCGCTGCTCCTGGCGGCCGTGCGCCACCGCGTCGTCACCGTCTCGCTCGCGGCGCTGCTCTTCGCGGGCGCACTCGTCGTCTCGACGCGCATCGGGAGCGAGTTCATGCCGCCCTTGAACGAGGGCGACCTGATGTACATGCCGGTCACCGACCCGGCCATCTCCATCGACGAGGCGGCGCGGATACTCGCCCGGCAGGACGAGATACTGAAGGGCTTTCCGGAGGTCGAGTGGGCCGTGGGCAAGGCCGGGCGCGCGGAGACTTCGACCGACCCTTCGCCCGTCAACATGAACGAGACGATTGTCCACCTCAAGCCCGAAGACCAGTGGCGCGAAGGGATGACGCGCGAGCTTCTGCGGAACGAGATGGACGCACAGCTTCGGATGCCGGGCGTCACGAACATCTGGACGCAGCCCATCATCAACCGCATCGAGATGCTCGCGACGGGCATGCGCTCGCAGATCGGCGTCAAGGTCTTCGGCAACGACCTCGACACACTGGAAGAGACCTCGCGGCAGATTGCAGACGCGCTGCGCGCCGTGCCCGGCGCGGCCGACGTGTACCCCGAGCAGATCGGCGGCACGCCTTACGTGGACATACGCATCAACCGCACGGCCGCCGCGCGCTACGGCATCAGCACCGGCACGATACAGGACGCAATCGAGCGCGGCATCGGCGAGACGAACCTCTCGGTCACCATCGAGGGGCG
Organism: Pyrinomonadaceae bacterium; assembly: GCA_040510435.1. Lineage (GTDB taxonomy): Bacteria > Acidobacteriota > Blastocatellia > Pyrinomonadales > Pyrinomonadaceae > QHXN01. Next base: position 11,403 of record JBEVJD010000172.1, on the reverse strand, counting down.
CAAGCGTTTCCCCGTCCGCGTGCGCTACGCGCCCGAGTTCCGGCGGTCGCCCGAGGCCATCGGGCAGATTCCCATCACCTCGCCCGCGGGCGTCCCCGTCCCGCTCGCGCAACTCGCCGACATCAGCACCGTCGAAGGGCCTTCGATGATCCAGAGCGAGAACGGGCTGCTGCGCGGCTCGGTGCTCTTGAGCGTGAGGGGGCGCGACATCGGCGGCTTCGTCGAGGAGGCGAAGGAGGCCATCGCGCGGCGCGTGCGGATGCCGCCCGGTTACTACTTCCAGTGGAGCGGCCAGTACGAGAATCAGGAGCGCGCGCGCAAGCGCCTGTTGATAGTCGTGCCCGTCGTCATTCTCATCATCTTCGCCACGCTCTACCTGACCTACAACTCGGCCCTGGAGGCGGCGCACGTCCTGTTGGCCGTGCCGTTCGCGCTGACGGGCGGGTTCTACCTGCTCTGGATGCTGAACTACAACTTCTCGGTCGCGGTCTGGGTCGGCTTCATCGCGCTCTTCGGCGCGGCCGTGCAGACGGGCATCGTGATGGTCGTCTATCTGGAAGAGGCGGTCGAGCGGAAGACCAGAGAGTTGGGGCGGCTGACGCGCGAGACTCTGCTCGAAGCAGTGACCGAGGGGGCGCTCCTGCGGCTGCGGCCGAAGGTGATGACGGTCTCGACCATCGTCGTCGGCCTGCTCCCGATCATGTGGTCAACGAGCGCGGGCTCGGAGGTGATGAAGCCGCTGGCGACGCCCGTCCTCGGCGGGATGCTGTCGAGCCTGCTCCACGTGCTCGTCGTCACGCCGGTCATCTTCTTCTGGATGCGCGACTACAAGTTGAAGAGGGAGCTTCCGCCACGCGCGGACTGAAGGGCGAGCTCGGCGGAAGGAAGTGTGAAAGAGATGAGAGTGAAGAGGTCTTTCTTGACGGCGGCGGCGCTGGCGCTCGTCCTGTCCTGTCATGCTCTCGTCGCGGCGCAGACGGCGACGGACGTTCTCGGGACAGACGACCGTCGGCCGCGCGCAGACGAGGCGGCCGTCGGGCTCTACTTCGACCCGGCGGGCGGCGTGACGGCGGACGAGGCGGTCGCGCGCGCGCTCGCGTCGAACGGCGAGTTGCTGGCGCTGCGCAAGGAGGTCGAGGCCGCGCGCGCTCTGGTCAGGCAGGCGGGCTTTCGCGCCAACCCGCGCCTCGACGTGTCGGGCTCGAAGACGGTGACGACGCCCGACCACCAGTTGATGGTCGAGGGCATGCTGCCGCTGGAACTCGGCGGCCGGCGCGCGGCGCGCGTGCGCGTGGCCGAGCGCGAGGTCGGGGTGAGGGAAGCGATGCTCGCCGACCGCGAGCGCATGGTGGCCGCCGAGGTGCGCGCGAAGTTCGGCGAGGCGCTGGCCTCCATCCTCAAACTCGGCGTGACGGAAGACTTACTCAACAACAGTCAGCGCGGATACCGCCTCGTCGTCGCGCGCGTGCTCGAAGGCCGCACCGCGCCGCTCGAACAGAACCAGGTGCTCGTCGAGGTCAACCGCCTCCGCTCGATGCGCGAGGGCGAACGCGGCAAAGCGGAGGTCGCGCTGCTTGAGCTGCGCAACCTCATGGGCGTCGAGCCTTCCGAAGCACTGAAGCTGCGCGGCGACTTCGACGGGCTCATCGACCCTCTGCCCCCGGCGGCCGAAGCGACCGCGCGCGCCCTCGACACGCGCCCCGACCTGCTCGCCGCGCGCGCGGCTGAAGCCCTCGCCGAGTCGCGCGTCGCAGAGGCGCGCGCCTCCGGGCGCGCCGACGCGGAGGTGCGCGCCGGCTATCAGCGCATGCGCTCGGGCTACTCGCTGAGCGGCATCGACGAGGCGGGACGCCTCGCGCCCATCGACGAAACGTTCCACTCGGTCACGTTCGGCGTCTCGTTGACGCTGCCCGTGCGCGACAGGAACCTAGGCGCGATAGAGGCCGCGTCGGCTGAGCTGGAGGCGGCGAAGCGTCGGCGCGAGTTCCTTGAGCTGACCGTCAGGCGCGAGGTGGCCGCCGCCTACGCGGCTTACGAAGCGGCGGCGCGCGCCTCGGAAATCTACCGCGTCGGCGTGCGCGGGCAGGCCGGGCAGAATTTGACGGTCATCCGCAAGACCTACGAACTGGGCGCGAAGACGCTGCTCGACTACATCGCCGAGCAGCGCCGCTTCATCGAGCTTGAGAACGACTACGTCAACTCGATCCTCGAAACCTACCTCGCGCGCGTCCGCGTCGCGAGCGCCGCGGACGCGCCGGAGTTGAAGGGGAAGTGATCTGGTTTGTCGAGGTGCCTTCGCTCCGGAGGAGCGAAATGTTTATAGCTTTAGCGGCTTAAATAATCTGCGAGCCCCGGAGGGGCGACATCGGACATGCCGCCCCTCCGGGGCTCAGAGGAATAACAAAAGCCGATGGCTATAAACATGAAGTCCCTGCGGGACTTCTCAGACAGAGCGGATTCTTAAGGGCTGAAGGTGCGGGAAGAGAAGATGGACGAGAAGCCAGAGGCGACGGAAGAGGCGCAAGAGACATCAGTCGAGAAGACGGCCGAGGTGACGCCGACCGCCGCGGCCGTCAAGCGGGTCGAGAGTGCGCGCGTGACGACGCCCGGACGTTCGAGAACGAGGGTCATCATCGTCGTCGCCCTCTTCGCCGCCGTCTGCGCGGCGCTGCTCTTCTGGTGGCTCAATCGTTCGGGCGGCGGCTCGGGGCGCGTCGTCACGGCGCCGCGCGCGGTCACGTTCGACCAGCCGGGCGCCCCGGCCGCCGGCACCGACGCCGCGCCCGGCGAGGCGACGCTCACCGTCACGCCCGACGCGGCGGCGCGCGCCGGCATCAAGGTCGAGGCCGTGGGCGAACAGCTCGCGCCCGAGGCTGTGCAGCAGGCGGCGACGGGCGTCGTGCAGGCCAACGCCTACCGCTCGACGCCGGTCGTCACGCTCGTCGGCGGGCGCCTGACGCAGGTCTCGGCCGAGGCGGGGCAGGAGGTGCGGCGCGGGCAGACGGTCGCCGTCGTCTTCAGCGACGAGCTGGCGATGACGCAGTCGCGCTACCTCTCGGCGCAGGCCGAGCTGGAGGAGCACCACCAGCACCACGCGCGCACGATTCAGCTCCTGGAGATCGGCGCGGCCAGCCGCGAGGAGTTCGAGGAGGCGACTTCCGTCTTGAAGAAGGCCGAGGCCGAGCTGGCGGCGCAGCGCCAGAGGTTGCTGCTGCTGGGGCTGACGCCGCAGCGCGTCGCGGCGCTGCGCGGGCCGGCGCAGATCAGTTCCGAAATCACGCTCGCCGCGCCCGTCGCCGGGACGGTCGTCAGCCGCGCGGCCAACCCGGGCGAGGTCGTCGAGGCCAACAAGGAAATCTTGCGCGTCGCAGACCTCTCGAACGTCTGGGTCCTGGCCCAGGTGTTCGAGCGCGACCTCGCGCGCGTGCGCACGGGGAGCGGCGCGAGCGTGACGAGCGAGGCGTACCCGGGGCGCGTCTTCCGCGGGCGCGTCACCTACGTAGACCCGCAGTTCGACCCGGCGACGCGGACGGCGCAGGTGCGCGTCGAGGTGGCGAACCCAGGGCAGGCGCTCAAGCTCGGCATGTTCGTGGGCGTCGGCTTCGGCGCGCTGGGCGCGGCCGAGGCGACGGCGCCCACGGTGCTCGCCTCGGCCGTGCAGACCGTCGGCGGACGCACGGTCGTCTTCCTCGCCACCTCAGACCCGAGCACCTACGTCATGCGCCCCGTCCGCGTGGGCGCGGAGGCTGCGGGCCGCTTCCCCGTGCTCGAAGGCTTGCACGTCGGCGACCGCGTCGTCACCGAGGGCAGCTTCATGTTGAGAGCCGAATGGCTCAAGAGCGGTAGGCAGTAAGAGGATGGCAGTAGGCAGTAGGCAGTAGGCAGTTAGGAGACTGTCTGGGAAGCCCCGGAGGGGCGGGATGTTTATAGTCCGGGTTGTTATTAATTCTCCCAAGCTCCGGAGGAGCGGCATGTGTATGTCGCCCCTGACGGGGCTCGGGGTTGAATAAAACGTTCGAGCTATAAACATCCCGCCCCTCCGGGGCTTTTAACTGCCTTCAACTGCCTACCGCAACTTGCCTACTGCCTACTGCCATCTGCCTACTGCCTAACATTGCCCTCGGGAGACGTTTGGGGTAGGCTTCTGGCCACAAAAGTACTCCCCAGGACGGCCGTCGCGCACGTGCCGACCGCCCGCCGTCAGACGACTCCTGCCGCAGACCGAGGAAGGATACTTTCGTGTCACAGAATCAAGCGCACAAGTGGGTGTACCTCTTCGAAGAGGGCGACGGCGGCGCGCGCACGCTGCTCGGCGGTAAGGGCGCGGGGCTCGCCGACATGACGCGGGCGGGGCTGCCCGTCCCGCCCGGCTTCATCGTCACGACCGAGGCGTGCAACGCCTACTACCGCGAAGGCAAGAACTTCCCCGAGGGCATGTGGGAGCAGGTCATCGAGGGGCTGCGCGCCGTCGAAGAGAAGACGGGGAAGAAGTTCGGCGACCCCGAAAACCCTCTGCTCGTCTCCGTGCGCTCGGGCGCGCCCTTCTCGATGCCGGGCATGATGGACACCATCCTCAACCTCGGCCTCAACGAGCAGACCGTGCAGGGGCTCGCCACGCAGACCGGCGACCTGCGCTTCTCGCTCGACGCCTACCGCCGCTTCGCCACGCTCTTCGCCGAGATCGTGATGGGCGTGGCGCACGAGAAGTTCGAGCGCGTGATGGAGCGCTACAAGGCGCAGACCGAGGGCGGCCGCGACACAGACCTCTCGTCCGAACAGCTCCGCGACATCATCGCCGCGCAGAAGCAGATCATCTTCTCCGACCAGTCGGGCCTCGCCATCCCCGAAGACCCATATGAACAGTTGAGAGTCGCCATCGCCGCCGTCTTCAACTCGTGGATGGGGCGGCGCGCGTGCGATTACAGAAGAGTCAACCGCATCCCGGACGACCTCGGCACCGCGGTCAACGTGCAGGCGATGGTCTTCGGCAACATGGGCGCGGAGTCGGGGACGGGCGTCGCGTTTACGCGCAACCCCTCGACCGGCGAGAAGAGTCTCTACGGCGAATACCTCCTCAACGCGCAGGGCGAGGACGTGGTCGCGGGCATCCGCACGCCGAACCCCATCAGCCAACTACAGGAAGAGCTGCCCGCCGTCTACCGGCAGTTCGAGGAGATCACGGGACTGCTTGAGCGCCACTACCGCGACATGCAGGACGTGGAGTTCACCATCGAGCGCGGCAAGCTCTGGATGCTCCAGACGCGCACGGGCAAGCGCACCGGCGCGGCGGCCGTCCGTGTCGCCGTGGACATGGTGCACGAAGACCTCATCGACAAGGCGACGGCCGTCCGCCGCGTCACCCCCGAACAGCTCGACCAACTCCTGCATCCGGCCGTTGACCCGGACACCGACGCCAAGGTCGTCGCCCAAGGTCTCCCGGCCAGCCCCGGCGCCGCCCAGGGCAAAGTCGTCTTCGACCCCGACGAGGCCGAAGAGCTAGCGCGCGAGGGCGAGAAAGTCGTTTTAGTTAGACAGGAGACCAGCCCCGACGACTTCCACGGCATGGTCGCCGCGCAGGCCATCGTGACCGCGCGCGGGGGGATGACCTGCGTGGCCGGCGAGACGCGAATCCTGACTGACCGAGGGATGATGACCTCCGAGTCTGCGTTCGACTTGCTGGAGTTCGGGGGGCAACTGCGCATTCTCTCGTTCGACACGGCCACCTTGCGCCCGGTCTGGCGGAGCATCGTCGCGGCCGGCCGCAAGCCTTCGGAAGTAATCAGCGTCGCGGTGTCACAGACCGGTCACGCGGAGCGGAACGTGCTGCGCCTGACCCCCGACCACAAAGTGTTCACCATCGAAGGCCGCAAGCTGACCAAAAAACGTCTCGACGCGGTGCTCGCCGACGGCGACTTCCTGACAATCGTCGGTGAGGTGCCGCCGGCCGGCGAGGAGACAAGTCCACCCGACTTGCCATACCTGGCGGGCGCTATCCTCTCCGACGGCCATATCACAGTTAAGCCCACTAAAGGCTCTGTGACTTTCATCCAGAAGCCCACCCCTGAGAAGGCGAACTTCATCATCGCCGTCGAGCAGTCCTTCGAGCGCAGCTTCGGGACGCCATTCAGTTACACGCGCGCTCGCGAGACGGTCGCGACGCTCAGGGGGCGTGAGATTCGCGGCAGCGTCGAAGACCGCATCAGCTTCCGCCACGCGCCGGCCGCGCGCCTCGCCGAGATACGCGACGGCCTGAGCGCATGGGTGCTGACGCTGGATCGCGCGGGGCTGCTCAACTTCCTGGCCGGCTACGTGGACGGCGACGGCACCTACGCGGCCGGGTCGAGCCAGGTGCGTTTGCAGATCGTCGTCTCTCGGCATAAGCCTGAGTTGTTAGCGGGACTCGTGGTCGCCTGCCTGCGCCTTGGGATTCTGCCGCAGGTGACGAACAACCGCGACGCGCACCTCGTCCAAATCGCCGAGCGTGTGGACGAGATACTCGCGCGCACGCGGCGCGTCAAGGCGGACATCCCGGCCCGCCGGCAGGGCTCGAAGTGTTTCGCCGTCAGGGCGCTGTTCGACGATATCGTCGAAGAAGTCAACTTCATGGGGCGTGTGCGCGAGGGGATCAAGCGCAACATCATGTTCGACGGCGAGAAGCTGCGCCGCGACGTGCTCCCCCTGTGTCCCGGCGAGACGTATGGCGAGGTCAAAGCCCTGCTCGATTCGGGACTGCGCTCGCACCGCGTTAAGCAGGTCGGCGGCCCGGAACCCGCAACCGTCTACAACTTCGAGGTGGACGCTGACAACGAGCTCGACAAAAACTTCGTTGTCTTCTCAAGCCGCCTGACCCCTGTGCTCGTCTCGAACAGTCACGCGGCCGTCGTCGCGCGCGGCATGGGGAAGTCGTGCGTGTGCGGCGCGAGCGTGCTCAACATCGATTACGGGCAGCAGCAGTTCAACGTCAACGGGACGGTGGTGCCGAAGGGCGAATGGATCACGGTGGACGGCTCGACGGGGCGCGTCTTTTTGGGGCGCGTGCCGACCGTGCAGCCGACGCTCGGCGATGACTTCCGCGAGCTGATGACGTGGGCCGACGAGTTCCGGCGCCTGCGCGTGCGCGCCAACGCGGACACGCCGCACGACGCGCAGGTGGCGCGCGAGTTCGGCGCGGAAGGGATCGGCTTGTGCCGGACGGAGCACATGTTCTTCGGCGACGAGCGCCTCGCCGCGATGCGCGAGATGATTCTGGCCGACGGCGTGGGCGCGCGCGAGAAGGCGCTCGAACGACTCCTGCCGCTCCAGAAGAACGACTTCGTCGGCATCTTCCGCGCGATGCAGGGCTTGCCCGTCACCATCCGCCTGCTCGACCCGCCGCTCCACGAGTTCCTGCCGAACATGGACGAACTGCTCGGCGAACTCTCCGAGCTGAAGATGTCTTTGCAGCGCGCCGCGAGCATCCGCGAGATGGACAGGACGCTCGACTCCATCGACAGCAAACGCAAACTCCTCAACCAGGTCGAGCGCCTGCGCGAGGCCAACCCGATGCTCGGCCACCGCGGCTGCCGCCTCGGCCTCATCTACCCGGAGGTGACGCGCATGCAGGCGCGCGCCGTCTTCGAGGCCGCGTGTCAGGTCGCGGGCGAAGGTATCGAGGTGAAGCCCGAGATCATGGTGCCGCTCGTCTCGGCCGCCGAGGAGCTGCGCAACCAGGCCGGGCTCATCAACGAGGTCGCGCGCGAAGTCCTCGGCGCGCACGGCATGACGATAGACTACACGGTCGGCACGATGATCGAGCTGCCGCGCGCGGCGCTCACCGCCGACCAGATCGCCGAGCACGCGGACTTCTTCTCCTTCGGCACGAACGACCTCACCCAGACGACCTTCGGGCTGTCGCGCGACGACTCGGGGCGCTTCCTCTCGAAGTACGTCGAGGTGAAGATTCTGCCCGACGACCCGTTCCAGGTCTTAGACCGCGACGGCGTCGGCCAGCTCGTCAGGATGGGGACGGAGCGCGGGCGCTCGGTCAAGCCCGACTTGAAGGTCGGCATCTGCGGCGAGCACGGCGGCGAGCCGCGCTCCATCGCCTTCTGCCACCTGATAGGACTCGACTACGTCTCCTGTTCGCCGTTCCGCGTCCCCGTCGCGCGCCTCGCCTCGGCGCAGGCCGCGCTGGAGATGCAGGGCGACCCGTCCGCCGCCGACAAGTAGGGTGTTGGGTGTTGGGTTTTAGGTTTTGGGTTTTGGGTGAAAGACACCTGTTCCCCCTAACACCCAACGCCCAACACTCAACACCTAACACCCAACACCCTTTTTCTATGAGAGAGCAGGCCATTGCAGAGTTTCACGAGTCGCTGGCGGCGGACGAGAGTCTGGACGCAGGGCTGTTCGCGCGGCTGCGCGAGGCGATGCGCGCGCGGCGTCTGCTCTACGGCGTGCGCGAGATAGGCGTCAGCTTGAGGCCGCACCTGCTGGACGCGTCGCAGTACGCGCGCCTCACGCACGCGTCCGAGACGCTGGCGGGCGCGTTCGAGAAGCTGTCGGCGGCGTTCGTCGCGGAGCCGTCGCTGATGGAGGGGGTCGGGATGGGCGAGCGGGAGACGAGCCTCGCGCTCGTCGAGCCCGGCTACCGCTGCCCCGCGGTGACGACGCGGCTCGACGCCTTCGTCCACGGCGAAGGGGTCAAGTTCGTCGAGTACAACGCCGAGAACCCTTCGAGCCTCACAGACCAGGTGGGTCTCAACGAGATCGCCTTCGAGGTCGCGGCCATGCAGACCACCGCCGCGCGCTATCGCCTGCGGCAGTTCGACCCGGCCGCGGCGCTCCTCGCCTCGCTCGTCGAGACATACGCCGAGTGGAGCGGCGCGCGCGAGTTCCCGAACGTCGCCATCGTTGACTGGCGGGACTTATCGACCGCGCACGAGTTTTTCCTGCTCCGGAACTACTTCGCCGCGCGCGGCGTGCCGGCGTTGGTCTGTGCGCCGGAGGAGCTTGAGTACGACGGGCGGCACTTGCGGCGCGGCGACTTCCGCGTCGATTTAGTTTACAAGCGCGTCATCATCCACGAGCTGCTCGGGCGCTGCGACGATTCGCACCCGCTGCTGCGCGCCTACCGCGACGGTCGCGTGTGCCTTGTCAACTCGCCGCGCTGCAAGCCGCTGCACAAGAAGGCGGCGTTCGAGCTTTTGACCGACGAAGAGCGCGCGGGCTGGCTCACGCCGACCGAGAGGGAGGTCATCCGCGCGTGCGTGCCCTGGACGCGGCGCGTGACGGAGCGCGAGACGACGCACGAAGGCCGGCGGGTTGACCTGTTGGAGCACTTGCGGCGCGAACGCGAGCGGTTCGTGCTCAAGCCGAACGACGACTATGGCGGGCGCGGGCTGTCCCTCGGCGCGAAGTCGAGCGCGCCGGAGTGGGACGACGCGCTGGCGCGCGCGCTCGAAGAAGACTACGTCGTGCAGGAGGCCGTCGAGCTTCACACGGAGGACTTTCCCGTCTTCGACGAGACGGCGTGGCGCCTCCTTCCGATGTACGTGGACACGAACCCCTTCCTCTTCCGCGGCCGCATGGAGGGCGCGATGGTGCGCCTCTCCGGCTCGCCCGTCGTCAACGTCACCTCCGGCGGCGGCGAGGCCGGCCTCTTCATCCTCGAAGAGCGCCTCGGCGACTGAGAGACTTCCGCGGCCGGCTTCCACAAGACTTCACTGTCTCCTGGCTTACACACCGCGAAGGGCGGCGAATGTTATAGTAGCCGCATCTTGTTAAATCCTTCGCTCATCTTGATGCCGAAGCCTTCGACGATCTTCTACATCGTCGCCATCGGGACGGCCTCCGGCGTCATCGTCGTCTACTTCTTCTGGTGGGTTAAATCGCGCTACAAGCTTTTGACGGCGGAGGAGCGGCCCTTGCGCGCGCGCAAGGTCTCGCTCTGGCGCGACCCCGGCGACGTGGGGCGGCTCGACTTCAGCGGCGGGTACGGCGGGCGCGAGCGCGTGCCCAAGCCCCCCTTCCGCTTCGTCGAGGAGCACGACACGGGCTCGAACCCCTGCATGTCCGTGCACGACGCGCGCGACCTGCGCTGGCGCGTGAAGTGGGGCGACGAGGTGAAGAGCGAGACGTTCGCGACCCGCCTGGCCTGGGCCGCGGGCTACCACGTCGAGGCCGCCTACTACGTCCCCGAGGGGCACATCCACGGCGCCGAGAACCTCGGCCGCGCGCGCACGTGCGTCGCCGAAGATTTCAGCTTCAGCGATGCGCGATTTGAGTTGGACGAGGAGGGCGTGCGTAAACTCTTCGACGAGCACGGCTGGTCTTGGGACGACAACCCGTTCGTGGGGACGAGGGAGCTTGCGGGCGTGAAGGTGTTGCTGATGCTCGTGTCGAACTGGGACAACAAGGACGTGCGCGACGTGGCGCGCGGCTCGAACACGGCCATCTTTGAGCACAAACTTCCGGACGGGACAATCGAGGCGCGCTACCTCATCATCGACTGGGGTGCTTCGATGGGGAAGTCCGGCAGTCCCTTGACGCGCACCAAGTGGGACTGCGAGGGCTTCGCCGCGCAGAACGCGGACTTCGTGCGCGGCGTCAAAGACGGGGTCGTCCAGTGGGGCTATACGGGGCAGCGGACGGACGAGGCGACCGAGGGCATCCGCGTCAGCGACGTGCGCTGGCTCCACTCCTACCTCAGCCGCGTGACCGACGGCCAATTGCGCGAGGGGCTGCTCGCCAGCGGCGCCACGCGCGAGGAGGCCGACTGCTTCACGCGCGCCCTGCTTGGTCGCATCGAACAACTCGGCCGCGTCGCAGAGCTGGGCGACGACTACACGCCGCCGGCCGCCTGAGCCCGCGCGCGGCGGCCGCCGAAGTGTCGCGTCACCCCTGAACGGCGTTCGCCTTCTTCGGGTCGTTGCCGCCATCGCCGGCGCCCGAGTTCTCCTTCTTGATGACGCTGATGTGGCCGTCGCCTTCGAGAAAGCACGTCTTCACCTCTTCGACGCTCTCCACGCCCTGCTCGCGCAGAAGGCTCATCAACTCCTCGGTCGTAATCATCTCCTTGCGCATGTTCCGCCTGATCATGCGGCCGTCCTCGACGAGCGGGAGCGGCGCGGGGCGCAGCAGGCGCTGGATCGAGGGGAATCTGTAGCCGAGCCAGTCGAGGAAGAAGTCCCAGGCGACGATGGTGCCGACGAGGACGGCGCCCTCCGTGATGGACTTGTACTCGCTCGCCATCGCGTTCTGCGCGGCGTCGGCGATGAGCACGACGACCAGCAGGTCTGAGATGCCCAGCGCCCCCGCCTCGCGCCGCAGCACCCGCAGCACGAAGAAGAGCAGCAGGTACACCAACGTCCCCCGCAGCACCATCTCCGCGACCGAGACCGTGGGGACGAAGGCGGAGTTCCAGTC
>JBEVJD010000171.1:0-11350 GCA_040510435.1 Pyrinomonadaceae bacterium | reverse complement strand
CCTAACAAACGACGCGCAACGCCAGAGGCATGACGCGGAAGTCGGCGGGGGTGAGGCCGCGTGGGTCGCCGTCGGCTTCGACGCCGAGCGAGTCTGCGGAGTCCGAAGACTCTATGCGGACGTGTGCGCCGCGTGTGAGTTTGACGTGGGGGTTGCCCATGTGGCCGCCGGTGTGGACGCGGGAGAGCTCGCGGAGCAGGGCGGGGCGCGAGATGTCGCAGACGGCGAGCACGTCGAGGAGGCCGTCGGTCAGACTCGCTTCGGGCGAGAGATTCATGCCGCCGCCAGCGTAGGTGCCGTTGACGACGGCGAGCAGGTTAGTGCCGCACTCCTGCCACACGCGCCCGTCCACCGTGACGCGCACGCGCCGGTTGCGCCACGCCGCGAGGCGCGGCAGCGCCGCGAGCGCGAAGCGCACCTCCCCGGGCAGTCGTCGCACCGCACGCCCCTGCGCCGCCACGCGCGCGGACACCTCCGCGCCGATGCCGAGCGTCGCCGCGTTCAGACAGACGAACCGGCGCGCCCCGCCGTCCACGCTCCCCAGTATCAAGTCCACGCGCCTCGTCGTCTCTCCCCGAAAGTCGTCGGCGCGGCAGTGTCTGACGAGTCTCGCGAGCCACGCCTCTAAAGGCTCGCGCCGTCCGCCCGAGAGGCCGCGCGCGAAGTCGTCGCCCGTCCCGGCGGGCAGCAGCGCGAGCGCCGACTCGGGGTTGACCGCGCGCGGCAACGCGCCTTCGGGCAGCCCCGCGCACGGCTCGAAGAAGCCCGAGGCCGCCGCGCTCAGAGTGCCGTCGCCGCCGACGGCCGCGACCGTCCTTAAGCCGCGCGTGAGCGCCTCGCGCGTGCGCTCCTCGGTCTCGCCCGGGCGCGTTGACTCGTGTACCTCGAATCCGACGCCCGCGCGTTCGAGCGCCTCGCGCACGCGCGGCCACGCCCCGCGCGCACGCGCGGCCGTGTGGTTGACGATGACGAACAGCGCGGCTCCGCTCATGCGTGCCCAACTTTAACACGCGCGCGGACGTGCGAGGTTTGGTGTTAAGCTGTGCGCGATTTGGAAGGGAACGCGATGAGTGAAGAGAAGATGCTCGCCGTCCGTGTAGTCTCGCACGAGGGCGGGGGAAGGCTCGAAGTGTGCGAGGTCGAAAGGCCCTCGGCGCGCGCAGACCGTGTGCGTGTGCGCGTGCGCGCGGCGGGGCTGAACCGCGCAGACCTTTTGCAGAAGCGCGGTCATTACCCAGCGCCGCCGGGGGTGCCCGCGGACATCCCCGGGTTGGAGTTCGCGGGCGAGGTCGAGCAGTTGGGGGAGGACGCGCGCGCGTGGAGCACGGGCGCGCGCGTGTTCGGCATCACGGCGGGCGGGGCGCAGGCCGAGTACGTCGTCGTGCCCGAGAGCCATCTCGCGGAGATACCCGGCGGGCTCTCGTTCGAGCAGGCCGCGGCCGTCCCCGAGGTCTTCATCACGGCGCACGACGCGTTGTTCACTCAGGGAGGTCTGCGGACGGGCGAGCGGGTGTTAATCCATGCGGTCGGGTCGGGCGTGGGGACGGCGGCGGCGCAGCTCGCGCGCGCGGCCGGGGCGTGCGCGGTCTACGGCACGGCGCGGACGCCGGAGAAGATAGAGCGTGCGCGCGAGTTCGGGATGGACGAGGGAGTCGTCGTCGCTGACCGCCCCGCAGCGTTCGCCGAGGCGGTGCGTGCGTGGACGAAGGGCTCGGGCGTGAACGTCTTGCTCGACCTCGTCGGCGCGTCCTACCTCGACGCGAACCTCGACGCGCTGGCGCCGCGCGGGCGCATGCTGCTCGTCGGCACGATGGGCGGTGCATCGGCGCCGCTCGACTACGCACGCGTGTTGGGGAAGCGCCTGCGCCTCACCGGCACCGTCCTGCGCGCGCGCTCACACGAGGAGAAGGCCGCGGCCGTCCGCCGCTTCAGTGCGGAGGTCGTCCCGCTCCTCGAACGCGGGCTCGTGCGCCCCGTCCTCGACAGCGGCTTCGATTTTGAGGACGCGGCGGCAGCCTACGCCCGCCTCGAATCCAACGAGACGTTCGGCAAAGTGGTGCTGAGGGTGTTGGGTGTTGGGTAATAGGTTTTGGGTTTTAGGTGTTGGTTAAAAACTGATTCTTCCCCAACACCTAAAACCCAGAACCCAACACCCCTTCAAGCACCCAGCACCCGACACCGATCACTCCCCAACTTGTCTCCCGCCGGGGCATCTGAGAAAATGGCTTTTTCATAAACGAGGCGTCGAATGTACGCTGCCGCCCCATCGCCGGTCTTTAAGAGGAGAGAAGAGCATTGAAAGCGGAATTGGAGCAGTTAGTTGCCCTGCAAAATGTCGATATGGGCATCCGCAGGCTACAGTCCGACCTGGAGTCAATCCCCAGAAGGCGCGCCGAGATCGAAAGCGAGTTCGATCAGCGCGCCTTTGAATTTAAGGCGCTCCAACAGACCGGCGTGACCGCGCGCGAGACGCGGGCCGGCCTCGACCGCGAGCTGGCCGAGCAGCGCACGCGGATGGAGAAGGCCGACCGCGACCTGATGGCCTCGAACAACGCGAAGGTCTACGAGGCGGCCATCCGCGAGCGCGACGCCGCGAAGAAGCATATCTCGGAACTGGAGACGAAAGTCCTCGAACAGATGGAGGCCGCCGAGACGGCCGAGAAGACTTTGGAGGAGCGCGAGCCCGAGTTCGCGCGGCTGCGCGCCGAGCACGAGGAGCGTCTGCGCGCCTTCGAGGAGCAGACGAGCGCGTGGTCGGCGGAGATCGAAGAGCGCCGCCGCGAGCGCGAGCGGATGTTCGCGGCGCTCCCGCCGGGCATCAAGGCCACGTACCAGCGCATCGTCGCGCGCATCCGCGACGGCGTGGCGCTGGCCGAGGCGCGCAACGGGTCGTGCACGGCCTGCTTCATGGCGCTGAGGCCGCAGTTGATGTCCGAGATACGCCGCGGCGACGAGTTAATCATCTGCGACAACTGCAACCGCATCCTCTACTACCAGACCGCCGCGCAGTCGCAGCAACCGACGAGCGTCTCGGCCCCCTGACGGGGACGGGAGAGAGTTCAGAAGGGGCGCCGCGCGCGAGGAGCGTGGCGCCCCTTTCTCGTCTCCCCTTTGAAGGCCGGTGCGCGGTTGCGTTCGTGCGACTCTTCGTGGAAAATTTCCCGTCCCGACGCCCGCGGCCGCTCCCGCCGCGGCGACACTCACCAAAACAGGAGAGGAACGTTCAATGCACACCCCCAATCCCTTCTTCCGGCGCGCCGTGCTCGCGCTCGTGCTGCTCGCGGCGCTGTGCGCGGCGAATTTCGCGCCGGCCGCGCGCGCGCAGACGAAAGCAGACCTTGAGCGCGACCGGAACCGCGGCCGCGCCATGCTCTCGCTCGTCAAGGATTACATGAAAGAGTTCTACTACGACCCGAAGTACCGCGGCATGGATTTGGAGGCGCGCTTCAAGGCCGCCGACGCGAAGATCGGCGAGGCGCAGTCGCTCAGCCAGGTGCTCGGCGTCATCGCGCAGGCGCTCGCGGAGCTGAACGACTCGCACACTTTCTTCATCCCGCCGCCGCGCCCCGTGGACGTGGACTACGGGTGGAAGATGCAGGCCGTCGGCGAACGGGTCTACGTCACCGCGGTCAAGCCGGGCAGCGACGCCGAGGCGCAGGGCTTAAAGCCCGGCGACGAGGTGCTCTCCGTTGACGGCTTCCGCCCGACGCGCCCGACGCTCTGGAAGATCGAGTACAACTACAACGTGCTCCGGCCGTCGCCGGGCAAGCGCGTCGTCGTGCGCGCGCCCGACGGGACCGAGCGCGAGCTGGCGCTCAAGGCGAAGGTCGAGAAGCTGGACAAGTCCGTCAACCTCACGCAGCTCTTCAACGAGTACGACGAAGACCGCGAGGACTCCAAGAAGCTGCCGCGCTACTACGAGGAGGGCGCGGGCGCCGACGGCGTCTTCATCTGGAAGCTGCGCGAGTTCGGCTTCACCGAGAGCAAGGTGGACGAGATGATCTCGAAGGCGCGCAAGCACAAGGCGCTCGTCCTCGACCTGCGCGGCAACGGCGGCGGCGCCGTCAAGACCTTGCAGCGCATGCTCGGCTACGTCTTCGACCGCGACATCAAGGTCGGCGAGGTGAAGAAGCGCAAGGAGACCAAGCAGCTCGTGGCGAAGACGCGCGGCGGCGAGAAGGTCTTCAAGGGGACGCTCGTCGTGCTCGTGGACAGCGAGTCGGGCTCGGCCTCCGAGGTCTTCGCGCGCGTCGTGCAGTTGGAGAAGCGCGGCACCGTCGTCGGCGACCTCACGGCGGGCGCGGTGATGATGAGCACACAGCGCCCGGGGCTGCTCGGCGACCAGAGCAGCGGCAACATGATTCAGTACGGCCTCAGCGTCACGGAGGCCGACATCATCATGGCCGACGGGCAGAGCCTCGAACACATGGGCGTCAAGCCCGACGTGGTGCTGCTCCCCACTGCGGAAGACCTGCGCGTGCGCCGCGACCCCGTGCTCGCGCGCGCCGTCGAGCTGGCCGGCGGGCGGATGGCGCCCGAGAAGGCCGGCCTGCTCTTCCCGCCCGAAGTCGAGCTGAAGTCAACCCGCTGATGGAGCGTTAACCGCCGCAGGCAGAAAGACACGGCTTGTTGACTTATTAGTCTTCAAGCCGTGTCTTTCCGTCTGCGGTTAACAGTTCTGGGGCGAGTGGCCCGCGGTTTGTTAGGTCATCCGCACCAAGCACGGTTTTGCGGGCGCGGCTGACGGGAAAAGGGAGTTCAAGCGGAATGGCGAGCGCCGAGTATGCAGTCCAACAGAACATCGCGGCCGGGCTTTTGGCCGGAAGCGTTACACGCGACCGGCGCCGCCACTGGTGGCGCCGGGTGGGGTCGAAGTCGCGCGGCTTCCGCTACGAGACGGCCGACGGGCGCCCCTTAGAGGACGAGGCCGCGTTGGAGCGCATCCGCTCGCTCGTCATCCCGCCGGCCTGGCGCGAGGTCAGAATCGCGCCCTCGCCGCGCGGCCGCTTGCAGGCGCTCGGCTTTGACAAGATGGGGCGCGTCCAGCGCATCTACCACCCCTCTTTCGTCGCGCGCCGCGCGCTCCGCAAGTACGAGAAGATCGAGCGCTTCGGCGAGGCGCTGCCCCGTCTGCGCCGCAAGGCGAACGAGGACATCGCGCGCGAGGGGCTGGGGAAGGAGCGCGTGCTGGCGGTCATCGTCCGCCTCATCAACGACCTCTACTTCCGCGTCGGCTCCGAGGAGAGCGTCAAGGTATATCGCACCTACGGCGTGACGACGCTGCGCAACCGTCACCTTGAGATTAAGCGCGGCGGCCGGCTGGAGTTCAACTTCACGGGCAAGCACCACATCAAGCACCGGCGCATCCTCGTTGACGAGGAACTGGCCGCGCTCGTCGGCGACATCAAGTCGCTCGGCGGGTCGAGACTCTTCCAGTACGTCGGCGAGGACGGCCGCACGCGCCCCATCACGCCGCGCGACGTGAACGACTACATCAAGTCGGCGGCCGGGGCTGACTTCTCGGCGAAGGACTTCCGGACGTGGGGCGGGACGCTGCTGGCGGCCGTCGAACTGGCCGAGGCGGGTCGTTGCGATGACGGGCGTCAGGCGAAGAAGAACGTCGTCGCGGCCGTCAAGCGCGTGGCCGAGCGCCTCGGCAACACGCCCACCGTCTGCCGCTCCTGCTACATACACCCGAAGGTGCTCGGGGCCTACGAGCGCGGGAGGACAATCGAAGAGTTCCGCCCGCGCCGCGCGCGCCGCCTCATACGCGGCCGGCAGCCCGACGAGTACACCGTCGAAGAACTGGCGCTCCTCAAGCTCCTGCGCGCGCGCCGGAACGGCAACGGCTCATAGAATCTGCCAGCGGATGGTGACCGACTCGCCCGGCACGTAGGAGACGACCTTCAGCTTGGCGAGCCGCTGGAAGCTCCGGTCGTGCCGGTCGGTGATGCGTATCAGGTAGACGTGGCCGACCTTGACGGGCGCGCTCGCCGTGGACTTGCCCTCGGCGAAGAGCTGCCCCGACTCCTTCAACTCCTGAAACGTCTGCGGTCTGAGGCTCTTGAGGACGAAGACCTTGCCACCCTCCTCGTGGAGCGAGGCGAAGCCCTGCGGATTGCCGACCGTCTCGGGGAAGCCGTAGCGCTTCAACATCTCATCCCCGTCGCCCAGATCGATGATGACGCCGAGGCGTCCCCCCTCCGGCCCGACCGTGAAGCCGCCCGCGGAGTGGCCGCCGAAGTCGAGGTCGCTGCAACGGTTCCTCGTCTCGTTCTGCTGGAAGACGCGTCCGGCCTTCCCGTCGGCGAAGCAGAGCGAGCTGGTCAAAGGGTCGAGCGCGTAGAGCGTGGCGATGCCGCCACGCCCCTTCTCCTCTGCCTCCGCACGCACGCCGCTGCGCGTGGGCGGGGGCGGCTCCGGCGCCATCCGCGGGTGCTCGGGCCAATTCGCCCCCTGCGCCTGCGCGCCCTGCGCGGTCAACAGCGACAGTGCGCCCGCGGCCAAAGCTGCGACAAGAACTCTCCTCTTCATCTCGTTCCTCCTTAGCGCGTGAACCTGTAACGAGAGAGACTGACACGGAGACACAGAGACATAGTTCGAAAGTTATAACTTCAAAGCCGTGCCCCTGTGTCTCCGTGTTGAATCGCATTCCGGCGGCGCCCGACGGCGAATCACCTAATAATGCTCGCTCGTCTTCTTCCCTCCGGCGCGGCCGCCCTTACGCTCCGGCTTGCCCTTGCCCCTGCGCTTCAGCTCGTCCACGCCCTTGAGCGAGGCGAGCGGCCACAGGCTGTGCTCGATCTCGGCGAGCCCCGCGCCGACGACCGCGGCGACGACATCCTCCGAGGGCTTGTAGCACGGCGCCGCCTCGTCCAGCGGCACGCGGCCGTCGGTGTTGACGACGATGCCGGCCTCGCGGTACTCGTCGTCCATCTTGCGCTGCGAGAGCGTGCGGTTGGCCTCGCCACGTGAGATGCGACGGCCCGCGCCGTGGTTGACCGAGAAGCCGCTGCGCTCCGCGCCCGCGAGCGGCCGGAGGATGTAGCTCCAGTCCTTGTTGCTGCCCGGGATGAGCACGGGGTGCCCCTTCTCCTCCCACACGGTGCCTTTGAGAAACGGGTGGCCGGCGGGGAAGGCGCGCGTCGCGCCCTTGCGGTGCACCCACACGTCGCCGAACTCGGGGTGCCACTCCTTCTGCACGAGGTTGTGGCTGATCTCGTAGACCAGTTCCAACTCCTCGCCGAAGACCTCGCGGAACGCCTCGGACACCTGCTCGAAGATGACGAGCCGGTTGAGGATGGCGTAGTTGCCGCCCGCCGCGACGGCGTTGAGGTAGTCTTGGTAGTGCTTCGACTCGGGCGTGAAGTAGCCGAGGTCGATGTCTTTCAAAAGCTCCGGGTGCTCCTCGCGCGCCAGCTCGAAGTAGTTGGTCGCCAGCCCGTGGCCGAAGCCGCGCGAGCCGGTGTGCACCTGCACGAAGAGCGTCCCCGTCTGGCTGCTGCGCTGAAGCTCGATGAAGTGGTTGCCGCCGCCGAGGCTCCCCAACTGATCGCGCCCGCGCTCGGGCCGCCCCTTGCCGCCGTAAGGAATCCGCCACTCGTCGTCCACGGGGATGCGGTGGCGCTCCGCGTGGCTGCGGTCGAACGTCGCCCCGTACTTCTCAACGTAATACTCCGCGCCCCCGCGCACGAGGTTCTGAAACTCCTCGTCGGAGAGGCGCCCGAGCTTCAGGCTCTTCCCCCCGAACCCCATGTTCACACGCGACATCACCGCCCGGTTGAACTCCAACCTCCGCTCCGGCGACGCCGCCTCCGCCTCCACGCCCGAACGCGCCGACATCATCCCGCAGTTGTGCACGAACACCCCCGCGTCCAGCGCGAAGTTTCCATACCCCGGCACGGTCAAACAGTAAACGTCCGCCCTCTCCGCCAGCGGCTCGACCGAGACGACTTTGTGGTTGTAGCCATGACGCCAGCGGCGGTGGTTGTGAATCCCGAAGCCGCCGGTCAAAGTCTCGCCGCACGTCTCACAGACGTGCTGGCGGTGCGCGACATCGGAAGACTTACGACGCCCTTCGGGGCTCGTGTTGTACGCAACCAGATAATTCTTCCCGCGGTCGCCGTTGCCGGCGACCGACGCGCGGAAGTGCTCGGGCCTTTCCGCCATGTACGCGAGAATGTTCTTCGTCCCGCGCTTTGCGAAGTAAGCGTGGCCTTCGGCCATCTGCGCTTTCGCCGCGAGCGCATGCACCCTCCGCTCCTCGAATTCGGCCGACCGGAAGTGTGTGAACTTCTCCGCGTGCGAGCGGTGGTAGCGCATGTGGTCGCGGTCGCCCATGAACTTTAAGTTCTCCGGGCGATTGTCGCCGGGGTTAAAGTTCAGGTGATGAATTACCGTCTTCTGACCCTCGAACCGGGGCACCGCGCCGAGCAACCCGCAACGCGCCATCAGCCAGTGGACGCGCTGAGTCGTCCCCGTGGCGGGGTGCTGAACGAACCTGTACCCGTCCCTGTCCGCGTGCAGGTGCAACGGCATCAGGGAAGTCTCGGCATCAAGCTCGCACGCCTGCCGGTAGCTGCCGTCGCGGAGCATGAACTCGTGGTCGGGCGTGCAGGTGATTTCGCGGCCGTTGTCTAAGGTGACTTTGACGAGCGGGGCGTCTGCGCGCGTCCTTTTAGCCGTCGCCTTCGCTACGACGACCTTGTGCTCGGCTGAGAGCGCATAGACGAGAACCTCGTCGCCGGCCTCGGCGAGTTCTCCGATGGGGCGTGAGGTGCCGTCTACGACAGGGACGAGCGTGTCGGCGGTGAAGCAGCCAATATCGTAGCCCACAGGCCCCATCGCCACGGCGCCTTCCCGTGCGTCGGTGATGAGAACGCAGCCGACGGGGACGCCGTAGCCGTAGTGTGCGTCGGGCGTAATCACCACCATGCGCACGCCGGGGAAGCGCGTGGCGTTGACGATCTGCCGGTAGAGAATTTCCTCCGTCGCTTCCAATAGTTGAGGCGTGAAGAAGAGGCGCACGCGCACGTCGCCCGTGTCCTCGGTCTTCAGCTCATAAAATCCCTCGCCGTTCCAACGCGCGAGGTGCTTCCAGTTCTGCGCGTTCGCCAGCCTCTCCGCCGGCTTGAGCGCCTTTGCGTCAGTGTTTCGGTCAGACATTTACGGTCTCCCTCATTCGCTTGTTCGTAACCAACTCCGACCGCGAGAAGCCGCCACCTTAACTGCGCGGAACTGAACTTCCGCCCGCGGCCCGGCCGCAGACGTTTAGTCGAGACTGTAGCCCGCACGCGAGGGCGCGCGCAAATTCACCTACCCGGCGGCGACGAGCGTGGCGGCGATCTCGGCCGCGAGTTCTTCGGGGTCGAGGCCGGGCTCGACGCGCACGCGCAGGCCGGCGAGGCGGTAGGCGGCGAGGCGCTGTTCGTAGAGGGCGAGGGCGCGCTCCGTGTCGCGCGCGAAGGGGCGCGCGTCGCGTTCGCCTTCCCGGTCGATGCGCCGGAGACACAAGTCAAACGGCGCGTCGAGCCAGACTGAAAGACAACCGTGCGCGGCGACGAGCAAGCGGTTGCGCTCTATCGTCCAGGCGCCGCCGCCGGTGGCGACGACGCGCGCCGCGCCCTCTTCGAGCACACGCCGCAGCGCGCGCGTCTCCGCGTCGCGGAAGTAATCCTCGCCCTCCTCGTCAATCAGCTCGCGCGGGCCGCGCCCCTCGATCTCTTTCACCGCGTCGTCGAGGTCTACGAACGTCTCGCCGAGCAGGCGCGCGAGCGCGCGGCCGACGGTCGTCTTGCCCGCGCCCATGAAGCCCGTGATAACGACGCGTTCCCGGCTCATCTCTCGGTCAGCGATTCGAGCAGCGGGAAGAATTCGGGGAAGGAGACGGCGACGCACTCCTGCGCGCCCTCGATCTCCGTCTCGCCTTCGGCCGCGAGCGCCGCGACGGCGAAGGCCATTGCGATGCGGTGGTCGCCGTAGGACTTGAGGCGCGCGCCGCGCAGTTCGACAGGCCCCTCGACGCGCATGCCGTCCTCGAACTCCTCGACCCGCGCGCCCATCGCGCGCAGGTTGGCGGCCGTCGCCGCGATGCGGTCGGACTCCTTCACGCGCAGCTCGCGCGCGTCGCGTATCTCGATGCCGCCCTCCGTGTGCGTGCCGAGGACGGCGAGCAGCGGCAGTTCGTCAATCAGGCCGGGGATGGCCGCGCCGCGCACCACGCCCGCGAACTCCTCCACAGGCTTGAGGCGGCCGGCGCAGCGCGCCAGCACGTCGCCGACCGGCTCGTTGCAGCGTTCGTGCACGTTCAGGCGGCGCACGTCCGCCCCGAGTGACTTCAATCGGTCGAGCAGCCCCGTGCGCGTCCCGTTGAGCCCGACCCCCTCGACCGTCACCTCCGACCCGCCGAGCATCGCCGCGGCGGCGACGAGGAAGGCCGCGGACGAGATGTCGCCGGGCACCGACACGTCGCGTGCCGTGAGCCGCGCCGGGCCGTTCAACTCGACGGAGAAGTAGTCGCCGCGCTCGCCCCCGCGCTCGAAGCTCGATTCGACCGAGACGCCGAACCAGCGGAGCATGCGCTCCGTGTGGTCGCGCGACAACTCCGGCTCGGTGACGCGCGTGCGCCCCGCGGCGCCGAGCCCCGCGAGCAGGACGCACGACTTGACCTGCGCGCTCGCCACGGGCGAGACGTACTCAATGGCCTTGAGCGGGTGGCAGCCCTCGACGCGCAGCGGGGCGTGGCCGTCCACGGCCGACAGTTGCGCGCCCATCAACTCCAACGGCTCCATCACGCGGCGCATCGGCCGGCGGCTCAGAGATTCGTCGCCCGTCAGCACAGACTCGAACGGCTGCGCCGCGAGCACGCCCGCCAGCAGCCGCATCGTCGTCCCGGAGTTTCCGCAGTCGAGCGGTTCAGACGGCGCGCGGAAACGCGGCGCGGCGCCGTCTCCGCCCGCGCCCTCGATTGTGACGACGCTCCCGTCCCTCTCAACGCCGACGCCGAGCCCGCGCAGTGCTTCTAACGTCGAGGTGCAGTCGGCGCTCGAAGCGAAATTCTCGACGCGCGTCCTGCCCGCGGCGAGCGACGCGAACATCGCCGCGCGGTGCGACACGGACTTATCGCCCGGGACTCTCAGGCGGCCGCGCAGCCGCCTTGCGGGTC
Source organism: Pyrinomonadaceae bacterium (assembly GCA_040510435.1). Lineage (GTDB taxonomy): Bacteria > Acidobacteriota > Blastocatellia > Pyrinomonadales > Pyrinomonadaceae > QHXN01. The sequence goes on along the minus strand of JBEVJD010000171.1, from coordinate 186 downwards.
TGATCAACATGCGGACAATGTTAACAAAAGCAGTAGTCAGGAGACAGTAGTCAGTAGTTGTTCAGTCCCACGGTGTGATGGTGTAGCCTGCTTACTATTACCCGCTAAGGAGGCACTGTGGGACAACTTCTACACGGCAGCGCCCGCACGACTGCGACACTGCGTCGAACGATACAGCATAGTCAA
>JBEVJD010000170.1:0-16923 GCA_040510435.1 Pyrinomonadaceae bacterium | reverse complement strand
GCTCGGCCCAGTAAATCTGCTCGGCGCTCAGGGCCTCGCGGACGGCGAAGGCGACGGGGATGCCGCCGGGGCTCGGGGAGATGATGGAGACTTTCGGGAGCGCGCTCGACACGTCCTTCTCAAGCCTCAGCTTACGCGAGAGGGCCACGGCCAGCACGCGCGCCGTATCGTAGTAGCGGAAGGCGAGCGGCATCTGGAAGTAGTGCGGCGTGTGCTGACCCGACGGGTAGACGAAGTGCCCCTCGCGGTACGCCCCCGTCTTCTTGAGCATCTCCAGCACTTGATCCGGCTCTGGTATCAGTCGCGGCATCGTCATCGTCATCGTTCTCCTGAAAAAAGAAAGTAGTCAGTAGTCAGTAGTCAGTAGTCAGTAGAAAACCTTTGTTGCTCCAACCTTCCGGGCGCGAGGGTCAACTTCCACGGGGCGGAGCCTACTGGCTACTGACTACTGTCTACTGACTACTTTTCCCCCAGCATACCACTACTCGGGCGCGTTTACAGCCCCGTCGCCGAGCACGCGCTCGATGAGGCGGCGCTGGTCGGCGGAGAGCCCCCGCGGCAGGGCGTCGCGCGCGAACCACTCGGCGCGGTCGATCTCGAAGCCCTTCTCCAAGCCTTCGAGCGCGGCGGCGCGCATCCGGCAGCGGAAGATGATCTCGACCTGTTGCACGCCTTCGAGCGCGCGCACGAAGGCCAGCTCGACCCGGTCGAGTTCGAGCCCGGTCTCCTCGCGCAGCTCGCGGCGGACGGCCTCCTCGGGCTGCTCGGACGCCTTGAGGAAGCCGCCGGGGACGCCCCACCCGCTCCCGCGGCGCAGCACGTGCCGGAGCAGAAGCACGCGCCCACGCTCGTCCGACACGACGGCCCCAGCCGTCACCGCGAACCGCGGCTGCGTCAGCCACACGCCCGCCCTCTTCACGAACCGCGGCGACCCGCGCCACACCCGCCCCACCAGACTCTTCAGCATGGCCGAATCTTAACAGTAGACAGTAGACAGTAGTCAGTAGTCAGTAGAACAATCATCGCTCGAACTGTGCGGTCGTCATCCTCAACAACCTTCACGCGGAGCGCTACTGTCTACTGTCTACTGTCTACTGTCTACTTCCTTTACTTCCCCGCCGCTCGCGCGTAAGATTCGGTTCAAACAGGGCGCCCGCGGCGCCTGAAGACCCACGCCTTTCTAACACTGAACAGAGAAGGAAACCGACCCCGAACCTTATGTCGAGCGAAGCCAACCAGACGACGAGCCCCGAGGCGGTCGCGAAGCAGGCGCCGACCGAGCAGCAGGAGACGAAGCCCGGCGTCCCGAAGCGCTTCCTGCCGGGGCAGACCGTGTGCAACGAGAAGAACGAGAAGGGCAAGCTCTGCAACGGCCACCTCAAGGAGGTCAACACGCAGCACCCTTCGCGCGTCTTCCTGCGCGGCGACGACACGCTCCACCGCTGTCAGGCGTGCGGCGCGCTCTACATGGGGCCGCCGATGGGGCACGTGCGCGACGCCTCGAAGCAGGCGCGCTACGTCGAGCGCGACCTCGCCGCCATCCTCCGCGCCGCGGGCGGCACGCTCCCCGCCTACGAATACCCGACGCCCGCATGGCGCGGCGAGCCGAAGCCGAAACTCGTCAAAGCCCCGAAGCCCGCCGCGGCAACGAAACCCGCCCCGAAGCCCGCCGCAGAGGCGAAGCCCGCGGCAGACTCCTCCGCCGCGGCCGACGCGCACAGGCCGGCCGCAGAGGCTCAGGCCGCCACGGGTCAGGCTTCGGCCGCGCCCTTGAGCCCGACGGCCGCCACCGCCTCGCCCGCCGCGGGGGCCGAGACCGTCTCTGACCTCGCGCCGGAAGCCTCCACCGAGTTGACGCCCGGCGCGCCCAAAGACGAGCGGCCGAAGGCGGAGGCCGCCGCGCCCGCAGCCGCAGAGGCCAAGCCGAAGAAGAAGGGGGCCGGCGGTTTCAAGTCAGGGCCCGAATTCAGGCCGCAGCCCGGCGAGTCTGACGAGCAGAAGATCGCGCGCCTCAAGCGCCTCGTCGAAGAGGCCAAGCGCGCCGCTGGCAAGCTCTAGAAGGATTTTCGACACAGAGACACAGAAGCACAGAGACACAGCTTTGAAGTTATAAGACCTCAAGCTGTGCCTCTGTGCTTCTGTGTCTCTGTGTTAATCCGTTCTGAATCAACCGCTGTTTTGTCCGTGTCTCCCCGTCGTGCTTAAATGGTCGGACTGACGAGGGGGATTTACCAGATGCCACACGAGAACACGCTCGACGCGCGGCGGACGGCGCTGGCCGTCATCGACGTGCAGGAGGCTTTCCGCCAGCACATCCCGGACTTCTCGGAGGTGGCCGCGCGCTGCGCGCTGGTCGCGCACGCCGCGCGCCTGCTGGACGTGGCGGTCGTCGTCACCGAGCAGTATCCGAAGGGCTTGGGGCACACGGCCGGGGAGATCGCCGCCGTCCTCCCCGAAGGCTTCGAGCCCGTCGAGAAGACTGCCTTCAGCTCCTGCGGCGCGCAGGAGTTCGTCGCGCGGCTCGAAGCGGCGGGCGCGCGGCAGGTTCTGCTCTGCGGCATCGAGGCGCACGTCTGCGTCAACCAGACGGCGCACGACCTGCTCGCGCGCGGCTACCAGGTGCACCTCCTCATCGACTGCGTCTCGTCGCGCACGGCCGAGAACCGGCAGACCGGGCTCGACAAGATGTTCCGCTCCGGCGCGCTCCCCTCCTCGACCGAGCTGGCGCTCTTCGAACTCCTCCGCGACGCGCGCCACGAGCAGTTCAAGGCGATACAGAAACTGATCAAGTAGTCAGTAGACAGTAGTCAGTAGACAGTAGGCTCTGCTTGACGAACGTTGACGCTGACATACTGGCGACTCGAATTGACGAAGGTTCTTCTGCTGGCTACTGTCTACTGACTACTGTGTACTGACTACTTCTTTTATGGACTTACTCTCATCTCTCAACGAGCGGCAGCGCGAGGCGGTCGAGGCGACCGAGGGGCCGCTGCTCATTCTGGCGGGCGCGGGGTCGGGTAAGACGCGCGTCATCACGGTGCGCATCGCGTACCTCATCACCGAGCGCCACGTCCCGCCGCACAACATCCTCGCCGTCACCTTCACGAACAAGGCCGCGCAGGAGATGCGCGAGCGCGTCACGCGCCTGCTCGCAGACCAGAGGCGCGAGAGCGCGCCGCTCGTCTCGACCTTCCACAGCCTGTGCGTGCGGCTGCTGCGGCGCGACATCGAGAAGCTGGAGGAGGGCTACACGCGCTCCTTCACCATCTACGACCAGGACGACTCTTTGCGCGTCGTCAAGGCTTGCATCAAAGACCTCGGCTACGACGACCAGCGGCTCGCCCCGCGCCAGACGCAGTCGGCCATCAGCCGCGCCAAGAACTCCGGCCTCGACGCCGAGATGTACGCCGCCCGCGCCGAGTCGCACGACGAGAAGCGCACGGCCGTCGCGCGCGTCTTCAAGCTGTATGAGGAGCGGCTCGTCAACAACAACGCCGTCGACTTCGACGACCTGCTCATCCTGACCGTCCGCCTCCTCCGCAAACGAGAGGACGTGCGCGCGCACTACAACGAGCGCTTCCGCTACATCCTCGTGGACGAGTACCAGGACACGAACGCCTTGCAGTTCGCCCTCATCAACTACCTCACGCAGAAGCAGCACAACATCTGCGTCGTCGGCGACGAGAGCCAATCGATCTACCGCTGGCGCGGCGCGGACATCTCGAACATCCTCAACTTCGAGCAGCACTACCCCGAGGCGCGCACCATCAAGTTGGAGCAGAACTACCGCTCGACGCAGACCATCCTCGACGCGGCCGACTCCGTCATCAAGCACAACACCGAGCGCAAGGAGAAGACGCTCTGGACGGCCAACCCCGCGGGCGCCCCGATTCGTTATTACCAGGCGCTCGACGCCGAGGGCGAGGCGCGTTTCGTCGCCGCCAAGATCGAGGAGCACCGGCGCCTCGACCCCAAGGCGCGCGCCGCCGTGCTCTACCGCACCAACGCGCAGTCGCGCGTCTTTGAAGAGGCATTAAGACGTGCCGGGCTCGGCTACAACATCGTCGGCGGCTTCTCCTTCTACGAGCGCGCCGAGGTGCGCGACATCGTCTCGTACCTCAAGCTCGCCCTCAACCCGCACGACTCAATCGCACTCCTGCGCGTCGTCAACACGCCGACGCGGGGGCTCGGCAAGCAGACGCTCGACGAGTTAGACCGGCGGGCGAAGGACTACAACGTCTCGCTCTGGGAGACCATCGCCATCATCAACGAGCAGCCCGAGGGCTTCAGCCCGCGCGCCGTCGCGTCGCTCAGGAAGTTTCAGGCCATCATCGAAGGGCTCGTCGCGCGCGCGCAGAAGGAGCCGGCCTCCGAGGTCGTCAAGGCGGCCATCCTCGACACCGGCTACGCCGACGCGCTCAAGGCAGAGAACTCGGACGAGGCCCAGAGCCGGATCGAGAACCTTGAGGAGTTGGTCAACGCCGCCGTCGATTACGACCAGGACGAGGGCGGCGGCCTGCGCGACTTCATCGACGCCGCGGCGCTCGTCTCCGACACGGATCAATATAAAGGCGACGCGCCGGTGACCTTGATGACGATGCACTCGGCCAAGGGTCTTGAGTTCCCGGTCGTCTTCGTCGTCGGCATGGAGGACGGACTCTTCCCGCACTCGCGCTCGGCGGCCGACCAGGCGGAGATGGAGGAGGAGCGCCGCCTCTGCTACGTCGCCATCACGCGCGCCGAGCGCTTCCTGTATGTCTCGCACGCGATGCGGCGGCGCGTCTACGGCGAGGAGATGGCGTCGGAGCCTTCGCAGTTCCTCAACGAGATGCCGCTCGAATCCATCGAAGACCTCTCGCGCGGCGCTTCGTGGCTCTCGTTCGCGCGCAGCTCCTCGGCCGTGGAGTCGCGCCACACGGCGCGCGCGCTGCGCGGAGAGACGGCGCGACCCGAGAAACGCTTCGAGGGCAAGACCTACGACAGCGCCGACTCCATCGCCGAGTTCTTCCGCCAGCGCGGCGACCAGATACGCCGCAACGCTTCCGCCGACAGCCGCCGGCAACCGCCGCCCGCCCCGCCGCCGACACAGTCGCGCCCCGCGGCCGGCGGACGTTCGACAGCATCTTCTTCATCATCCTCTTCAACATCGGCCGCCGGCTTCGTCCCCGGCACGCACGTCCGCCACCCGAAATACGGCCGCGGCCTCGTCCTGCGCCGCGAGGGCGTCGGCGACGGCGCCAAACTCCTCGTGAGCTTCCCCGGCTTCGGCCAGAAGAAGCTCGTCGAGAAGTACGCCGGACTTGAGAAGGCATGAAGGGAGGGTGTTGGGTGTTGGGTAAGATTCGGCCTTTAACTATCACCCAGCACCCAACACCTAAAACCCAACACCCAGCACCCAACACCCAACACCCTCTATTCCCCCTAACTCGGAGTCAAAGATGACCAGGCCCCTTTCCCTTCTTGCCCTCTTCCTGCTCGCACTACTTACAACCCAATTCCCGGCGGCGTCGGCGCAGAAGTCCGGCAGGCCGAAGGCCGCCCCGGCGCAGTCGAAGCCCGCGCCGTCGAAGCAGCCGATGCGGCTCGTCGTGCAGCAGGGGCAGCACAGAATCGCGAACGGCTTCATCCTCTTCTCGCCCGACGGGCGCCTGGTGGCGACGGGCGACGGCGGCGGGGGCGACGTGGTCGTGTGGGAGGCTTCGAGCGGGCGCGAGGTGCGGCGCCTGACCGACAACACGGGCGACCCGGGCGCGCAGGACGTGGACGGGTGGCTGTGGGGCGCCTTCTCTGCGGACGGCCGCCTGCTCGCGACGAGCAACGGGCCGAACCTGCGGCTCTGGGACCTGTGGACGGGCAAGCGCCTGTGGCTCGCGACGCACGCGGACAACCCCTTCTTCACGCCCGACGAGGGCGGCCGTCCGCCCGTCGCCTTCGCCGCGTCCGGCGCACAGGTCGTCGTCACGGGCACGACGTACAAACTGACTTGGGACGCGCGCAACGGAAGGCTCGTCTCGCGCGTGCGACACGTGAAGCCGGGCAAGGAGCTTGAGTCATTCGACCTGCGTCCGCCGCGCGACGCCGTCTCGCCGGGCGGGCGCTTCGTCGCGCACGCGAAGGACGGGCTCGTCACCGTCACGGAGAAGGCTACGGGGCGCGAGGTCGGGCGCGCGCGCTTCCTCGTGCTGAGTGAGGGGCGCACCTCCTCGATGCCGGGGCAGGTCTGGCACGACGAGCTGTACGCGCTCGCCCTCTCGCCCGACGGGCAGACGCTCGTCACCGCCGACGAGGGCGAGCAGGGGGACGGCGAACACCTCCTGCGCGTCTGGGACGTGAAGACCGGCGCGCAGACCCGCGCACTGACCGGCGCCTACGCCAAGGGGACGAGCTTCCGCTTCTCACCCGCGGGCGAACTGTTCGCCGTCTCCTCGTCTGTGAGCGGCGACTACTCCGCGCGCGAGATGTTGAGCGGCAAGGAGGCGACGTGGAGGGCGGCGGGCGACACGACCGCGAGGCAGGCCGTTTCCGCCGACGGCCGCTTCGTCGTGACTGGCGCTGGTGTGGTCGGCGAGGTCTGGGACGCGCAGACCGGCGAGCGGCTTGCGCGCGTCGAGGGCAGGCTCGCCAACGGCGAGGATGCGAAGACGGCAGAGTGGACGTTCGTCGGCTTCACGCCGCTCGACACCGTCACCTTCTACCGCGACTCGGCCTACGGCGAGCCGCAGACCGTCACCTTGAGCACGCGCGACTGGAAGGAGACGAAGCTCGCGGTCGAGTTGCCGCTCGCCGACACGGAACGCGGCTTCGTGATGAGTTCGGACGGCCGCGCCGCCGCGTGGGAGAGCGTCGAGGGGGGCGAGGACGGCAGCCAGGCAGCCCAGCGCGTCAACGTCTGGCGCGCGTCGCAGCCCAAACGCGTGCGCTCGTTCAAGGTGGACTCGGACGAGGCTTACACCGACGCGTCGCACCTCGCGCTCTCGCCCGACGGCGAACGCGTCATCGTCGCCACGTCGAACAGCGGCGGCAACCTGCCACAGATGCTCGTCAAGGTCTACGACGTGGACGCGGGCTCGCCGCTCGACACGCTCAAGCGGCCGGGCTTCCGCGTCGGCTCGTTCGCGTGGTCGCCGAAGGGCGACCTCATCGCCACGGGCGCGGGCAGCGGCCCCGGCGAGCGCGCGACCATCTGGGACGTGTCGACGGGCGCGGTCCTCCGCAAGCTCGAAGGCCCGCAGGAGGAGGTCGGGGAGTTCTCGCCCGACGGGCGGCTGCTGCTCACATACGGCCTCGACGGCTTCGAGCGCGTCTACGAGGTGGCGACCGGCCGCGAGCTGTGCCGCTTCATCACGCGCGCCGACGGGAGTTGGGTGGTCGTTGACCCCGCGGGTCGCTTCGACGCCTCCGACCTCGACGAGATACAGGGCGTCCACTGGCTCGCGCCCGACGACCCTCTCAAGCCCCTGCCGCTCGAAATCTTCATGCGCGACTACTACGAGCCGCGCCTGCTCGCGCGCATCCTCTCGGGCGAGAAGTTCGCGCCCGTCCGCGCGCTCGCCGAGGTCAACCGCGCGCAGCCGGTCGTGAACATCACGGCGGTCGAACAGCAGAAGGGGCGGCCCGAGTTCGCGCGCGTGACCGTGGAAGTGTCGAAGTCCGCGGGCGCGACTCCGGCGCCGAACGGAGCGGGCGTCTACGACCTGCGCCTCTTCCGCGGCGGCCAGCTCGTCGCGTACGCGCCGGCCGAGGACGGCGAGCTGAAGACAGACCCCGCGACGGGCAAGGCCACGTTCACCTTCGAAGACGTGCGCCTGCCGCGCACGCGCGACGCGGAGGGCGGCGCGCGCCCGGTCGAGTTCACGGCCTACGCCTTCAACGAAGACCGCGTGAAGAGCCAGACCGCGCGCGTGAGCTTCGAGCCCGCGGAAGCGTTGGCGGCGGCGAAGGGTCGCGCCTACGTCGTCTCGGTCGGCGTCAACGCCTACGAGAACGAGGCGTGGGACTTGCGCTTCGCCGCCAACGACGCGCGCCGCTTGCAGGAGGTCGTCGCCGCGCGCGTGCGCGAGGGCGGCGAGTACGAGGAGGTCGTCAGCGTCCCGCTCATCTCCGACTACGAATCCGCGGCCGGCAGGAAGCGGACGCCGCGCGTCCTGAAAGAGACGGCGGCGACGAAGCGAAACTTCAGGGCCGTGCTCGACCTGCTCGCCGGTCGGAAGGTTGACGAAGAGGTCTTGAAGGGAATCCCCAACGCCGAGAAGTTGAAGCGCGCGACGCCCGAAGACCTCGTCATCGTCTCCTTCTCAAGCCACGGCTACGCGGACGAGCGCGGCCAATTCTTCCTCTTCGCGTCGGACACCGGCTCGTCGAAAGACATGCACGACGCTTTGGGCCGCGCCATCTCTTCGGACGAGTTGGGCGCGTGGCTGCGGGACGTGGACGCGGGCGAGCTGATTCTCGTCGTGGACGCGTGCCACTCGGCGGCGAGCGTGCAGGGAGAGGGCTTCAAGCCGGGGCCGATGGGGAGCCGGGGACTGGGGCAACTCTCCTACGACAAGGGGATGCGGATACTGACCTCGACGCAGGCCGACGACATCGCGCTTGAGAGCGGGCTCATCGAGCAGGGGCTCCTGACCTACGCGCTCACGCGCGACGGGCTTGAGTCGGCGCGCGCAGACTTCAGGCCAAAGGACGCGCGCATCACCGTCGCCGAGTGGCTCGCCTACGGCGTCGAGCGCGTGCCCTCGCTCCACGCGGAGGTCGAGCGGAAACTCGCCGAGATGAAGGCCGCGGCCAATGCCGCCCACGCCGCCTCGCTCAACGGCGACGGGCAGGCGCGCGTCGTCGTCTTCCCCGACGGCGGGCGCGGCCTCAAGGTCAAAGTCTCAGGCCAGTCAACGCGCACGCAGCAGCCCGCCCTCTTCGACTTCGCGCGCCGCCGTCGCGACGCCGTGCTCTCTAAAACGCGTTGAGGGAACGGTGGTAAGATTCGCCCGGACGGGGGCCGAAGGCGAATGACCAACGAGGAACTGGCGCGCAGGTTCGAGCGGCTGGCGCTGCTGATGGAGATTCGCGGCGACGACAAGTTCCGCGTGCGCTCGTACCGGAACGCGGCCGAGACGCTGGAGACGTGGCCGAATTCCGTCGCGGAGATCGCGCGCGCGGAGGGGCAGAAGGGTTTGCAGACGCTGCCCGGGGTCGGCAAGGCCATCAGCGGCAAGATCGTCGAGCTGCTGGGGCGCGGCACCTTCGACGCGTGGGAGCGGCTGAAGGAGGAGACGCCCGAGACGGTGCTCGACCTGCTCGAAGTCGAGGGCGTCGGGGTGAAGACGGCCGCGACGCTCTACCAGCAGTTCAAAATCTCTTCGCTCGAAGACCTGCGGAAGTTCGTCGAGGGCGGCGGGCTCGACCTCGTGGAGGGCGTCGGCGAGAAGACGGCCGAGCGCATCGCACGCAGCGCGCGCGCCCTCACGCACAGATAAGTCGGGGCGACGCCCTCACACACAAATGAGCGGGGCGGGACGGCGCCACGCGCCCGTCCCGCCCCGCAACCTTCCACGTCCGCCTCCACCGCAGCCTAGAGCGATTTGCCTTTGAGTTTACCGATCAACGTTGAGAGGCGGGCACTGCCCGCCTCTCAACGTTTGGTAAAGAGAGGCGCATACCGCTCTAGTCCTCGTCGGCCCTGATGTTGAGCCGCTGCTTGTTGCGGTGCTTCTTGCGGTGCTTCTCCTTCTTCTGCGCCTCCGCGTCGTTCTCGGGCCCCCAGACGGTTTTGAACTGCCCGCGGTGCCCGGGCCTGCGCTCGTACACGTCCGCGTAGCAGCCGTCGAGCAGCTCGAACGGCTCGTGCAGCTTCTTCAGGTGGTCGAACTGGCGCGAGCCGCGGGCCCAGACCTGCTCGAACCACTCCGGGTGGACGAAGTTGCACATGAGGTGGCCGTTGATCTCGTACTTCTCGCTCTGCACGGGGTCGCAGACCTCATAGAAGTAGCCGCGCGCGGGGCGCGCGCCGTCGGCGGAGCGGTGCGCGTAGAGGTTGCAGGCCGGGTCGACGAGCATCTCCAGGACTTCGTGCGAGAGCGTGTCGCTGATCGTCTTGTCGCCCTTCAAGTCCTCCTCGGCGAAGATGGTGGCGACGGGGTAGCCCTTTTTCGAAAAGTGGTATCCGAGGTAGCCCTTGTCCTCCTCGGCGGCCGTGCGGCGGATGTTGATGTGGTAGGCGTTCGGGTACTCCTCGCCCTTCTCCGCGTAGATGATGGTCGCGCCGATGCCCCACGCCGACCGGAAGTCGTGCGTGACCTGACGTTGGAGCGCCTTGATGATGCTCCGCAACTGCTCCTCGGGCACGAGGCTGGTCGTTAACCTGATGACGATGAGGGGGTTCGTGCGCGTGTACGTGCGGGTGGTGCTCATGGGTGTCTCCTTTTAAGGGGCTCGCGGTAGAGACGCCGCACCGGCGGGCGGCGCTCAGCGCGGCTCGTGCTCGCGCTTGACGATGAGGAGCGTGATGTCGTCACCGGCGGGCGTCCCCTGCGCGAAGGTGGAGAGCGCGGCCTCGATCTTGTCGCGGATGCCGGCGGCCGAGCGGCTGAGGTTGCGCGCGACGACCTCCTGAAGCCGGACGGTGCCGAACTCCTCGCCCGCGGGGTTCTGCGACTCGGTGACGCCGTCGGAGTAGGCGACGAGCACGTCGCCGGGGCGGAGCTGCGTGCGCCCCTCGCGGTAGTCGAAGTCGGGGACGATGCCGAGGGGGAGTCCGCCCGCGGCGAGCTGTTCGAGCGCCCCGCCCTCGTGCGCGATGATGGGCGGGTTGTGGCCGGCGTTGATGAAGGAGAGCGAGCCGGTCAGCGGGTCGAGTTCGGCGTAGAAGAGCGTGACGAAGCGGTTGCCCGGCGTGTTGTCGGCGAGGTACCGGTTGACCGCGCCGACCGTCTCCGTGAGGGGACGGCACGACGCGACCTGCGCGTGCACGGCCGCGTGCAGGGAGGACATCAGCAGCGCCGCCGAAGTCCCCTTCCCCGACACGTCGCCGAGCGCGACGACGAGCCGATTGTCGGCGCACCGGATGAAATCGTAGTAGTCGCCGCCGATCTGGTACGAGGGGAAGCTGATGCCCTGTAGCTCGTAGCCCGGCACGATGGGCGGCGCGGAGGGCTGGAAGCGCTGCTGTATCTCGCGCGCCAGTTGCAGCTCGCGCTCGAAGCGCTCCTGTTCGAGGTGCTCTTCCAGCAGGCGCGTGTTCTCGACGCGGATGGCGGCCACCGAGCCGAGCGTCGTCAAGACCTTCAGATGGTCTTCCGAAAAGCGCGAGGTGGCGAGCGGCGAGTCGGCGTAGATCATGCCGAAGATGCGCTCGCCGACGCCGAGCGGCACGGCCAGCACCGAGCGAATGCCCTGGAAGGTGACGGTGGTCGATTTGAAGCGCGGGTCGTGCTGCGCGTCGGACGTGAGCACGCTGCGCCCCTGGTTGACGACCTCCTCGACGATGGTGCGGCTCACGCGCACCTCGCCGACCTCGGGGCGGCGGTCGCGCATCTCGGCGGCGCGAATCTTCAGCTCGCCGCCCTCGCCCGCCTCGCGCAGCATGATGAGACAGCGCTCGGCCGGCACGGCGTCGAAGACTAAGAGCGCCACCTGCCGCAGCGTCTCGTCGAGCGTGGCCGAGGCGAGGAGCGTCACGCCGACTTTCGAGATGAGCGCGAGCAGGTCGCCGTGGTCGGCCGCGGCCGTCGCCGACTTCGCCGTCGAGCCCGTGCCGCGCGGCATGACGGTCGCCACGTCGAAGCGCCCCGAGGTCTGCGTACGCGCGGCGTCGATGGCTTCGAGCAGGCCGTTGGTGGTGTGCTGCGCCGAGTCGAAGGCGATGGTCGCCTCGGGGAGCGGCGCGTCATCTTCGATGGTCGTCGCGGGCAGTTGCGGCGCGGTCGTCTGATCCTTGAAGACGATCTCGGTCTCGCCGATCTGGATGCGCCCGCCGTGCGTGAGCGTCACGGCCTGGTCTAAGCGCGAGCCGTTGTAATAAGTGCCGTTGGCCGAGCCGAGGTCTTGCAGCAGGTAGAGGTCGCCCTCGCGCCGCACCTCGGCGTGGACGCGCGACGCGAACGGGTCGGGCACGCACACGTCGTTGCGCGCCGAGCGCCCGATGGTGATGCGCAGGCGCCCCAGCGGCAGACGCTCCGGCGCGCGGTCTGGATAGTTGACTAGTAGCTCAGACATAGCTCAATCGAGTGATAAGTGATGAGTGATGAGTGATGAGAGTGAGCAGGGGGCACTTTGCCTTCCCTCTCATCACTCATCACTCATCACTTATCACTGACCCTACGAGGAGAGACCAATTTGTCTACGGAACAGTTCGACGTGACGGTGATCGGGTCGGGGCCGGGGGGTTACGTGGCCGCGATACGCGGGGCGCAGTTGGGGCTGAAGGTGGCGCTCGTCGAGAAGGACAAGCGCCTCGGCGGGACGTGTACGCTGCGCGGCTGCATCCCGACCAAGCAACTCCTGATGTCGGCGCACCACTACGAGATGGCGCACAAGGGGCTGGCCGACTTCGGCGTGCACGTCTCTGAGGTGCGGCTTGCCTTCGACGACGTGCAGAAGCGCAAGCAGAAGGTCGTGATGAAGAACTCGAAGGGCATCGAGTTCCTGATGAAGAAGAACAAGATCACGGTCTTCAAGGGCACGGGGAAACTCGCGCTGCCCGGCAAGGTCGAGGTGACGGGCGAGGACGGCAAGGCGCAGGTTCTCGACTCGAAGAACATCATCATCGCCACCGGCTCCGTCGTCCGCCCCATCCCCGGCTTCGAGACCGACGGCGAGCGCGTCGTCAACTCCGACCACATCCTCGAACTCGAAAAGGTGCCCAAGTCGCTCATCGTCATGGGCTCGGGCGCGGTCGGCACCGAGTTCGCCTCCGTCTACTCGCGCTTCGGCGCGGAGACGACGCTGGTGGAGCTGCTGCCGCGCATCATGCCGCTCGAAGACGAGGAGATTTCCAAAACGCTTGAGCAGTCGTTCCGCAAGCGCGGCCTCAAGTGCCTGCCGGGGACGAAGCTCGAAAAGGTCGAGAAGACCGACGCGGGCGTCCGCGTCACGGGCAAGGACGCGAAGGGCGGCGACGTAACGCTCGAAGCCGAGATGCTTCTGGTCGCTGTCGGGCGCATGCCCTACCTCGAAGGTCTGGGGCTTGAGGGGACGAAGATCAAGGTCGAGCGCGGGGCGATACAGGTCGACGAGTTCTGCCGGACGGGCGAGGCCGGAGTCTACGCCATCGGCGACGTGATCCCGACGCCATGGCTCGCGCACCTCGCGTCGAAGGAGGGCATTCTCGCCGTCGAGCAGATCGCCGGCCAAAAGGTGCAGCCCATCAACCTGCGCCACGTGCCGTCCTGCACCTACTGCGACCCGGAGGTCGCGTCGGTGGGGCTGACCGAGGCGAAGGCGAAGGAGATGGGCTACGACGTGAAGTCGGCGACGTTCCCCTTCTCGGCCTCGGGCAAGGCGCGCATCCTCGGCGAGGAGGAGGGCTTCGTCAAGGTCGTCAGCGAGAAGAAGTACGACGAGCTGTTGGGCGTCCACATCGTCGGGCCGCACGCGACCGAGATCATCCACGAGGCCATCGTCGCGCTCCACCTCGAATCGACGGCCGACGAGCTGGGCCGCGTCATCCACGCGCACCCGACCGTCTCCGAGGCCGTCATGGAGGCCGCCGAGGGTATCCACGGCCTGACCATCCATTTCTAGTTTGTGAGAGCCTGTTCCTTTTCATCTTGAGCGTAATGCTGATTGAAGTTAACCACAGAGACACAGAGGCACAGCTAAACACAAGAAGCTGTGTTCAAGCTGTGCCTCTGTGTCTCTGTGGCTAACTTCCTCGCGCTCCACCCTCAACTTTGACTCAACTATGACGGCTAAAACTTCCACCCGTGCCGGCAAAGGCGCGAAGGGCAAGGCGAAAGAGGCCGGCGCGCCGCCGCAGCAGGGCTCGAACGGTAACGCCGCCGCCGGGCCTTTCATCTTCCTCCCGCCGCCGCGCGCCGAGGCGCTGCTGGTAGCAGACCCTCTGAACGAGCAGGGCGAGGTCGTCTGCACGAGCGAGACGACGCTCGCGCCCGAGCAGTTGCTCGAACTCTATCGCTGGCTCCAGCTCACGCGTCTCGTCGAAGAGAAGCTCGTCAACCTCTACCGGCAGACGAAGGTGGTCGGCGGCGTCTTCCGCTCTCTGGGTCAGGAGGCGACCGCGGTGGGCACGGCCTACGCGCTCGCGCCGCAGGACTTCATCTCGCCTCTGATACGCGACCTCGGCGCGGTGCTCGTCAAGGGCATCAGGCCGCGCGCCATCTTCGCGCAGTACATGGCGAAGGCGTGGGGACCTTCGGAGGGGCGCGACTTAAACATTCACTTCGGCGACATGGAGAAGGGCTTCATCGGCCCCATCTCGCACCTCGGCGACATGATTCCGGTGATGACCGGGATCGTGCTCGGCGCGCGGATGCAGCAGAAGGACACGGTCGCCGTCGCCTACATAGGCGACGGCGGGATGAGCACGGGCGCCTTCCACGAGGGGCTCAACTTCGCCGCCGTCCAGCGCCTGCCCTTAATCATCGTCGCCGAGCACAACTGGTACGCCTACTCGACGCCCACGTCGAAGCAGACGGCCGTCGCCAACCTCGCCGACAAGGCCGCCGGCTACGGCATCCCCGGCTACGTCGTGGACGGCAACGACGTGGTCGCCTGCTACGAAGTGATGCGGCGCGCGGCCGACTTCGCGCGCGGCGGCGGCGGGGCCTGCATCATCGAGGCCAAGACCTACCGCCGCAAGGGTCACGCCGAGCACGACGACCAGCGCTACATCCCCGCGGGCGAGCTGGAACATTGGGAGCAGCGCGACCCCCTCGACCGCTTCCAGCGCCACCTGCTCGCAAAAGGCGTCGCCACACAGGAGCAGCTCGACGAGGTAGTCGCCGACGTGCGCCGCGAGATCGAAGAGGACTCGGCCTGGGCCGAATCCTCACCCATGCCCGACGCCGAGAAGGCCGCCTACAACGTCTTCGACAACACGCTCGTCCCCCCCGCCTTCCGCCCGAAGGTGTTGGAGAACTAAAAGTAGATGTCAACGGCAACAAAGAAAGAGCACAAGTCGAACCGCCCGGAGCGCGGCGGGGTGGTGACGTTCGTCGAGGCCATCCGGCAGGGTCTTTGGGAAGAGATGGAGCGCGACCCCAGCGTCTTCCTCATCGGCGAGGACGTGGGCGCCTACGGCGGCGCGTTCAAGGTGACGGACGGGCTGCTCGGCGAGTTCGGCGAGGGGCGCGTCATCGACACGCCCATCTCGGAGGCGGCCATCGTCGGCGCGGCGTGCGGCGCGGCGCTGATGGGGATGCGCCCCGTGGCCGAGTTCCAGTTCATCGATTTCATCTCGCCCGGCTTCGACATGCTGACGAACTACGCCGCGAAGTGCCGCTACCGCTGGGGCGCGGGGCTCGCCTGCGTTTTCCGCGGCCCCTGCGGCGCGGGCGTCCACTCAGGGCCGTTCCACTCGCTGAACGCCGAAGCGTTCTTCCTCAACACGGCGGGGCTCAAGATGGTCGAGCCCTCGACGGCCTACGACGCGAAGGGGCTCATCAAGGCCGCCATCCGCGACCCCGACCCCGTCATCTTCTTCGAGCACAAGAAACTCTACCGCCTGCCGCGCCTGCGCGAGGAGCTTCCCGAGGAGGACTACACGGTCGAGATCGGCAAGGCGCGCGTGCGGCGCGCTGGTGCCGACCTCTCGATCATCACCTTCGGCGCGCAGGTCTTGACGGCGCTCGACGCGGCGGAGGAGTTGGAGAAGGAGGGTCTGGACGTTGAGGTCTTAGACCTGCGCACGCTGGCGCCGATGGACAGGGAGGCGATACTTCAGACGGCGAAGAAGACGAGCAAGGTCTTGATTCTGCACGAGGCTTCGCAGACGGGCGGCATCGGCGGCGAGATCGCCGCGACCATCGTGGGCGAGGCGTTCGAGTGGCTCGACGCGCCCGTCGTGCGCGTGGCGGCGACCGACACGCCCGTGCCCTACTCGCCGCCGCTCGAAGAGTACCACCTGCCGCAGGTCAAAGACGTTCTGGAGGCCGCGCGCAAGTTGGCCGCCTATTGATAGTAGTTTTCAGTTTTCGGTTTTCAGCAAAACCGCTCGCCGGTCGTGCTGAAAACTTAAAACTGAAAACTCGCGACTGGAAGGAGCGGACATGCCGAAGTTTCTCATCGAACGCGAAATCCCCGGCGCGGGCGACCTGTCGGGGGAGGAGTTGCAGGCCATCTCGCAGAAGTCTTGCGGCGTGCTGCAAGAGATGGGGCCCCAGATTCAGTGGGTCGAGAGCTACGTCACGGGCGACAAGGTCTACTGCGTCTACATCGCCCCGGACGAGGCGGCCGTGCGCGAGCACGCACAGCGCGGCGGCTTCCCCGCCAACCGCGTCTCCGAGATCAAGCGCATGATCGACCCGACGACGGCGGAGGGATGATACAGGGAGTCAGGAGTCAGGAGTCAGAAGTCGGAATGAGAGGGTGGAAGCCGCTTTATTCTGACTTCTGACTTCTGACTCCTGACCACTTTTTGAGGAGAGTTTATGGCAACGGAAGTGGTGATGCCGCAGATGGGCGAGTCCATCGCGGAGGGGACGATAACGAGGTGGCTGAAGAAGGTCGGCGAGAGCGTCGAGCGCGACGAGCCGCTGTTCGAGATTTCCACCGACAAGGTTGACGCGGAGATTCCCAGCCCGGCCGCCGGGACCCTGACGCAAGTCCTCTTCAAAGAGGGCGACACGGTCGAGGTCAACAAGGTCGTCGCCTACATCGGCGAGGCCGGCGAAGCCGCGGCCGAAGCGCCGGCCGCCGAAGCCCCGAAGCAGGAGGCCGCCGCCGCGGCCGCGCCCGCGAGTCAGGCCG
>JBEVJD010000169.1:0-14020 GCA_040510435.1 Pyrinomonadaceae bacterium | reverse complement strand
GTTGCTCAAACTACGCTTCCGCGAACGGCTCGAATTTAGACTCATCAAACGGCGGCAACGTGGGCTCCTGCCCCCCCAACTCCTTCAGCAGCGCCCGCGCTTTCTCCAGCCCCCAGTGATAAGCGAATGGCGGCGCGTCACACCACGCGAGTTTATACGCGCGCACCGCCGCCTCGACCGCCGCGCCCTTGTTGCCTGCGTCCCGCTCAACCTGCGCCAGCATGTTGCACGCATCCGCATGAACCAACGGATACGGCCCCCGCTCCGCCGCCTCCCACACATCCTCCAGCAGCTCGCGCGAAGCCTTCACATCCCCCTGCCGCCGCCGCAACTCCGCCAGCGCCACGAGCGCGGGCAGTTCCTCTTCGATCAGATTCACCTTCCGCGCGCGGGTGAGCGCATGGTGCAGCCGTTCGTCGGCCGCGGCGAGATCGTTCAAACCCAACGTCGCCTCGCCTTGCACCCGCGCCGCGCGAATAAAGTCAGTCTCAAGCATATCGGTATGAGCTAACTCCCATGCCTTGTTGGCGAACGATAGCGCGCCCGCAAACTCGCCGAACCATAGCGCCCTCTGAGCCAGATAAGAATTGACAACACCTTCACCCTGACCACTGGATTGCGCGACACACAGGCGCAGTGCTCGATCCAGGGGGGGCCCTGATTCATTTGCAAGGCCACGCACCGCCAGGGTTAAGCCGAACATTGCTTCCCGAATAGGGTAGTCCTGCTCGGGCGCGATGGTCATCGCGCGCCGCAAGGCGGCCTCCGACTCGCGCAGCGCACCCGACAACCGCAATGCGTATGACAGGTTGGTTAGACTAAAGTTGAGACTCTGGTCATCCTTCATCTCTGAAATAATCAGATTAGCGCGGCGATGCAGCGCGGCCGCGCGCACGGGCTGTCCACTGAAATGATAGCCCTGCGCCAGTGCGCCGAGTGCGTAGGCTTGATCCCCCACTCTCTTCAAACGCGGCAACTGTTCAGGCCCGTCAGGGAAGAGCAACTTCAAAAGCTCGACCCGCTGCCGGCTGGCGCCCAGACGGTGGAGCGTGGCCGAATCCAATCGTTCACGAAACTGAGTGAGCGCATCGTCATAGCGTTCCAGCCCGATGAGCGTGTTGTACAGTTCGATGGCGGGCGTGAGGTCTTCGAGGCTGTAGACTTTGTGTTCATCGTCAACCATCGGCACTGCTTCAAAGTGCTCGTGCAGGCTCGTGTAGACGCCGCGCCGGGCGTCGTCGCTCAACCCGCTCCACACCACGCCGCGCACGAGCGGGTGCAGGTCGTAACGGTTGGCCCGCTTGTCCCAGCCGACCAGCCCCCGGTCTTCCAACTCCGTCAGCACCCCGTCCAACTCGCGCTCGTCGGCGCACGCCTTCCCTTCGCCTATCAACAACGCGGTCAGCGTGTCGTAGCTCGCGGACATCCGGAACGCGGCGATGGTGCGCAACACCTGCTGCGCCTTGTCGTCCAGCCCGCGCAGGGCGAACGCCAGCACGTGCGACTTCACCTGCACGAGCGACAGATCGAAGGGGTTGAAATCAGGATGTGCGCGCCGCCACGCGTCGAAGTCGCCGGGCGCGGGCCGATAGCGCGCCACCTCGCTCGCCAACGCCTGAATCAACAGCGGGTGATTGTCCGCCCGCTGGAAGAGCGGCAGCAACGAACCGCGCGCGCCGGTCGCGCCGAACGCGCGCCACAGGTCGAGCGCGTCGTCGTCGGCCAGCCCGCGCAGGAAGACCGCGGCGCAACTGCCGAGTGATTGACCCGTCGCCGTCTGCAAGTCGGCGGGGTAGAGGCGCGTGCTGACGAGGACGCGCGCGGCACGCACCTTCGACAGCTTGCGGAGGAACAAGCCGGCGCGCGGGTCGGCCGTCTTCCGCAGTCGGCGCTCGCCCGTGAAGGATTGCGCGGCGCTCTCGGGCAGGCCGTAGGCGTTGGCGACGACGTTCGCCGTCTGCTTGTCGTAATCGTCGTCGCTCAGGTGTGCCGCGTCCATGCGGGCGTAGGCGATGAGGATGCGCTCCAAGCCGTCGAGGACGAGGAGGAAGGGCTCGCGGTCGAGGGCGGCGAGCAGTTGCGTCTCGCGGTCGGGGGCGGGTATTTGCTGGACTTCGGCGAGCGGGCGGCGCGTGACGTAAGCGAGGGCGTTGATGACGAAGTTCTCGAAGGTGGCGTCGGATTCGTAGAAGCTCCACCAGAGGCGCCCCGCCATCGGCTGCATCTCCTGGGGGGCGATGTCGTTGAACCACTTCCAGGTGAGCGCGCTCTTGCCCATGCCGCCGACGGCGACGATGTTGAGGATGCGCGCCTTGTAGACTTCGGCGTCGGGTCGGGCGACCCAGTCGGTGAGGTGGTTGAGTTCGGGCTGGCGGCCGACGAGGCGGTGGGTTTGCAGCAACGTGTAGGGGTGCGCGATGTAGGGCTCGGGCGGTTCGGTGATGTCGCCGACGTGGTGGAACCTGATGAGGTCGGGCTCGCGCAGAAGTGAAAGGTCGTTGATAACATACCCTCGGAGGTCGGCGGGCGATTTGAAGAAGCGTATGCTCTGCTCCGCCGTCAACCGTGCTTTTAGCCTACCGAGTTTCTCCATGCCCTCGCCCTGCTCCACGTCCGTAGGAGCGACGAGGTGATTCTCGTGCATCACATATATCAGGCGCGGGATTCCGCGTTCGACGGCGCGGTCGTACTCCATCTCGGTTATTGAAATCTGCTGCGGATTACCCTCCCTCGGCACGTATCCGTAGCGGTGCCCGATGACTCCTAAAAAAACCTCAGCTTCATCGACCATGCGTATCGAATGTTCGACGGTCTGCCGGTCGGACGCCGGCAGGTCTTCGACCATCAACGGGTACATGCCCATGCGTAGGCAGGCATCAGAGACCTCCTCGCGGTGTGCGGGGAGGTCTCTGATGGTGCTGCTGACGAAGACCGGCTTGAGCGACTCCGGGTAGGTCGGCGCGGGCGGCGGCGGCTCTTCGCTCGGGACGAACTCTCGCCGGAGCAGGTATCGGGCCCCCGACAAGTCCGTCAGCTCGACGGGCATCTCCGCGTGTATGACGCAGTCGCCCCGCTCGGGCCACACCTGCGCCTGCGTCGGCGGCCCCGCGGCGGGCTTCAAGAGGACGTGGCGAGGGACGGTCGCGGGGATGCTGATGCGTATGCCGTTGGTGGCCGGCGGGTCGCGGAGGAAGAGCGAGCCGCCCGCCCATCCGACCTCCACGTCCGCGTACTCGGGCAGGAGCCAGTCGTGCTCCGTCAACGTGCCCTCGAAATCGAGAGGCGCGATGCCGAGGCGCAAAGACGCCGCGGACTGAAGCTGCTGGCAGAGCGTGTGCTCGCGCGCCTGCGGCGGCAGCCCGTTGACGAGCGACACGGCCCGCCTCGCCATGCCGGGGTTGTCCCCTTCCTCGATCAACGCCCGAAGCATGCCCCCCACGAAGCTGTGGAACTCCTGCGTCGAGCCCGACAGCAGGGCGGCGACGAGACCCTCTTCAAAACGAAGATGGCCGGCCGCCCCGGAATGTTCGCGGTAATCGGCGAGGAACCTGACGGCCTTCTCATACTCCGGGGGGCGCGCAGCCAGCTCGTCGCGCAGCTCGCGCAACACGTCGTCTCTGAGCGTGACCACGCGCGCGTTGGCGACCCCGACCAGGCGGCTGAATAAGAGGTCGGCCTCCAAACCGGCGTCCGCGTCCGGGAAATACTTCAGCCGCGCCTCACGGATGAGCGCCGTGTCCAACGTCGCGGCGGCGGCGAGCGGCCGCGCGAAATCACGGACATCGGTCTGCGCGTCCCGGGGCTTCAGCGCCCCCCAGTACTTGAGCTTGACGGCCTCCTGTTGGACGCGCGGCCAACGGTGCGGGGCATACGGCACCAGCGCGACGACGTTACAGCCGGCGGCGGTCAGCCGGCGGAGGAACGCGTCGCGCACCCGCCGGGAGGCGCGACGGAAGCCGCGCGGCCGGCCGATGCCGAAGTCCGTTATCAGTAAGACCGTCGTCCCCGAGCTGGGAGGCTGATAGCCTTCCAGTCCGTCCCCGTGTTCGCCCGCGGCGCGCGGGTCGGGCAAACTCTGGAAGGAAAGGTCTCCCAGCCAGCTCGGGCCCGCCACCTTGCGGATGCGCTCGCGCAAGTCCCGCACGTCTTCGTAGAAGGGCTGCATCGCCGGGCTCTCATCCGCGAGCACCTGCACCCCGTTGCGGAGACCCTTGCGTCGCCGCCGGGCCAGGGTCGGCAGTCTGGACTGGGCCAACTGCTCGACGGCGGCGTCAACGTCTATCTCGTCCACGTTAAGTGGCCGCGCGAGCGTCTCCCAGATGAACGAGCGCGCAAGGTGGTTCGGGATGAGTGGCTGCGGCTTGACGGCGGGCGGCAGACCGGCGTCCCATTTGGGCGGCAGAATCGCGTCCCTCACGACGCGAGGCAGGGGACGTGACGGCCTCGCCGGGGTCAGCAGTTCGAAGGTTATCGGCTCCGAGTTTTGCGGCAGGTCTCCGGCATCCGACCCTTCCGGCGCGTCCCCGTGCGGCCCCTCCGCGTCGAGTCCCGTTCTCGAACGAGCCCGCGAGTCGCCCCCATCCGCGTCGGCGCTCGCGTCGGATTCGACGGCCGCGTGCCCTCCGTCCGGCCGTGTCTGACGCGCGCCTTCAGGTGCGAGCTTGAAATTCAACAGCGCGGCGATGCGCCCCACGGCCGCCTCGCCCGGGCCGAGCAGCCGCAAGGCGTCCGCCAGGTCTGCCAGCCCGATTGTCGAACTTTTGCTCACGGCGAACGCCTCGGTCTACTGTTCGGTTGCCCGCCACGCGCTGCGCCTGACGATCTCCGACAAGGCCGGCTCGGCGGCCTGTAGCTTCTGTATCGCCTGCACGGCGTCCAGAAACTCCGCGGTGCTCAGGTTCTCCGCGCCGCGGAGTTCCACGAGCTGTTCGGCGATGCCCCCGAAGAGCTTCGGGTCTCGCCGCCGGAAGACCGTGGCCGCCAGTTCGACGAGAGCCGCGACGGTCGGGGGCGGAATCTCCAGCACGATGCACCGCCGCAGAAACGTCTCGGGGAGTTCCCGCTCGCGGTTGGAGGTGATGACGACGAGGGGCCGTTTCGCCGGGTCTTGCGCGTCGCCGGGCGCCATCGTGACGGGTCTCGCCACCTCCTCGACGGTGAACTGCCACGAGCCGAGCGGCACCAGCAGGTTGTTTGGGAAGTCCAGCTCGGCCTTGTCGATCTCGTCAATCAGCAGAAGCGAGCTTTCGCCCGCGAGGGCTCCGGGCTCCCACACGACGGGGTCGGCCGCCTTCTGGAAGGGCGGCTTCTCCGTGCCGGGGTAGCCGCGTCGCCTCGCCCCCTCGGGGTCGATGCTCCACCACAGCGGCCCCGGCTCGACGTACGGGTACTGGCTCTGCCAGATCAAAGCGCCCCTGGCGACTCTCCGCTCCGGCGCCGCCGAGCCGCGCTCCTTCGACTGGGCGTCGCCCAGCCGGCGCACGGCGTCGAACCTGTAGAAGAGGTCACGCGCCTGACTGCGCGAGGTGACGACGAACTCGTAGTAGCGGCGGCGCATGACCCGGGCCAGGTTGAAAGCCAGTAAGGACTTTCCGCACCCCGTCCTCCCCCAGACGAGGAGCGGGCGACCCGTCGCGAGCGCCACGTTGACCGCGAGTTTAATCTCGGGCGTGTAGCGGTAGAGCTTCCCGTCGCGGCGGTCGCCGAGCACGGCCTCGTCGCCGGGGTCGCGGAAGTCCTCGACATCTTTGAGTTTGACGAGCGGCCTGTATGAATCCGCCTCGGGTGTTTTAGCCATGATGCTGTGTCCTAGATGTGTGTCCCGACTTCGCAATACTCGTCGAGCGCCTTCGCCTCGTCGGCCAGAGGGAACTCGGGCGTCAACATCTGCACGCCCGGCGGGAGGACTGCCTCCCCACGCTCCGTGCCGGTGCAGACGATGACGTTAATGCTGGGGAACGCGCGCGCGATGTCCGCGATGAGGTCATCGACCTTCCCCCCACCCTCTTGCAGCAGGGCGACGAAGACGGGGGCGGAGTCCGGGAGGTCGAGAATCTTGTTGATGCCTTTCATCACTCTGTCCACGGGGGCGCGGTCGTAGTTCGGCACCACCCGCGCCAGCCGGTCGCGGAAGGGCGGGTGGCGTAGCAGCGAGGTACGAATCTGCTCGACCACGTCTAGGGTCGGTTCGATGGTGAGGACGGGCCAGTTCGTCAACTGTCCGCACACCTGCCGCACGTAGGCCCACGGCGTGAAGCCGTACTCCTTCCCGTTGATCGCGATGACGCGGCGCCCCCCGAGCTTGACCCGGCAGGGCAGGATGCCCGCCGAGGCCGCCATGTCGATCCAGTTGGTGCTGAGGATGTCGAGTATCTCTTCGAAGGTTTCTCTGTCCAGCCTGCAATAGGGGTTGCTGTGCAGCTTGTCGATGGCCTGCGGGCCCAGACTGTAAATGGCGTGCGCCACCCTGCGCTTCAGGACGGCCTGGCTGACGACCCCGGCCACGTCGGCCCCGAGGCTCGCGCCGATCTCCTTGAGGTGGTGCGTCTCGATGTCGAGCAGGGCGCACAGCCTATCGACGAGCCACCCCGACT
Source organism: Pyrinomonadaceae bacterium (assembly GCA_040510435.1). Lineage (GTDB taxonomy): Bacteria > Acidobacteriota > Blastocatellia > Pyrinomonadales > Pyrinomonadaceae > QHXN01. The sequence goes on along the minus strand of JBEVJD010000169.1, from coordinate 7,427 downwards.
TAGACCTCCCCTCCACGAGTTCAGGCAGCCCCCGGAGGTCGTCAACAATCTGCTCGATTAACGCGTCCACGGCCGCCCCGTCCGTCTCGTCGAGCCCGTGCCGCGGCAACATCTGGAACTCGCCGATGGCGACCGGCTCCCAGCTCGCGTGCCCGGCGATGTGGGCTCCCGTCACGCCGCCGAAGGGCACGACGATCAGGCGGAAGTCCTCCTTCTCGTTGTGCGCGCGGTAGCACAGCACCTTCACCTCCGTCTCCACCCACGGCGAATGTTTGAGCGCCTGCTCGTTGACCAGCACGACGGCCGCGCTGCACTCCGCGATGCCGTCGAAGAGGAACTCGCGCCAACTGCGCCCCGCCGGGATTTGCTCGTCCACGACGACCGTGATGCCGGGCTCCCGGGCGAGGCGGTCGCAGAGCCGTTTGCGGAAGGCGGACTGCCCCGGCAGTTGCGCCTGAAGCCTCGGGTCGAGCCCCTGCTTGGGCCACGTGCTGTGACTGATGAAGACGCTGATGCCCATGCTTGCGTGTCTAACGTTCGCCCGCCGTGCGCCGGGCGATGAACCGCACCAGCCCCGTCCACGTTCTCAAAGTTTGAAGAACGAACGAATCGGCACTTCCAATGTTCAAGAGGTCACGAGCCGGGTATGGTCGCTGAGTCTTCGGCTTCGCCGGGTCGCTCGGTGCAGCGGGGTTAGGCGCTCACCGCGCTGATGAAAGCAGTAGGAAATTTATGTTCAATCCAGCAGGGGTGTCAAGATTCGACCGCCGGCCGGTTGACCCGAGAATTTAACAGATTCGCCGGTATGATTGCCGACGAAGCGTCGCCACGTTGACGCTCGGCCATCTTCATCCGCCGACACGCCAGTCCCCTTATGCCCGACCACGTAGCGGGAAGAAAATGCAGGGTTCTTCGAGGTAGTCCATTGCGCCCCGGAAGGCGCAGATACGCCGGCCTCAAGGGCGGGCGGGTTAAGCAGAGCGCGCGTCGCGGAAGACGCGCGCTCTTGCCGTCCGGGCATGTTCGATTTAGCGCCTCGGCGTGAGCTTCCAGAGTTCCCCGTCGGACTCATCCGTGACCACGTAGAGGGCGCCGTCCGCTCCCTGGCGCACGTCGCGGACGCGCTTCCCGCGCTCCGAGAGCAGGTGCTCTTCCCCGACGACGCGGTCGCGTTCGATGACCAGCCGCACGAGACGCTGTGACGCGAGGCCGCCCACGAACAGGCTGCCGCGCCAGGCGGGGAAGGCGGCGCCCGTGTAGAACTGCATGCCCGAGGGGGCGATCACAGGGTCCCAGTAATAGACCGGCTGCTCGTAGCCCTCGCGTGCCGTGACGGCGCCCGCGAAAGGCTCGCCCGAATACTCTTCGCCGTAGGTGACGAGCGGCCAGCCGTAGTTCTTGCCCTTCTCAATCAGGTTCAGCTCGTCGCCGCCCTTCGCCCCGTGCTCCACAGTCCACAGCCGCCCCCGCTCGTCGAACGCCGACGACTGCACGTTGCGATGTCCGAGGTCCCAGATTTCGGGCAGGGCGCCGGCCCGCCCGGCGAAAGGATTATCCGCGGGGGCGGAGCCGTCGGGGTTGATGCGAATGACCTTGCCGAGGTGTGCATCCAACTGCTGCACCTTCGGGCGGTTCGGCCGGTCGTAGCGGTCGCCGAGCGTGATGTAGAGCATGCCGTCCGGCCCGAAGGCGAGCCGCGAGCCGAAGTGGAGGCCGTTGTCGTAGGTCGGCAACGCGCGGAAGATGACGCGCACCTGTTCGAGGTTGCGGCGGTCTTCGGTCAACACCCCGCGCGCGACGCTCGTCCCGCTCCCGCCTTCGCGCTGTTCCGAGAAGCTCCAGAAGATGGTGCGGTCGCGGGCGAAACTCGGGCTCAAGGCTACGTCGAGGAGTCCGCCCTGCCCCTGCGCGGTGATCGGCGGCAGACCGCCCTGCGTGCTGGCGGCCGACACGCCGCCGGAGCCGACCGGCAGCAGCCCGCCGATGGGCGGCCCGACCTCGCCCCCGGCCGAAACGATGCGGAGCCGCCCCGGTTTTTCGGTGACCAAAAAATCGCCGTTCGGCAGCGGCTCGACGGCCCACGGCCTCTCCAACCCTTTCGCCAAAACAGTCACGTCGAAGGCCACGCCGGACTTCACCCCGCAGGCGCGAGTCTGCCCGGCGAAGGCGGGTTTCTGTTCCGGCGCGTTCGCCGTCCTGGTCTCAAGCGGCGCGCAGGGCGAAGTTGAAGTTGCCGACCCGGCGGTCGGGGCTGAAGTCTGAGCCGCGCCGGGCCCGCCCTGCGCGCAAGCCGTACCGGCCGCCGTCAGCACCAAAGCCATCACAAATGCCTTCTGACTTTTATTCATGAATTACCTTCCTAACAATACCCTCTGGAACCACGACAGAACCGCGAGCGGTAGCGAGCGGGTGAAAGCGACGACCGGGATGCTGCACGGCGTAAGATTGACCCGCTCGCTACCGCTCGCGGTTCTGTTTGTGCCACTCGCGGCGCGGGCCGCATTCAAATGCATACTGTTATAAGTCTCAGTTAGTTTGATGGCCTCCCGGCATCAGTGATGTCAAGGTTTTATGACATTCGGCCAAGCGCCTTCCCCTCATCGTTGTTTAATTTGTCGCGTAAGTGTCCCGGCGCACATACGACCTCTTGCGAACAGGGTAAAGTCTTGTCGTAACGTCCAAGCGGTCTACCACCTCGCCTCGCCGACCAGGAAAGGCTTCCACCCATGCAGGCCAATCGCGTCCTCTGCGTCGAAGACGACGAGGACACTCGTTACATGCTCAAGACCATGCTGGACTTCTCGGATTTGGAGTCCGTCGGCGCGCCTGACGCGGACGCCGCGCTCCGGCTGATGGAGAGCGAGCGGTTCAGCCTCTACGTCCTCGACGGCGGGTTGAGCAGCGCCCGGGGGCTGTTGCTGTGCGCACAGATTCGCGCCTCGGACGCACGCACGCCCATCGTCATCTTCTCCGGCCACGCCTCCGCGCCCGACATCGAGGCGGGACTGCGCGCCGGGGCGAACGCCTACCTCGTCAAGCCGGACTCTTCCCAGTTGGTTTCCACCATCAGGCGCCTGCTTGCAGCCGCTTCAGAGTGAGGCCGAAGCAAGAGAATGGTGTTTCGGTCGGTAGTGATGTGGTGATGGTGATGATCTGGTACTACCCTTTCATGAAGGGCGGTCAGTCAGTGACCGTCTGGTCGAAGCTCGACGCCGGTAACACGCACGTCTTCGCGCCGGAGAGGCCGGAGCCCGAGCGAGCCGATAGCCTTCGTTGATTACCCGTCGCTGGGAGGAGCCAGCAGCCGCCTGACCTCCGACACCAGCTCCGCGAAATCCATAGGCTTGGCGAAGACGGCGCTCGCCCCGCATCTCTTTGCCTCCTCGGCGGCCTCGCTCCCGTAAGCGGTCAGCGCGACGATAGGCGTGTCAGCGAAGGCCGCGACCGCGCGCAGCTCCCGGATCAGGGTGTGCCCGTCCATGTTCGGCATGTTGATGTCCGTGATGATGAGGTCTGGCTTCTCCGACTTCGCCTGATAGAGCCCTTCTCCGCCGTCGGCGGCGGTTATCACCGTGAATCCCTCCCCGCTCAGGTAGAGATGAATCAGGTCGCGCGTGTCTACGGTGTCGTCGACGACAAGGATGGTCGCGGGCATAGGCGGAGTTCCCCCAGTGTGCTTTGCGAGGGCTCGCACCTTCTACAGCCTCTACGTCACAAAAGTTTGCTAAGTGGTCATCAAACGAAGCGGTTTTATCTCACGGAGCCTTTCGGGGTAGTGCTGGCGTGAACGTGACGCACAACTGCTCCCCACCTTCTAACTTTGAACTCCCCGCCGGGCGAGGTTGGCGATGACGACTATCAGCTCGGTCAGCTCCACCGGCTTCGCGACGTGCATCTCGAAGCCCGCGCGCATCGCCCGCAGGCGGTCTTCCGTCCGCGCGTAGGCCGTCACCGCTACGGCCGGCGTCCGCCCCCCTCCATCGGCGGGCAGCGCCCTCACCTTTCGGATCAGGTCGTAGCCGTCCTCGCCCGGCATCCCGATGTCGCTGACCAGCACGCCGAACTTCCCACTTGCCAGGGCTCCGAGCGCCTCCTGAGCAGACGAGGCGGTCGTCACATCAGCCCCGCACTGGCCGAGCCCCGCGGCGAGTAGTTCCCGCGCGTCCTCCTCGTCATCGACGACCAGCACACGCACCCCGTCCAGCCGCTCCGGGCACTCGTGCGCGGGGAGCATGTCCCTCGCGGCCGGGTGCACGCGGTCTCTCGCCGCCTCCCTGCGGTGGATGGGTGCGACCGGCAGCCTGACGGTGAACGTAGACCCCGTCCCTTCGCCCCCGCTGTCCGCTTGGACTGAGCCGCCGTGCAGCTCAACCAGATGGCGCACGATGGCGAGGCCGAGCCCCAGCCCGCCGTGCCGGCGCGTCGTCCTCTGGTCGGCCTGCCGGAAGCGCTCGAAGACGTGCGGCAGGAACTCGGGGTCTATCCCGGTGCCCGTGTCCGTCACCGCTATCTCGACCTGCGAGTTGACGCGCTCCAGACTGACCTGCACGCGCCCACCGCGGGGCGTGAACTTGACGGCGTTCGACAGAAGATTCCAGACCACTTGCTGGAGGCGCGCCGGGTCGCCCATGACGGTCTCCACACCGGTGTCGATGAGCTTCTGTAAGCGCACGCCCTTGGCCTCGGCCGCGGGGCGCACGGCCTCGACGGCCGGGTCGATGAACGACTGCGGGCCGACCGGCACGACATCCAGACGGAGCTGGCCGGTGACTATGCGCGAGACATCCAGAAGGTCGTCGATGAGTTGAGACTGCGAGCGGGCGTTGCGCTCGATGGTCTCCAAAGCCCTGGCCGCGCCCTCGCCTTCGAGCTGCCCGCCGCGCAGCAGGTGCGCCCACCCGAGGATGGAGGTCAGAGGCGTGCGCAACTCGTGAGAGACCGTGGCCAGAAAGTCGTCCTTCAGGCGGTTGGCCTGCTCGGCCTCGGCCCGCGCCTCGCGCTCGCGCTCCAGAAGTTCTTCGCGCTCGGCCTCGGCGCGCTTCCTATCCTCGATGTCCACGCTCGTGCCGAACCACGCCCCGATTCGCCCTTCGGGGTCGCGCACCGGCAGCGCCCGGGCGAGGAACCAACGGCACTCGCCGTCCGCGCGGCGGTAGCGCAGCTCAACCTCATAAGGGGTGCCACCCTCGCGCGCCTCCCCCCACGCGTCGAAGCACCTCCCGCGGTCTTCCGGGTGGACGGCTTCGCCCCAGCCGAACCCGGCCGACTGCTCCTGCGTCAGCCCCGTATACTCGAACCAACGGTCGTTGAACTCGGAGGCGGCGCCGTCTGACGCGCAGACCCAGACGAGGGCCGGGACGGTGTTGGTCAGCGTCCGCAGCTTCGCCTCCGACTCGCGCAGCGCGCGGGCCGCGCGCGCACGCTCTATCGACTCCCAGCAGCGGTTCGCTACCGCCCGCAGGAGTTCGACCTCCTGCGGAGACCAACGCCGCGGCATCTTCTGGTGGACGGCCATCCCCGCCGCGAAGCGCCCGCCCTTGACGAGGGGCATGCTGACGACCGCCCTAATCATCGTCCGGCGGTAGGCTGCCAGTTCCTCGGCCGTGACGCGCGGGTCTTCCTCCACGTCCTTGACGACGTACGGCTCCCCGACGCGACTCAGCCGCAGAGCCTCGGCCCCGAACTGCGACATGGCGAAGCGGCCCACGAGGCTCGGCACCTCGCGCGTGTAGTCGCCGGTCAGGAGGAAATGGTCTTCGTCGGCCTCGACCAGTGCGTAGGCGCACCTGTCCACCTGCAAGTGCTCGCCGAGCAGACGGGCGGAGGCGGCCACTATCTCGTCGGGGTCGGCGAGTGTGCGGACGGCGTCGTCGAGCCGGATGAGGAACCGGTCGCGGGACTCCCGCCCCTTCCGCTCCGTGATGTCGCGGATAATGCCGGTGAAGACGTGCCTCTCCCCTTGACGGAACTCGCCGAACGACACTTCGAGCGGAACCTCGTGCCCACTCCTGTGCAGCCCGGGCAGTTCCACCCCGTCCCAACTGATGCGGCGGCGCCCCGTCTCGACGTAGCGCGAGAGCGCCGCCTGGTGGACGTGGCGCAGGTACCCGGGCATCAACATGGAAAGGGACTGCCCCATCAACTCCTCGGGCCTGTAGCCGAAGACCTTCTCGGCGGCGGCGTTGATGAACAGTATGTGGCTGTGCTCGTCGATGGTGACGATAACGTCGGCGGCCGTCTCGGCCAGCGTGCGGAAGCGCTTCTCACTCTCCTGCAACTTCGCCTCGGCCCGCCTGCGCCCCGAGATGTCGTGGAAGGTCATCACGGCACCCGTGACCTGACCGCCGTTGCTGATCGGGGCCGACGTGCACAGGACGGGGAACAGACTGCCGTCCTGACGAGTGTAGACGGTCTCGTAGTCGCGTAGAGGCACGCCCGTGCGGAAGACCTCCATGACCGGACACTCCTCCGCGGGGTGCGGCGCACCGTCGGCGCGGCGGGAGTGAACCGTCTCGTGCTGGCCCCGGCCAATCAGCTCGCCGTCCTCGTAGCCGAGCATCTCCAGGGCCGCGCGATTGGTGAATGTGATGCGCCCCTCGCCGTCGAGGACGTGGATGCCTTCGAGGAGCGTGCCGGTGATGGTCTCCGTCAGGCCGAGCTGCTCGCGGAGCCTCTCCTCCGACAGGCGGCGCGCGGTGTCGTCGCGCATGATCTTGGCGAAGCCCTGAGCGCCGCCGCGTTCGTCCCGGAGCAGCATCAACAACCCGTTGGCCCAGAAGCGGGAGCCGTCCCGACGCAGGTGCCAGCGCTGATCCTCGGCGCGCCCTTCGCGCAGCGCCGTCTCCATCTCCGACAGGTGGACGCCCCGCCCGCGATCCTCGGGCGTGAAGATGACCGAGGCGTGCCGGCCGACCCACTCCTCCTCGGCGTACCCGAGCAGGCTCCCCACGCCGGGGTTCCAACTGACGACGCGGCCGTCGAGGTCGGTGGCGAAGACGGCGAAGTCATGGACGTTCTCCGCGATGAGGCGGAAAAGCTCTTGACTGTCCTGTGACGTTTCTTTTGCCATTCCCCGTTGACCGTGCCGGAGCCCCGCCGCGTCAGGCGGCGTAGCGGCCGAGAATCTTGTCGAGCAGTGCGAACTCGATGGGCTTGCTGAAGCATTCGACGGCCCCGGCCGACAGCGCCTCCTCGCGCCAGTTGCCCTCACAGTGCGCCGACATCGCCACGACGGGCACGCTGCACGTCTCCAACCGGTTGTGAATAATGCGCGTGGCCTCGACGCCGGTCATCACCGGCATGCGCAAGTCCATCAGGATGAGGTCGATCTCGGTGCAGTGAATAGCGGCGACCTCCACGGCCTCCTTCCCGTTGACTGCCTCCAGCACGCGGCAGCCCTTCATCTCCAGCAGCATGCGGATAAAAGC
>JBEVJD010000168.1:0-6793 GCA_040510435.1 Pyrinomonadaceae bacterium | reverse complement strand
CCGAGCGCTTCGATGAGGTCGGGCAGGGCCGCTTTCGCCTCCTGACCCAGCAAGACCAGACGCCGCGCCGCGTCGGCGCGGACTCGCGCGTTCCTGTCTTTTAATTCCCTGACGAGGGTGGGCACGTCGGCGGTCGTCGGCTTTTGGGCTGACGCGACGGGCGCGAGAGTTAAAAGGAGCAGGCAGAGCAGACAGCCCGTCCGCAGGCTCGTCGTGTGGCGTCGTCCGTAGTGAGTGGTCATGGCTTCTTCAAGTCGAAGTATAAGAAGACCATCGTCGAAGTCGGCCCCGTGCCGGCCGGCGCGGCTCTCGCGGCGAGAATGAGGGGGCGACATCGTCGAGTTGAATGCCGTCCGCGAAACTTAGCACCGGCGTCAATTAAAACTCAAGAAGAAATGCCGAACCGCAACTCGCGGCTCGCGCCCCGCGCCCTCCGGTCTATGGCAGGACTGCCTTCGGCGTCTTCATCCACGTCTGATCCCGTTTCCCGGACGTTTACGCGTATGAGAGTGGCCGGACATTTCGTCCCGGTCCAGATTGAAGGGATCTGATTCGGAGGTTCTCATACACATGTCCGTCATACAACGCAGTTTCTCTAGCTTGATGTCTGTCTTGTTGCTGGCCGGGCCGGCGCTGGCGCAGAACGCCGCGGGGCAGCGCGGCGAAGCGGGGCCGGCCGTCGCCGTCTCTTCGACCGCCGCGGGCGTCCGCTTCGTCGCGCCCGGCGACGCGCGCCGCGTCCGCCTCGAAGTTTACACGGCGGCGGGCGAGCGCCTTTTCGACTCGGGCTTCCGCGCGGGCGGCATCTACGACTGGGACGGGCGGGGGCTCCAGGACGGCTCGTACCTCTGCGTGCTGACGGCCGAAGACCTTGAGGGTCAGACGAGCCGCCGGCTCAGCTCGGTCGCGGTCGCCGCGGGGCGCGCCGCGCTCGGCAAGGAAGCCGAGGGGCAGTTGAAGGTCTCTTACGCGCAGGCCATCACGGCCGCGGGGCTGGGGCAGGACGAGCTGACGGCCGCGTCGCGCGCCAGGAAGTCGAATGCTTTGACCGTGACGGCGCACGACGGGACTGACGGGCAGGTGACTTCGACGACGGGCGCGCTCACCTTCCGCACGGGCGACGTGTTCACGGGTCAGGAGCAGGAGCAGATGCGCGTCACGCCCGAGGGTCGCGTCGGCATCGGCACCTCCGCGCCCGAGGACACGCTCGACGTGGCCGGCACCATCCGCGCGCGGGGCGGCATCCGCTTCGACGACGGGACGGTGCTGACCTCGGCCAACGGCTTCGGGTCGAAGACGAGCGTCTTCTCGGCGACCACGCTGGCGGCGGGCGACACGCCGACGGCCGCCGCGGCCGGCACGGGCACGACCAACAAACTGGCGAAGTGGATGGACGGCATCGGCACGCTCGGCGACTCGGCGCTGACGGAGTCGGGCGGCAACATCGGCATCGGCACGGCCACGCCGGGGAGCCCGCTCACCATCGCCAGCAACACGAACGTCAGCCCGCTCGCCATCGAGGGCTCGCACCCCATCGTGATGGGCTTCGCCATCGAGAACAAGAACCCGGGCTCGAAGCGCTGGGCCTTCCAGGTGACGGGCTCGCAGCACCCGCAGGGCATCCCCAACGGCTCGTTCATCTTCCGGCAGGGCACCGACGACATCAACCCGATGGTGCTGGCCGCCAACGGCAACGCCGGGTTCGGCGTCAACATCCCGGGGCAGCGGGTGGACGTGGCGGGCAACGTCCGGGTCAACGGCACGGGCAACGGCATCATCTTCCCCGACGGGACGAAGCAGACGACCGCGGCCGGCGCGGGCGGCGCGATGACGGGCACGCAGATCGTGAGCGCGATTAACGCCGCGGGCACGTCCGGCCTCATCGGCGACAACCGCCTGCCGACCAACCTGGCGCGGCTGAACGGCGCGAACGCGTGGTCGGGCTCGAACGTCTTCGGCGCGGGGCTCTCGGCCAACAACGCGCTCATCACGAACGTCGGCAACCCGGTCAACGCGGGCGACGCGGTCAACAAGGCTTACTTTGACTCGAACGTCGTCAAGTTCGTCCCCGGCGCCGAGCAGCTCTCGGTCGGCGATGCCAACGGCACGGCCCCGATGATTAACCTGCGCGGCGGCTCGACCTGCTGCTCGGGCCCCGGCGGCCACACGCCGGCCTTCTTCAAGGTCTTCCAGAACGGCAGCTTCGTCGCCACCGGCAACCTCGGCATCGGCGTCTCGCCGATGCAGGGTAAGGGCTACCGCACCTCGTGGGACTCGTACAAGGGCGCGTTCCGCTCCGGCTACGCCGACAACGAATGGGACGACGCCAACGTCGGCTTCTTCTCCTGGGCGGGCGGCTCGAACTCGACCTCCTCGGGGCTCTACGCCCTCGCCTTCGGCGACACGAACTCCGCCGAGAGCACTTCGTCTATCGTCTTCGGCAGCGGCAATCAGGTGAAGGGCGCCGCGGGCTTCTCGGCGGGCGCGGGCAACCGCGTGTGCGACACCTACGGCGTCGCGCTCGGCAACAACGCCAAGTCGGGCGGCCCCTACATCAACGGCAAGTGCGACCCCGAGACCTTCAACATCCGCGGCCTCGCGGCCGTCGCCATCGGCTACAACGTGACGGCCGACCAGGATCACACGACGGCGATGGGCAAGTTCGCGTCGAACAACGGCTTCCAGGGCACCTTCATCTGGTCGGACGGCGCGGCGCAGGCCAGCGCCGACACGTTCCGCAACACGGCGAACAACGAGTTCGCGGCGCGCGCCACGGGCGGCTTCCGCTTCCGCACGAACCTCGGCGGCACGACGGGCTGCAACCTGCCCGCCGGCTCCGGCGTCTTCAACTGCACTTCGAGCCGCGCGACCAAGGAGAACTTCTTCGACGTGAGCGGCGACGACGTGCTCGCCAAACTCCGCAAGGTTCCGGTCTCGACCTGGAACTACATCGCCGAGGGTCAGCAGTCGCGCCACCTCGGGCCGATGGCGGAGGACTTCTACACGGCCTTCCAGCTCGGCACGACCGACAAGGCCATCGGCATCCAGGACGCGGTCGGCGTCAGCCTCGCGGCGGTCAAGGCGCTCGACGCGCGCACCCTTGAGCTTCAGCAGAAGACCCAGGAGGTCGAGCAGCTCCGCACTCAGGTCAACACGCTGGAGCAGCGCCTCGCCGCGCTCGAACAGCTCGTCCGGAAGCAGGCCGAGGGTCAGCAGAAGTAAGACTCCCCCGTCTCCCCGAGCGCGCGAAGGCCCCGTCCACGAGAATGGACGGGGCCTTCGCCTTTTTAACTCCCGAACGCGCGCTTGCGCGCCCCCCCGGCGCCGTGTAAAACTTTCGGGCGTAACGCTACGTAGTAACGTCGCTTCGGCCGTCTCCCTTAAAGACTCCGGAACAACAACCCACAGTCCAAATCCCCTTAGAAGGATTCGAGGTAAGCAGCATGAGAAGATTTACCTACGCCCTCCTCGCACTCTTCCTGTGCGCGGGCGTCGCGCGGGCGCAGAACGTGCCCGTGCAGGAGGTTCTGTTGGACAACGGCCTGCGCGTGCTGATGGTGCCGCGCAAGGGCGACCCCAACATCGCCGCCGGCTGGGTCACGCGCACCGGCTCGGTCAACGAGCGCCCGGGCATCACCGGCCTCTCGCACCTCTTCGAGCACATGATGTTCAAGGGCACGCGCACCATCGGCACCAAGAACATCGAAGAGAACCTGAAAGTCCTCAAAGAGATGGACGACGTGCGCGCCCAGATTCGCGCCGAGGAGAAGGAGCTCATCCGCCGCCAGCGCCTCGGCGAGGTCGCCGACGCGAAAGACCCGAAGGCGCGCTCCGCCCGCCACCAGCAGCTCATCGCCAAGTTCGACGAACTGACCAAGCGCGAGAAGGAGCTGATGGTCAAGGACGAGTTCGACCGCATCTACACGACGGCCGGCGGGTCGGGGATGAACGCCGGCACCAGCAACGACTTCACCGTCTACTTCCTCAACGTCCCGGCCAACAAGCTTGAGCTGTGGTTCTGGATGGAGTCCGACCGCCTCCTCAACCCCGTCTTCCGCGAGTTCTACTCCGAGCGCGACGTGGTGCACGAGGAGCGCAGGCTTCGCACCGACTCGACGCCGACGGGCAAGTTCGACGAGCAGTTCGAGGCGATGTTCTGGATGTCTTCGCCCTACGGCTGGCCGGTCGTCGGCTGGCCCAGCGACCTCGAAGGCATCACGCGCGAGGAGGCGCTCGAATACTTCGCCGTCAACTACGCGCCCAACAACCTGACGGCCGCGCTCGTCGGCGACTTCGAGCCGGCGCGCGCCACCGAATTGGCCCGGAAGTATTTCGGCCGCCTGCCGCGCGGTCCCCGCGAGCCCGAGCCCGTCCGCACGCGCGAGATGCAGCAGCTCGCCGAGCAGCGCATGGTCGCATACGCCGACACCACCCCGCAGGCGCGCGTCCGCTACCACACGGTCGCCGACGGCCACCCGGACGACGTGGCGCTGAGCGTCCTGGGGAGCCTCTTGAGCGGCCGCACGGGGCGCCTCTACAAGACGCTCGTGCTCCAGCAGGAGGTCGCCAACTCCGCCTCGGCCGGCCAGAACGGCAGCAAGTACGAGGGCTACTTCCAGTTGAGCGGCGTCGCCAAGCCGGGCAAGTCGCCCGAGGATGTGGAGCAGGCGCTCTACAAGGAGATCGAGCGCATCCAGAAGGAGCCGGTGCCGACCGACGAGTTGCAGAAGATTAAGAACCAGTCGGCCGCCAACCAGTTCCGCGGGCTTCAGTCGAACTTCGGGCTGATGGTGCAGCTCCTTTTGCGCGACGCCAACCGCGGCTGGGCGACCATCAACACCGACCCCGCGCGCGTGCAGGCCATCACGCCCGCAGACATCCAGCGCGTCGCCAACAAGTACTTCACGCCCGAGAACCGCACGGTCGCCATCTACCGCACCAAGCAGGCCGCGGCCGGCGGCGCGGCGGAAGACCCGGCGCTCGCCGGCCTCTCCGACCAGGAGAAGGCGCAGGTGCGCCAGCTCCGCGCCGCGCTCCCGCAGATGAACGCGCAGCAGGTGCGCGGCATCCTCCAGCAGGTCGAGCAGATGGGGGCGTCGGCCCCGGCGGATAAGCAGAAGGGTATACAGGTTGTGAAGAAGATGCTGGAGGATCGCCTCAAGCAGCTCGAAGGAGGTGTCAAGTAGTCATGAAAATCAGCAGAACCCTTTCGGCGCTGCTCCTCGCGCTCGTCCTGCTCGCCGCCCCGGCCGCGCTCCTCGCGCAGACCGGGCAGCAGGGCATTCCGACTCACCCCCGTGAGCTGAAGTACACGACGCTCACCTACACCCCGCCGAAGCGCGGGAGCTACCGCCACGTGCTCTCGAACGGCGTGGTCGTCTACGCGGTCGAAGACCACGACCTGCCGCTCGTCAACATCTCGACGCTGGTGCGGACGGGGTCGTACCTCGACCCGGCGGGTAAAGAAGGACTGGGGGCGCTCGTCGGCAGCCAGATGCGCGCCGGCGGCACGCAGAAGATGACGGCCGAGCAGTTCGACGAGGCGGCCGACTTCCTCGCCGCGCAGATTTCGAGCGGCGTCGGCTCGACGCAGGGGAGCGCCAACCTCAACCTCCTCGCCAAGGACGTTGACAAGGGGCTCGCGCTCTACACGGACATGCTGCGCACGCCCGCCTTCCAGGAGGACAGGCTCAAGCTCGCCAAGAGCCAGATACTTCAGGGGATGGAGCGGCGCAACGACAACACGTCGGGGATTGAGGCGCGCGAGTGGAGCCGCCTCCTCTACGGCTCGGAGCACTTCTCGACGAAGGAGACGACGAAGGCGTCCATCGAGTCCATCACGCGGCAGGACTTGGTTGACTTCCACCAGAAGTACTTCCAGCCGGCCGGCTTCATCATCGCCGCCTCCGGCGACTTCAACACGAAGGAGCTGCTGGCGAAACTCGAAGCGGCCTTCAAGGGCTGGCCCTCGAACAAGATGGCCGTGCCCGACGTGCCGAAGCCGACGCAGACGCCCGTCGCGGGCATCTACACCGTCCACAAGGCGGACGTGAATCAGGGGCGCGTCAGCATCGGCCACACCGGCACGACGCGCGACAACCCCGACTCGTACGCCCTCGAAATCATGAACGAAATCCTCGGCGGCGGCGGCTTCACCTCGCGCATCACTTCGCGCGTGCGCTCGGACGAGGGGCTCGCCTACTCGGCCGGGTCGAGTTACGGGATGGGCGTCTACTACCCCGGCACGTTCCGCGCCGCGTTCCAGTCGAAGAGCGCGACCACGTCGCAGGCCATCCAGATTATCCTCGACGAGATCACCCGCATCCGCACGGCGAAGGTCTCGGCCGAGGAGTTGGAGACCTCGAAGAACTCGGCCGTCGAGACCTTCCCGCGCATCTTCTCGACCGCCGCTCAGATCGCCGGCACCTTCGCGCAGGACGAGTACACGAAGCGCCCGGCCGACTACTGGGACACCTACCGCCAGCGCATCGCGGCCGTCACGGCCGAAGACGTGCAGCGTGTCGCGCAGAAGTACCTCGACCCGTCGAAGCTCGTCATCCTCGTCGTCGGCAACATCGACGACATCACGAAGGGCAACCCCGACCACCCCGAGTACTCCCTGACGAAACTCGCGGCCACGGGCCAGATACGCCGCATCCCGCTCCCCGACCCGCTCACGATGGTCTACCCGCCCGCGCCCTAGAGTGCGTTGCGGATAATTTGACCCGCTACCGTTGAGAGGCGGGGGGGGGGCGGCCCCCCCCCCGCGGGGGGGTCAGGGGGGGGCGGGGGC
>JBEVJD010000167.1:0-6307 GCA_040510435.1 Pyrinomonadaceae bacterium | reverse complement strand
GGAGAACTACCGCTTCAGCCCGGCGAGCACGGCCGTCAACGACCTGCCGGCGACGGGGCAGGCGGCCGACTTCGTGGCGACGCCGATGACCGTCCGGCTCGCGTCCCTGCCTGCTTTCGTGGACGAGGGCTTTATCAGCTTAAAGGTCAACGTCGTGCGCGGCGGCGACACATCGGGGCCGGCGTCCGTGAACTACTCGACCGGCACGACCAACGTGATGACCCCGGCCTCCGACCGCTCCGACTACACCTACGCGGCCGGGACGCTGAGCTTCGCGCCGAACGAGACGACGAAGAGCTTCACCGTGCTCCTCAGCGATGACCGGATAGAAGAGGGTTGGGAGGGCTTCACCGTGAACCTGAGCGACCCGGTCGGCGCCATCCTCGCCGCGCCGACCTCGACGCTCGTCTCGATCAGGGACAACGAGCTCTCGACGCCGCCGACGAACCCGATTGACGAGTCGCACATCTTCGTCCGCCAGCACTATCACGACTTCCTCAACCGCGAGCCCGACCAGTCGGGGCTGGAGTTCTGGACGTGGGAGATCGATAAGTGCGGCGCGGACGCCGCGTGCCGCGAGGTGAAGCGCAACAACGTCTCGGCCGCGTTCTTCCTCTCCATCGAGTTCCAGCAGACGGGCTACCTCGTCTACAAGACCTACAAGGCGGCCTTCAACACCGGCGAGGCGCTGGCGCAGAAGACCTTCCTCAAGGATACGCAGCAGATAGGGCTCGGCGTCGTCGTCGGCGGGCCGAACTGGGAGCAGCAGCTCGACGCGAACAAGCAGTCGTACCTGAACGTCTTCGTGCAGCGGCCGGAATTCACGGCCGCCTACCCGGCGACCCTGACGCCCGCGCAGTTCGTCGACGCCCTGAACGCGAATACCGGCGGCTCACTCATCGAAGGGGAGCGCGCCTCGCTCGTCGCGGAGTTGACCTCGGGCGCGAAGACGCGCGCGGGCGCGCTGAAGGCCGTGGTCGAGAACGCCGAGTTCTCGCGCCGCGAGTTCAACAAGGCGTTCGTGCTGGCCCAGTACTTCGGCTACCTCCGGCGCGGCCCGTCCGAGTCGCCCGACACGGACTTCTCCGGCTATAACTTCTGGCTCGGCAAACTGAACGAGTTCAACGGCAACTATATCGAGGCCGAGATGGTCAAGGCGTTCATCACCTCGCTCGAATACCGTCGGCGCTTCGGGCCGCAATAGGGAAGAGCGCGAACCGTAAACCGTGAACCGTGACAAGAAGAAGAACACGTCTTCTCTTGTCACGGTTCACGGTTTACGGTTCACGCTCTTCTCTTACTTGATGCCTTTGCGCGCGAGTTGCTCTTTGAGCGCGGAGGCGACGGCCGCGTCGAAGCCGGCCTGCGAGCCGGAGTGCTTCTTGCGCTCGGCGGCGATGTGGTCGTCGCGCTGCTTCTTGAGCGTGACGATCTCGTCGCGAATCTTCTGGCGCTCGGCGAGGCGGCGCGCGACCTCCTTCTTGCGCTCGTCGGCCGAGAGCTTCTGCAAGTCGGCGGGCAGGTCTTCGGCCTTCACCTCGTCGAGCTTGACCGACTCGTTCTCAATGGACTGGAGCAGGTCGCCGACGTAGGCGTCCTTGTTCAGCGCCTTGTTGACGGCGCGGTCGGCCTGCGCGACTGTGGGCGCGGCGCCCGCGACGGCCGACTCGGTTCTCACCTGGCGCACCTTCGCCTCCTCGCGGAACCTCTCGCCGTCGGCGCCCGCGCCGCCGCCGTAGGCGAGGTAGGTCGAGCCGAGCTTGTTGCCGAGTTCGGAGAGGCGCGTGTCGTAAGGCGTGGCGATGGTCTGGACGCCGCCGTCCTGCGCGATGGCGAAGTACTGACCCTCGCCGCGGCGGGCGATCTGCTGCCAGACCTGGCGGGTCGTCGCGTCCGCGCCGCACTGGATGGTGTTGACGACCATGCCGGCCTTGACGGCCTCGGCCGTCGTCTCAAGCGTGTCGGGCTCCTGCTCGTAGTCGTCGTGCGGCGGCGCGTCGCCGATGAGGAAGACGATCTGCGCGGTGTTCGACTGCGGCTTCGACCAGCCGGCCCGGCGCACGCCGTCGGCGAGCCCCCGGCGCACGTTCTCGGGGCCGTCGCCGCCGCCGTCGGCGCGGTACTCCATCAGGGTGGTGTAGACCTTGTCGAGGTCGTTGGTGAGCGGCAGGACTTGCGTGACGTAGGCGTCGCCCTGGTCGCGGTAGGCGACGAGCCCGACGCGCACGGAGGGTTTGGCGGGCGTCTGCATCACCTCGTTGATGATGCCCCAGATGCGCTGCTTCGCGCCGTCGATGAGCCCGCCCATCGAGCCGGTCGTGTCGAGGACGAAGACCATCTCAAGCGTCTTCTCGCCGCTCGCGGGCTGCTTGACGACCGGCCCGTGCGGCTCGGGCATGTAAGTCCTGGCGAGCGCGGAGGCCATGCCCAGCCCCAGGGCGAAGGTCAACACGGCGGTCGAGAATCTCATAAAGAAACGCTTCATATTCGTCTTCCTCTCCTCCGAATCATTTGACGGCCGGCACAGTCGGCCGATGCTTTCTGTGGGATGAACGGGAGGGGACGAGAACTCTTGCAGAAAACTTCGTAACAGAACCGCGAGCGGTAGCGAGCGGGTGTGTGCTGCGATGAAAGGCTCGCAGAAGGTAACACCGACCCGCTCGCTACCGCTCGCGGTTCTGTTTTAGCCGCGGACGAGCGCCTTGCGGTAGGCGCGCGGGGAGATGCCGGTGGCCTGGCGGAAGGCGCGCGCGAAGTGGCTGGAGCTCATGTAGCCGACGCGCGCGCCGACCTCGGTGACGGGCAGGTCGGTCTCGGCGAGGAGCGCCTGCGCGCGCGCGGCCCGGAGGGCGGCGAGGTAGGCGTGCGGCGTCGCGCCGGTCAGCTTCTTGAAGAGGCGCGCGAAGTGGAAGGGCGAGAGGTGCGCGGCCGAGGCGATCTCTTCGAGCGCGAGGTCGCGGTGCATGTGCGCGTGCATCAGCTCGACGGCGAGGCGTATGCGCCGGTCAACCAGGCCGGCGCGCGAGAGTTCGAGGTGCGCCGAGCGGCGCAGGTTCGCGTAGCGTCGCAGCAGTTGGACGAGCGCCTGCTCGACGAGCGCGCCGACGACCAGCTCCTGCCCGGCCGCCTCTTCGCGCAGCTCGTCAGCGAGGTCGCGTGCGAGCCGCGTGAGGCGCGCATCATTGCGGACGGCGCGCTCGCGGAAAGTGACGACCATGTCGGTGCGCGCGAGCCCGGCGCGCGCGGCGCAGTCGGTGACGAAGACCGGCGAGAGCTGGACGAGGACGTACTCCGCGTCGCCCGCGCTCGCGGCGCTCACGTCGTCGCCGGGAGCGGCGAGCAGTGCCGCGTCCTCCGAGATTTCGCCGGACTCTTCGGCGCCTTCCGTGTGAGAGGTTCCGGCCCAGCGCAAGCGGCCTCGGAGCAGCAGGAGCGCGGCGTAGTCCGCGCGCGCGCCGCCCGACCAGCGGAGCCTGCGCCCGGCGCGGAGGTGTACGGAGAAGTGCGGCGGGCGCGTGAAGATTCTGTCCTGGGTCTGCTCGGCGGGACTCATCCTTTTAGGCGCGCGAGGCGCGCGGCCGATTCGAGCGCGCGCTGGCGAGCGAACTCGGCGCGCAGGTGGGACGGGTAGTCGGTGAAGACCGCGCGCAGCTTCAGGGCCAGAGCGCGTCGCAGCCATGCGGGTGTGTTCACCGTCCACGTCAGAACCTCGAAGCCGCGCCGGCGGGCCTCCTCGACCGTCGCTGAGCGCAGGAGGGAGTGGTGGAGCGAGATCTCGTCCGCGCCGCACGCCTCGGCCTCGGCGATGATTTTGGCGGCCGGCACGAACGGCCGCGGCCAACTGCGCCCGAAGAGGGCGGCCGTCCGTATCTCCGGGGCGAGACGCTTGACCTCGCGCAGCGGGTCGAGCGAGAAGCTCTTGACGACGACGCGGTCGGCGATGCCGTAGTCGAGCGTCATCTCGACGACCACGCGCGCCAGCTCCGCGCGCCGCGCCGCGTCCTCGCACTTCAGCTCGGCGTAGAGCACGTCCGAGCTGTAACGGGCGAACACCTGCGAGAGCGTCGGGATGCACTCGTCCGCGAAGCGGGCTAAGGGGCGGTTGAATTTACGGTGGTTGAACCACTGGCCGACGCGGCACTCCATCAGCACCGCGGAGTCCAGCGCCTCGACCTCGCCGGCGATGAGCGCCGTGCGGTCGAGCGTCGCGTCGTGGATGACGACGGGCACGCCGTCGCGCGCGAGGCGCACGTCGAACTCGATGCCGTCCGCGCCGTCATCGAAGGCTTGCGTGAAGGCGGCGTGCGTGTTCTCGGGCGCGTAGGCCGAGGCCCCGCGGTGGCCGATGATGAGAGTGCCGCTGTCGGGACACGGCTCGGGATTGCTTCTTGCGCCTTTATTCACGGCGTTCTTCTTCGTCGGCCTGCTTGCGCGGGCTTCGCTTCGCAGACTTCCGCGAGGACTTCTTCGCGGACGACCCCGCGCCTTCGGCGTCGCCCGCGGCGGGCGCGGCCTTCCTCTTCGACGGCGCGCTCTTCGTGGCCTTCGTCGCTTTCGGCGTTTGAGCGTCCTGACTTACTTCCTGACTTAAAGGAACCGGCGAGCCCGTGTCAACGGGGACGGGCGGTTTGGGCTCGGGCGGCGCGCACGCGTCGGGGTGTTCGACGCCGTTGGCATTCTTCACGGGCGACCCGAAGAGGAGCGTGGTGAGCGGCGGGATGTCAACGACCGCCGAGTAGGGGAGGCCGTGCCAGGGCTGCTCCTCGGTCTCGACGCAGTCGATGTGAAGGCGGTCGCCGCCGGAGTAGTAGGACGAGTCGGTGTTGAGCAAGAGCCGGTACGTGCCGGGCTCGGGCAGGCCGAAGCGGTAGCCGGGCCGCGGCACGGCCGCGAAGTTCGAGACGCAGACGACGCGGTCGCCCGCGGCCGATTGGCGCATGAAGGCGAGGACGTTCTCAAGGTGGTTGTTAACGTCAACCCACTGGAAGCCGCGCGGCTCAACGTCGAGCTGATGCAGCGCGGGGTGCTCGACGACGAGGCGGTTGAGGTCGCGGACGAGGGTGCTCACCCCGCGGTGCTCGTCCTCTTCGAGCAGGTGCCAGTCGAGGCTGCGCTCCTCGCTCCACTCCCGCTCCTGGGCGATCTCGCCGCCCATGAACAGGAGCTGCTTGCCGGGGTGGGCCCACATGTAGGCGTAGAGGGCGCGCAGGTTGGCCACGCACACGACCTGCTGGTCGTCGCTCGCCGAGCGGCGGACGAACGCCACCACGTTGCGGTCGGCGTCGGTGCTCTCCAGCCAGGTGAACCCGGCCGGGTCGCCGTCGACCTCCCACAGCGCCGGCAGGCGGCGGTAGGTGCGGTTGAGGTCGCGGACGAGGCCCTGCACCCCGGCGTGGTCGGGGCGCGCCAACAGGTGCCAGTCGAGGCTGCGCTCCTCGCTCCACTCCCGCTCCTGGGCGATCTCCCCGCCCATGAACAGGAGCTGCTTGCCCGGGTGGGCCCACATGTAGGCGTAGAGGGCCCGCAGGTTGGCCATCTGCTGCCAGCGGTCGCCGGGCATCTTCTCCAGGAGGGAGCGCTTGCCGTGGACGACCTCGTCGTGGCTGAGCGGGAGCACGAAGCTCTCGTCGAAGGCGTACACCAGGCTGAAGGTGAGCTCGCCGTGGTGGTGCTTCCGGTGGATCGGGTCCTGCTGGAAGTAGGCGAGGGTGTCGTGCATCCAGCCCATGTTCCACTTGAACCCGAAGCCGAGCCCGCCGGTGTCGGTGGGCTTGGAGACGCCGGGCCAGGCCGTGGACTCCTCGGCCACGGCGATGGTCCCGGGCACCTCGGCGTGGACCACCCGGTTGAGGTCCTGGAGGAACGCCACCGCATCGAGGTCCTCGCGCCCGCCGTGGACGTTGGGCACCCACTCCCCCGCCTTCCGCGAGTAGTCGAGGTAGAGCATGGAGGCCACGGCGTCGACCCGCAGGCCGTCTACGTGGAACTCCTGCACCCAGTACATGGCGTTGGACAGCAGGAAGCTGCGGACCTCGTTGCGTCCGTAGTTGAACACGAGCGTGCCCCAGTCGGGGTGCGAGCCCCGGGGCCCGGCGTGCTCGTAGAGGTCGGTGCCGTCGAAGCGGGCCAGTGCCCACTCGTCGCGGGGGAAGTGGGCCGGCACCCAGTCGAGCAGCACGCCGATGCCGTGGCCGTGCAGCGTGTCGACGAACTGGCGGAACTCGTCGGGCGTCCCCCAGCTGGGCACCGGGGCGTAGAACGACGTGACCTGGTAGCCCCACGAGCCGCCGTAGGGGTGGGCCATGAC